>NZ_JMIO01000054.1 GCF_000691865.1 Methanoculleus sp. MH98A | reverse complement strand
TTCTGTCACTCTTAGTCTGCGTTTCTTAACGGATATTAGTTTATAGGATTTTAAGGCTGTCAATCTTTCAAAAGTGGCATCATATAGCTTAGTTTTGTTCATGCGTGTCATGGACTTCAGATCCAAGCATCTATCTCTTCAACCAGTGTTTCTTCCAGATCCTCATCGATAACTTTGAGAATAAAACTGGCAATTTCTCTTCTTTCGTCTACAGTAGTTGGTACATCAAAACCACCAATAACTTCAAGCTCTGAAATAAGCTGGAAAATAATCTCTTCGTTTTTTTCGAAGTCGATCACCATACGAACTACCCCGCAAATACGCTCTTTAGTCATATCTGCAATGGAGGAATATAACTTCCCCTTTAGCACCGGGAATGTTTTATCTCATCCTCGGACAACGTAGGCGTAATACTACGGTCCAAAGAACAGGTCGATTTTTTCCTTATACCGCCCCTGATGTTTTTGCACCAGATCCATTTTTCAACACCAGTCTAGGAAATTTACTTCCGTGCCTCACGCGACGGCATAGATCTCCCTCGCGGTCTCTTCCACCGCCTGGCGAAAGATCGGGTTCCTTACCGCGGACAGTTCAACGAGATCGACCTCGCGGCCGAAGGCCCGGGCCAGGTCTTCGGCGAGACCGAAGTACGCCCGTGCATGCTCCACCGGGGTCATCGGCTCGAACTCGACGACAAAATCGATGTCACTCGATGCCGGGTCGAACCGGTCCCCTGCCGCCGAACCGAAGATGCCGAGCCTTTTTACGCGGTGGCGTGCCGCGATGCCGGCGATCTCGGGGATCTTCTCGTGGATGATTGCGTGCACCGGAGTCCTCTATGAGAGGTATACTACAGGGGGAGCATTATCCCTTTCGGATAGACCGCCAAAGGCCGGTTCCGGCAGTTCTCGTGCATCCTGAGGCGGCAAATCCCGCTCAGATACTGTTCTTCCGGTAATCGTACTCCCCGCTCGCGATCCGTTCCATGACGGTCTCGCCGACGGCGGCAAGACGGCTCCCGGCGAAATACCCCGAAGATACGTTCGCCCCTCCGATCGCCGAGAGCAGGTATACCTTCCCCCGGGCGACGCCGAAGATCCGGGCTACCGGCCCTCTGGTTATCCGGACCATCTGCACCCGGTCGTAGTTCATCACGACGGTCTCGCGGTCGACGGCGCCGTTCACGAACGTGAAGAGGTCGGTGCCGGTGCCGAACTCCGTGACCCGGTAGGAGACGTATGTCGCGTAGGATATCGCGAGGATGGCTGCTGCCGTCGCGAGCGGCAGCGCGTACGGGAGGACGAGCCCGGTGACCCCGGTCAGGGCCGCCGTCTCGTGGTAGAGGTAGATAGAGGGGTAGGCCGTCACCAGAACGAGCGCGAGAGAGGCTAACGCGGCCCGGATCAGGAGCACGCTCCTCGCGCCCGCGGGCTGCCGCTCCCGGCCGTGCTCGTCCACGAACTCCGGCACCAGTTCTTCGAGAAGCCTCTGCTGCGTTGCATCGTCTTTTAAGAGACAGAGGACGGGGCGGAGGCTCTCCCCGCTCCCGGACGCGAGCCCCACCACCTCCGCCTCGATGCACGACCGGTGGAGGAGCCGGGCCGCAAGCGTTCGCTTTACCCGGATGGCGTTGATCCGTGAGGCGTCAAACGACGTCTTATACGTCCGTACCAGGCCGTGCTCCAGGTATATCGTGTCGCCCCGGCGGTACACCCGGTAGTTGTAGTAATGGAATATCAGCGAGACCGACGGCGCCAGCTGAATGGTAAAGAACATCAGCAGGGAGACCAGCGCCGTACCGCCCGCTCCCGCTCCCGTTACCGTGGAGACGTATATCTGAACGACGGAGTAGGCCAAAAACGCAAAACCCGATACCGTCTGGTAAGTCGAGACGCTGAAGAGGCCGTGGACGATCACGTCCGCCGGGGTGAACGAGACCGGAGGTTCGGCCGGTTCTTCTTCCGCGACGGTTTCGTGGCCGTACAGCCGCTCTGCCATCCCGGCCCGTATCTCCTCCGCCACGTCCTGCCGGAACGTCAGGACGGCTTCCGGCACCGTGGCGCCGCTGCCCGAGTTGATGTTGACGAGCAGCCTCGACGTCCCGAAGACCCTGTTCAGGATTCCCCGGTTTACGTTCACCGACGCAACCTTCGCGTAGGGGAGCGTCTTCTTCATCTTGAAGAGGGTGTTCCTCTCCACCACCACGTCCCGTTCGTTGAACTGGATGGTCGTCCGGCTCCACTGCCGGTAGTTGAAGAGCACCAGTCCGATGAAGAGGATCGCGAGTACGGCCGGTACGGCACCCCTGCCGAGCTGCGTGGCGATGACGGCCAGCACCACGATCGCCGAGAGCGATCGCTCCGCGATGATGCTCGGGTGGCACCGGATCTTCTCGCCAGGACGGGTTGGGGTATCCGCAGCCGTCCCGGGGCCGGAGCCCGCATCGCTGCTGCAGTCGTCGGTCATTCGTCTGCAGCCCCCGGCCGGGGGATGGGGGTCGCCGGCATCCTGTCCCGGAGCATCCTCCCGACCAGGTTGTTGAGCCGGTCGGCCACCTTCTCCGCCTCGTCAACCTCCAGGTACCTGATGTCCGCCTCGCCCCCTGCAGTGGTTATGGTGACGTCCGCGAGGCCGAGCAGGTTGTTTATCGGGCCTCTGGTGATCTCCACCTGGTGCACCCGCTCGATCGGCACCAGGGTGTGGCGGATGAAGAGGACCCCGCAGCGCACGTCCACCCGGTCTTCGGTGATCCGGTAGCGGTACCGGGCGTAGAAGACCGGCGGAGCCACGGCTATGTAGACCAGGGCGATCCCCAGGACGAGCATGAAGCCGTACCCGATAAGATCGTAGTAGGACCCCAGGAACCCCTCTGCGTAGGTTTTCGTGAGGATGTAGGCCACGAGCAGAACCGCATACCACATGGCGTAGTCGATGTACATCGAGAGCATGCACTTCCGGTTCAGCCGGCGGTAACCGTCCGCGCCCGCCCCGGGTTCCGGCGATCCTTCGTCGGCCGGAGCCTGCCCGTTCACCGGGCCGGGAAACGACATGGTTATTCGTTGCCGTTCTGCTCACTTTAACCTATGTCCGGGACGGTTTGCGTCCCCGCATCGCCGGGAACTCTCCGGCGGGAAAAAAGATATCGGCCGACTTCAAAAGTCGGTCATGATGCGGAACTGGTCGATCTCTTCGGTGCTCAGTTCCTCGAGGAACTCTTCGGCCGCGTGCTGGATGTTCTTGCTCGCGGTGATGGCGCGGCCCACGACCAGGATGTCGGCGCCCGCCTTCCTCGCGTCCTTCACGACGCCCTGCCGGATGCCGCCCGCGGTCGCGACCAGCAGCCGCTCGCCGCCGGCCTTCTTGATCGCCGGGATGTCTCCCCAGGCGTAGGCGGTATCCTCGACGTCGATGCCCCGGTGGAGTTCCACGACGTCCGGCTTCACCTTCAGCTGCTTGACCACGGCGACGGGGTCTTTGACGTTGAGCATGTCGATGACGGTGTAGATGCCGGTCTTGCGGGTGTCCTCGATCGCCTTCTCGATGGTGGAGATGGGCGCGAGGCCGGAGATCACGACGGCGTCGGCGCCGGCGTCGGCGGTCATCCGGGCCTCGAGGTTGCCCGTGTCGAGGGTCTTGAGGTCGGCGACGATGAACGCGTTCGGGCGGCGTTCGCGGATCTCGGAGATGATCGAGAGGCCGAACTTCTTGATCAGGGGCGTGCCCGCCTCGATGATCAGGTGGTCGTTCAGGGGCAGTTCGTCGAGAACCCTGTTCATGTGGTTCCTGTCGACGAGGTCCATGGCGACCTGGAGGTACGGCGGGTCCCAGAGCCGCTGGACCTTGAATCCCATGACCGCGTGGGCCGCCCGGTCCTTCTCGTGCAGGAGCGTCTCGACGTCGGGGAACCGGTCGAGCGCCCGGCGGAGCGCGAGTTTCATCGCGCCGTAGTTGAACCGGTAGATCTTGTTGTAGTCCTGTGCGGTCGGGTGGACGAAGACGCTCGCCATGATGACGGTGTCCTCGATGTCGACCCCCTCAAAGACGCCCTCCTCGACCGAGTCGGCGACGGCTTTCGCCACCGCGGCCTGGACGGGCCCGAACATCTGGTTCACCTGGTACTCTTTCTTTAACGTGACCTTCGGGATGATGAGTGTCGAGGGTTTCGTCGGCAGGTTCGGCCTGACGACCGCGAGAAGCGGCGTGTGCCCCTTCGAGAGCTGCGAGATGGAGTTCGCAAACGCCTGTCCTACCGCGCCCTCTTTGTTTCCCATTATCAGATCTATGTGCGCAAGTTCTGCGCCGTCTCCAACCAATGCTTCACCGATGAGATACATATGGATACCCTCAGATAGTGCTGAAATATTGGTGAAACAGGTATTAAAGACCTCCCGGTTCGAGCGATACCATTATGTTCGGGACATCCGGTTTGAGAGAAGGCATATTCTGCCCCCCCGTGGTCGGGTGCGCACGTCTCCGCGGCGGCTCTCGCGTGCAGAGGTTCCTGCCCGTACCCCGGCGGCCGCCGGAAAGAGGACGTACATAGCCATGGATACCCCGGGGTATCGGATAAGAGCGATAAGAATGTGGGGTCGGTGAGATTTGAACTCACGATCGACGGGTCTCTCCGAACATGCATCAGTGCTCCAACGGGTCATCATCCGTCAGTCAGGAGACCCATTGTTCATCACGTGCAAAGACCGCTGGAGCCCGTCGCCATTCCGGACTAGGCCACGACCCCCCGTCCTCTATATCTTTGACGGCCATGCAGTATAAGGATTGCGCCGGAAAAAACCAGTAATCATATAACCGTACCGGCACCCATTTATATAGAATGGTTGAGGGCAGTTACGCGTGTGGGAACTCGCAGATACCCCTGCTCGGCATCACCATCGGTGAAATGCTGAACCGAATCGCAGCGGCGCACCCGGACAGCGACGCACTCGTCTCCGTCCACCAGGGTATCCGGTGGACATACGCGGAGTTTCTCGAGCGCGTCGATACCCTTGCGCGCGCCCTCATGGCGCTCGACGTGGAGCGCGGGGACCGGGTCGCCATATGGGCGCTGAACTACGCGGAGTGGGTGCTCGTCCAGTTCGCCACGGCAAAGATCGGCGCCATCATGGTGAACATCAACCCGGCATACCGGACCTACGAGTTCGAGTACGCCATGAAGCAGTCGGAGGTCCAGACGCTCCTCATCCAGGGGCGGTTCAAGACCTCCGACTACGTCGGGATGTTCTACGAGACCTGCCCGGAGGCGTTCGAGGCGAAGCCCGGCCGGATCAACAGCGACAAGTTCCCGTTCTTAAAGAACGTCGTCTTCCTCGGCGATATCCCCTACAACGGGATGTACACCTGGGACGACCTCCACGAGAAGGCCGACCTCATCAACCCCGAGGAGCTCCGGGAGCGCGAGGCGTCGCTCGACTTCGACGACGCGGTCAACATCCAGTACACCAGCGGGACGACCGGGTTCCCGAAAGGCGTCGTCCTGACGCACCACAATATCCTGAACAACGGCTTCATCATCGGCGAAGGGATGAAGTTCACCCACGAGGACCGGCTCTGCATCCCGGTGCCGTTCTACCACTGTTTCGGCATGGTGCTCTCGAACATGGCCTGCGTCACCCACGGCGCCGCGATGGTGCTGCCCTCGCCGGTCTTCAACCCCGAGGCGGTCCTCAAAGCCGTGCAGGACGAGAAGTGCACGGCGCTCCACGGCGTGCCGACGATGTTCATCGCGGAGCTCTCCCACCCGGACTTCCCGAAGTACCGGCTTGACTCGCTCCGGACCGGGATCATGGCCGGGTCGCCCTGCCCGACCGAGGTGATGCGGGAGGTCAACAAGGAGATGCACATGTCCGAGATCGTGATCGTCTACGGGCAGACGGAGACCTCGCCCGGCGTCACGATGACGACGACCGCCGATCCCCTGGACCGGCGGGTCTCGACGGTAGGAAAGCCCTTCCCCCACACCGAGATCAAGATCGTCGACCCGTACACGAAGAAGATCCTCCCCCGCGGGGAGACCGGCGAGATCTGCGCCCGGGGCTACTGCGTGATGCGGTGCTACTACAACAACCCGAACGCCACCCGGGCGACGATCGACGAGCACGGCTGGAACCATACCGGCGACCTCGGGACGATGGACGAGGAGGACTACGTCAAGATCGTCGGCCGCTTAAAAGATATGGTGATCCGCGGCGGGGAGAACATCTACCCGCGCGAGATCGAGGAGTTCCTCCACAATCACCCGCATATCGCCGACGCCTACGTGATCGGGGTGCCGGACCAGAAGTACGGCGAGGAGCTGATGGCCTGGATCAAGCCCGACAACGGCGCGGTCCTCACGGAGGCCGGGGTGAAGGAGTTCTGCCGCGGCAGGATTGCGCACTTCAAGATCCCGCGCTACGTCAAGTTCGTCGACGATTTCCCGATGACGGTCTCGGGCAAGATCATGAAGTTCAAGATGCGGGAAGCGGCGATCGAGGAACTCGGGCTTGAGGACGAGTCGAAGATCGAGACCGCGTAATCACTTTTTTAAAATAGGGTCAGGAGGCCTGCTCCGCCCGGTCGACGAGCGACCGGGCGGCGGCGGCGGCCTCGCGGACGATCTCCTCTTCTCCGGGGACCTCCCGCTCGTGCATCAGGATCCTCCCCTGGCAGAGGACGGTCATGACCGCACCGCCGTTGCAGGCGTAGACGGCGTTCGAGTCGGGGTGGAAGAGCGGGGTGTTGCAGGCCGCACGGGCGTCGAGGAGGACGATGTCGGCCGGTGCGCCCACGGTCAGGGTGCCGGGGCCGGTGCCGAGCGCCCGGGCGCCTGCCGCGGTCGCCATGCCGATGGCCTCGCCGGCGGGCAGCATGGTCGGGGAGTTCCAGGCGAACTTCTGCAGGAGCGCTGCGAACTTCATCTCCTCGAGCATGTCGAGGTTGTTGTTCGAGGCGCAGCCGTCGGTCCCGAGGGAGATGTTCGCCCCGTACTGTTTCAGCCAGTGGTAGGGCATCGCCCGGTTGACGGCGAGTTTCATGTTGCTTGCGGGGTTGTGGGAAGCGGAGACGCCCCGCTCCCCGAGGAGCCGGCACTCGGCCTCGTCGAGCCAGCAGCAGTGCGCGGCGACGGTCCGGGGGGTGAGGCAGCCGCACTCGTCGAGGAGGTATGCCGGGCGTTTGCCGAACCGGGCGACGCAGTCGACGACCTCCTTCTCGGTCTCGGAGAGGTGGACGTGGATGCCGATCTCCTGCTCTTTTGCATACTCGCCGCACCAGGAGAGGGCTTCGGGGGAGACGGTGTAGATGGAGTGGGGGCCGACGGCGGCTTTGATCCGCGGGTTATTGAGCGATTTGATGTGGGTGGTGAGGGCTTTCGTCGCCCTGATCTCGGCCTCCCGCTTCTCCTCCATCCCGAGGTCGATGAACCCGTAGGCGAACGTCGCCCGCATGCCCATCTCGTCGACCGCCGCTGCGGCCCGGTCCATGAAGAAGTACATGTCGTTGAACGCGACGGTGCCGCTCCTGATCATCTCCAGGCACGCGAGTCTCGTCCCGGCGTAGACGTCGTCGCCGGTGAGGTGGGCCTCGAGCGGCCAGATCTTCTGCGAGAGCCAGTCCTGCAGCAGCATGTCGTCCCCGTAGCCCCGCAGGAGGGTCATCGCGGCGTGGGTGTGGGTGTTGACCATGCCGGGCATGGCGAGCCGGTCGGAGCCGTCGATGACGATATCGGCGTCGATCGTCTTCCTCGCGTTCTCTCCAATTCCCGCGATCAGGCCGGTCTCGTCGATCGCGATGTCCACAGTCGATCCGTCGATGGTGACCCCGGCGATCAGGGTAGAACCTCTGGCAGTAAAGATCTCGTTCATGCAAGTCGCTCCACAATCTTTTCGAGGATGATCTCGGTCCTCCGGCAGTTCGCCCGGGAGGTTTCGAGGATGTGCTCGTAGGTCAGGGTCTCTTCCCCGAGACCGTTTGCGTAGTTGTCCACGGTGCAGACGGCGGCAAACCGCATCCCGAGCTCGAGGGCGAGCGTCGCCTCGCTTGCAACCGTCATGCCGACGATGTCGGCGACCTTTGCGAGCGCTTTCACCTCGGCGACCGTCTCGATCCGCGGCCCCCGGGTCTGGGCGTAGACGCCGCCCGTCCGGGCGTCCGGCACCAGTTCGGCGAGGGTGCGGACCAGGTCCGCGTCCAGTTCGGGCCGGACGTGGCCGATGGTGCACTCGTGGATGGACGGGATGTCGGTGACACTTAAATAATCGGTGGGAATGACGATCGAGCCCGGCGGGATCTCGTGCTTCAGGGAGCCGGCGGAGCCGAAGGCGACGATCTCGTCCACCCCGAGGACGGCGAGCGCGGCGAGGCACGCGCGGTAGTTGATCCGGTGCGGGGGAAGGTTGTGCTGGTGGCGCAGGAGGAGCGCGAACTCTCCGGTATGCACCTCGGCCTTCCCGTAGGGCGTGGCGACGGTCGTCTTCTCGAGCGGCGGCAGGTCGGCGAAGAGGAGGCTCGTGCCCCCGATGATCCCGAGCATCAGGCCCGCCCCGCTATACCGGTGTACGCTTCTCCGTGCGACATTCTCGTTAGAGTGTGTGACGTCCTACTGCAAAAGATTCACCTTTGCGCCGGCGCGGGATCGGTTCAATAAGGATTTACGCCATCGCGATAACCGGAATATCATGGGCTGGTTTGAGGTGGTCGGCGAGGACGCCATCAAGAATGGAAAGTGCACGGATATCTACTTCCGGCGGGTCGTGGAGGTCATGGAGCGGGACGGCATCAACCCGCACGTCACGATGGAGGTGACGGCGTCGATGCTCCCCGACCCGTGGGGGGTCTTCTGCGGGCTTGACGACGTCATAAAACTGCTCGAAGGCCTCCCGGTGGACGTGGACGCGATGCCGGAGGGCTCGATCTTCTTCAAAAACGAGCCGGTCCTCCGGGTCTCCGGGCGCTACCGGGACTTCGCGGTCTACGAGACGGCCATCCTCGGGTTCCTCTGCCACGCTTCAGGAGTGGCCTCGGCGGCGGCCTGGATGAAGCTGGCCGCGGGCGGCCGGCCGGTCTTCTCCTTCGGCTCCCGCCGCCAGCACCCGGCGATCGCGGCGATGATCGAGCGGGCGGCCTGGATCGGCGGGGCGGACGCCGTGAGCAACACCTGCGCGCCGGACGGGATCCCGCTCGCGGGGACGATGCCGCACGCGTTCGTGATGTGCTACCCGGAGCAGGAGGACGCCTGGCTCGCGTTCGCCCAGGGTGCCGGCCCGGAGGTGCCGCGGATCATGCTCGCGGACACCTTCTCCGACGAGACGGACGAGGCGGTCCGGGCGGCGGCTTCGGGGGCGACGGCGGTGCGGCTCGACACCCCGCGGTCGCGCCGGGGCGACATGCGGGCGATCATCGAGGAGGTGCGCTGGGAGCTCGACGTCAACGGTTATGCGGACGTGAAGATCTTCCTCTCGGGCGGGCTGTCGCGCGCAGAGGTCGCCGCCTACCGCGACGTCGCCGACGCCTTCGGCGTCGGGGGCGCGATCGCGAACGCCCCGGTGATCGACTTTTCGATGGACATCGTCGAGATGAAGGGCAGGCCCTACGCGAAGCGCGGGAAGCGCAGCAGCGCAAAGCAGGTCTACGACCTCCCCGCCGGCCGGCGCCTCGTGCTCCCCGCCCGGACCCCGGCGCCGAAGGGCGCGGTGCCGCTCCTCGCCCCCTGCATCAAGAACGGCGTCGCCCTGGTGCGCCCGAAGATGGAGGATGCGCGGGAACGGGTGCTCTCGCGGCTTTCGACTTGCCGGGGAGGGATAGGGGGCCGGCCGGCCCCAATCCTTATTATGTGATCACGATCAACATTGTAGGGTAACAGGGGCCGATAGATCAGGGGTAGATCGCTACCTTGGCATGGTAGAGGCCGCGGGTTCAATTCCCGCTCGGTCCATCTTATTTTCAGATTGACTTGATATATGGCAATCCTCAAGATACCTTCATGTTCCGCCTATATCATCAGGTTCAAATAAGAAACATCTAAATCTACATGAAACTTAATGGAAATTAACCGGGGATGTGATACTTTGAACCTCCCTTCGCTCATCAGAGCTGATAGAGACTTCGACGACATTCAGGAGCTGATCCAGTACCTTGAATGTGAGCGAGGAGACGACCAGATCAACAGTAATCTCCACATAGTTGCAACGCTGTCGATGTTCCAGAACAT
>NZ_JMIO01000053.1 GCF_000691865.1 Methanoculleus sp. MH98A | reverse complement strand
CAGCAATAGGTAGATCTGCCATAATCTCATTCCACCTCTAAAAAGAGGTGTATTAGTTAATATTTAAACGTTTCGGGATAATCTCGGAAATTTGCGTTTCTCTTTACCATTGAGGGTATGTCTGGACAGGGCACCTCGATAACCGGCAGGGAACGGTGCCGATTGAAAAAATCAAATTATGGCCCCCAATTCGGAATCAGGGGGAAAATCTCGGACTTTTAAATTGCACCAGAGATTTCGCAAGCATTACTGCATTGGTATAATCTGCAGAGGCGCGCGACGTATCCACGAAAATTCTATCGATATTTACCACCGGAGCACCATGCCCCGCCCCGGCTCCGAGGAAGACGAGCGTACGAAAGATCAGGTTCCCGGAGATCCCGTCGGGAGCCACGACCATCCCGTACCTTCCCGCCGCCGCCTCGATCAGGATCTCGGTGTGCTCCGCACCGGTCAGGCGTGCGACGAGCTCGGCATCCGCCATCGTCCGGTCGACGGACGGATGCCGCCCGAGATCCCCGAGCCGCCCTCCCGAGAGGATCGCCACTCCTTCGGCGAGGCCGAAATTCCGGGCGATATCCCTGCCGACTCTGGCGAACCGCACCTTCTCCTCGACCGTCCAGCCCTCGTCGACCCCGACCGGAGCCAGGAGGAAGAGGCGGCCGTCGGCGGTCTCGAGGAGGGCAATCCGCTCGAGGCAGTCGACACCCGCAGCCTGCTTGAGGACTTTCAGGGTGGTGGATGCGGGCAGGGTGCCCCTGACGGCGGCATCGATCCTGCCGGCATAGAGAGCCTCGATGAGGGCGATCTCCGGCTCCTCGGCCTCGATGACCGTAACCGCATCACCAAACGTTCCGGCGGTCCCCGGAGGGGAAAACAGAATGAGATCGACCTCCCGGCCGACCGCCCGGACCGTCGAGAGGATCTTTGGATCTGGGGACGCCGCACCAAGCCCGACCGTTACCGGCATGCCCCTCCTTCGGGGAAGAAGCGCATGATCCCTTCCCGGTCCAGATCGAAGACCTGCGTCTCCCGGCCCAGGTATCTGACGGAGAGCCTCCGGCTCCCGTTAACCTCCCCAATAGCGGCGGCGGTGATCCCGACGTCGGCGAACCGGCGGCGGACCTCCTCCACGTTCTCCGGTTTAACGGTCAGGATGAACCCCATGCCGGGATACATGCGCACCCACTGCTCGAAGGGGAGGTCGATCGCCGAGAGGTCCGGCCGGGGTATCGCCTCGAGGTCGATCACCGCGCCCTTTTCGCTCACCTCGAGGAGCATCCCGAGCGTCCCGATGACGCCCGGGTTGCTGATGTCCTTGCCGGCCGTCACCAGGTGCTCCTTCCCGAGATCCTGCATCACCCGGATCTGGGCCCGCACCGCTTCCGCCGACTTCATCGTGACCGAGTCCCAGTTGAAGCAGCACGACGGGTGCACCCGGCCGTCGAGGTCTATCCCCGCGATGACTACGTCGCCCTCCTCTGCCGTGTCCGAGAAGATGAGCTGGTCCATCGTGGCCGTCCCGAGGATCGCCACATCCACGACGCTGTAAGGCGTATTCGGGTGCAGGTGCCCGCCCACGATCGGGACGCCGAACTGCGTGGATGCCGCGACCATGCCCCGGGTCACTTCGTCGCGGAGCCGATCGTTCGTGACGGAGAGGATATCGACCATCGCAACAGGCTTCCCGCCCATGGCGGCGATGTCGTGAACGTTCACGAGCACGGCGCAGTACCCCGCCCAGAACGGGTCCGCCTCCATCAACTTGCTCCAGATACCGTCCGCCGCAAGAAGCAGCGCGTCCTCTGCGTTATGCCGGATGACCGCGGCATCCTCACCGAACGAAGCGACAACGTCGGGGCTCTCTATCCGGAGAGACCGGATCATATCCCCGATCTCCTTCTTCCGGGTAACGCCCTCGTATTCCCTGACGGCCTGTGCTACCGTATCGGTGGAGCAATCCTTCACCACAAGAACACCAACATTCCAGGTTTCTTTATGGTATTCTGCTTCATCAAAGATAATGTATTTGATTCACCGGTATTATGCACTCCGTTCCGGGAACCTATCGGGAAGGGAACTGCCGGCAGGCATTCGGCCGGGACGGGTACGACCTTCTTGCGGCGCGTCCTCCGGATCGTCTTGCATCCGCACCGGGGTGGCATTTTTGATGCACCGCACCCAATAGTCAGGTATGGACTGGGTGGAGAAGTACAGGCCGCAGCATCTTCAGGATGTCGTGGGGAACTCCGGCGCCGTCAGGCAGATATACGAGTGGGCGCGGGACTGGTCGCGGCGGAAGAAACCGCTCATCCTGTACGGAAAACCCGGTACCGGCAAGACCTCAAGCGCGTATGCCCTCGCAAACGACATGAACTGGGAGGTGGTGGAACTGAACGCCTCCGACCAGCGGACGAAAGCGGCCCTCGAGAAGGTGGCGGGCTCGGGCTCCACCACGGCCAGCCTCTCCGGCGCGAGCCGCAAACTTATCCTGCTGGATGAGGCCGACAACCTGCACGGGCAGGCCGACCGGGGCGGGGCGAAGGCGATCGTGGAGATCATCGGGGCGTCGCAGCAGCCGATCATCCTGATCGCAAACGACTACTACTCCCTCACGAGAGAACTCAAGGCGGTCACGGAGCCGGTGCAGTTCCGGGCGCTCCAGGCCCGCTCGATCGTCCCCCGCCTCCGCCAGATCTGCGCCGCGGAAGGCATGACATGCGATCCCGCCGCGCTCGACGATATCGCGAACCGCGCCGGCGGGGATATGCGTGCCGCGGTGAACATGCTCTACGCCGCGGCCGTCGGGAAGGAGCACCTCACGGCGGGCGACGTCCACACCTCCGCAAAGGACGAGCGCTCGACCATCTTCGAACTCGTCGGAGCGACCTTCAAAGGACGCAGAGACGCCGACCTGCTCCGCATGGCGGTGGAGGTCGAGGACACCCCCGACGCCGTCGAACAGTGGCTCGAGGGGAACCTCGACCACATGCCGGACCTCGCCTCCCGGGCGGAAGGCTACGCCTGCCTCTCGAGGGCGGACGAGTACATCGGCCGGACCTACCGGCGGCAGTACTACACCCTCTGGCGCTACGCGAGCGCGGTCATGCTCCTCGGCGTCGCCGACGCCGCCGGCGGGCACGGCGTCCACGGCCGCATCATGCCGCCGTCGCGCTGGCAGAAGATGGGGGCGTCGAAGAAGCAGAAGGCAGTCCGGGCGGGCCTCTCCCGGAAACTCAGCGAGATGACGCATATACCTCAGGATGCACTGCGGGAAGACTTCTTCACCGCGATCACCATCCTCGTCGAGCGGGACCCTGCAAAATACGTCCGCGAGTTCGAGCTCGACGCCGACGAACTGAACCTCTTCATTCACGACAAGGCCCGGGCCACGAAGGTCGTCAAAGAGGTGGCGAAAGAGGAGAAGGAGAAGGCGAAGAAGGCCGCCGCCAAAGAGAAGGCGCCAACAAAAGGCAAGAAGTCCCGGGACGACGACCCGCCCGCAGATACCGGAGAATCCCGGCGGGACCCATCCCCGGGCCAGGCGACGCTCTTTTAAAGACGGCGACAGCGGTAGCGGTGGAGGAGGGCCGGGCCGCAGTCCACGACCTCGCCGCCGTCCCCGTAGATCTCGCATCCCAGGTGGTAGACCAGGAGGTCGCTGTCGATCCGGTCGGCAAGCGCGATCAGCGGCGGAACCATCTCCACGCCGGGCCGCACGGCATAGATCAGGTCCGCACCTTCGTAAAGCCGGAGATCCGGCTCGAATATATCGTCGGTCACGACGTCGAGCCCGTCGTGCGGGACGCCCGGTCGTATGTCGGTGCAGAGCATCAGGGCGCCGGCGGCCTTGATCAGCCTTGCGGCGTCGGGATTGTTGCCGACACCCACCTCGACGGCCCGCCGGTAGCGGGCGGCGATATACTCCGCGATACTCAGTTCAATATGTTTATACCGACACATTACCCAGAGATTAGGTAATGGGCATCAATATTCTTTGGGACCCGCAGGCACCGGCAGGTGTCGAACTCCCGGTCGTCCGGATGATCGCGATGATCCTCGGGGATGAACCCGCACTCGTCGAATACCCGTTCCTCATCGACGGTTACGACCGGAACCGCGACCAGCACGATGCTCAAAAGATCCTGGATCGCCTGCAGGACACCCTCACGCGCAGGTACGATATCGACGGCCCCCTGCTGCTCGTCACCTCCCGCGACCTCTACGTCAACGGGTGCGACTTCGTCTTCGGCCTTGCACGGCCGGCATGCGGCGTCGCCGTCGTCTCGACCGCCCGCCTCGGAAACGACTACTACGGCAGGACGCCGGACGACACCGACCTCATCGACCGGACGGCAAAAGAGGGCGCGCACGAACTCGGGCACCTCCTCGGGCTCGACCACTGCGAAAACCCCGAGTGCGTCATGTTCCGGCCGAGAACCCTGGACGAACTGGACCGGAAGAGAAAGATGCTCTGTCCGGCCTGCAGGGAGGGGCTCGCGTCGCTGGCAACGCGATGACGGCAGGTCCGATCCCTGCTGCCGATAACCCCCGCCGGGCGAGCGTCTTCCGGCTTTTCGACAGGAGACGGGCAGAGAACCCGGCAAACAAAAGTATTAAACGAACGCGCCGGGAAACCTAGATCACGATGGGATACTCTTCTTCCTTGATCCAGCGAAAGTTCAAAGATATCGTCGGGAGGCGATATGACTCGATCTTGAAGGATTACAGCGAGTTCCTGCTGACCGACGAGGAGATGCTCGTCCCCGAGATCAGGTCGATCCTGGTACCGCTCGACCTCTTTGTCCACGAGATCACCGACGAAGCAATCGACGTGCTCTCCGCCTACGACGCCACTATCTCACTCGCCTACATCACAGATGCCGAGGTGATCGAGCTCCTCGAACAGGCGCTCGACCATGAATTGACGGAGGAGTTCCGGGCAAAAAAGGAAGAATACGGCCAAAATCTCCTCGAACGGACTGCAGCCAAACTCGAAGAACACGGCTTTTCGATCCAGACACGGATGTTTGTCGGGCATAAGGGCGACGATGTCATCCGGATGGCGAAGAACCACGACATGGTCGCGCTCTGCCGCCGCTACGCCGACGGTGAGTCGACCGACGTCTCGGTAAGCCCGATCGTTCTGCGTATCTGCCAGCGGGTGGAGACCCCCGCGCTCATCTACTGAAGGGTGCATGGATGGAAGCAGTGGTGCTGATCGCGGTAGCGGTCTTTCTCTTCACCTATGCGCTCATCATCGACGAGCGGATCCACCGGGCGGTCGCCGCCATGCTCGGTGCGGCGATCGTGGTCTTCGTCGGAATCGTTCCCTGGGAGGCCCTCCTCGAGCACGTCGACTTCGGGACGATCTTCCTGCTCCTCGGGATGATGATCATCGTCAACACCGCGCGGGGCAGCGGCCTCTTCGAATATATCGCGATAAGGACGGCGAAACTCGCGAAAGGCAGCCCCATCCGGGTTCTCGTCCTCTTTGCGATCGTGACCGCGATCGTGAGCGCGTTCCTCGACAACGTCACCACGGTCCTTCTCCTCACCCCGATGCTCCTCTATGTCGCGAGGGTGATGAACCTCAACCCCATTCCCTTCCTTGTCACGGAGATCTTCTCCTCAAACGTCGGCGGGGCTGCGACGCTCATCGGCGACCCGCCGAACATCATGATCGCGTCGTCTGCGGGACTGACGTTCAACGAGTTCATCATCCATCTCGGGCCCATCATGATCGTCGACATGGCGATCCTCCTCCTGATGATGTACGTCATCTACGGCAGGTCGATGAGGGTGAGCGCCGAAGAGCGGCAGGAGCTGGTCAAAACACTCGAGGGTCTGGACGAGCGGGCAGCGATCGTTGATCGGTCGCTCTTCAACAAATCGGTGGCCATTATCGTCTTCGTGGTCCTGCTCTTCTTCGTCCACGACCGGATCGGCGAGATCCTGCACGTCGTCCTGCCGTTCGTCGACCCGGCGATGGGGCTCGAACCCGCTCAGGTGGCCCTCATCGGAGCGGCGATACTCCTCTTCTGGAGCCGGCAGTCGCCCGAGGAGATATTCGAGAAGATCGAGTGGCCGGCCCTCTTCTTCTTCGGCGGACTCTTCATCATCGTCGGGGCCCTCGTCGAGACCGGCGTCATCTCGAGCATCGCCGCAATCATGGTCGAGAACGTCGGCTCGACCGGTGAGGCGATGTTCATCGTAACCTGGTTTGCCGCCATCGCCTCGGCAATCGTGGACAACATCCCCCTGACCGCAGCGATGATCCCGCTCATTCATGACCTGGGGGCGACGATGGACGTTTACCCGCTCTGGTGGTCGCTCGCCCTCGGTGCGTGCCTCGGCGGGAACGGCACCGCCATCGGGGCGTCGGCAAACGTGGTCGTTATCGGTATCGCCGAGCGTGAGGGGATCAATATATCCTTTGTCGACTTCCTGAAGGTGGGGATGCTCGTGCTCTTCGTGACGGTGGCGGTAGGTTTTGGAATACTCTGGCTGAAATTTGCGATGTGAACGACATGAAGATTCTCGTGCTTATCGATGGTTCGAAGTGGAGCCAGAAGGCGGCTCTGCATGCGATTGGACTGGCAAAGCGGAAGAATGCCGAGGTAGTCCTCTTCTCGGTGCTGGATATCACGGAGGCCAAGGCAATGGCGTTCAATTTCTGCGCCCAGAGCGGAATCTGCGAGCAGTTGAAGGACTACGAAGGCCGGATATGGAAAGATATGCGAAAGAGCATCGAGGACGACCAGAACAGCATCCTCTCCCGCTACCAGGGTGAGAGGGTTCGATGCTCCTCAAAGATTGTCGAAGGCGCAATCAGGGACGAGATTCTCAAGGAGGCAAACTCCAGCGAATACGGGCTGATCGTCATGGGTGCTTTCGGCAGGAGCGGAAAGTCCCGGATCACCGCCCTGCTCGAGCAGATCGGCGGTGCGGTCAAACCGCCGCTGCTCGTCGTCCGGTAACCCTTTTTTTTGGCCGCGGTGATGCGGAGTTCCCTTCGCGGCTTCGCGTCCTTCGCGTGAGACCGTATCGTTGCTCAGCCCCACCATCTCACGCGAAGCCGCGAAGAACGCGAAGACCAAGTTGATTGTGAGTTACGCTCCGGATGAGACATCCGTCGCTCTTCGCGTGAGGCCTGTAGCCTTATCCGGAAACAGGTCGTGAAAACCAGAACTCAAGCACCATCAGGTGCGAGAAAAAAAGTGGTCCCTCGGGCTCATTCCACCTGCTCGAGGTCTTCCGAGAGGTCTCCTGAGAGGTCGACCGTCCAGAAGTCGCCGCCGGACGGGAGCGCCATGGTGAAGTTCATCGTGGTGTCGACCTGCACGGTGCCCTCCGCCATGACCATATCGAGCACGTGGCCGCCGGCGGTGCGGTCGCCGGTGATGAAGTGAAGGTGGTAGCCGGGGACGTTGATCCCCTCTGCGAGGTCCGGCGTCCAGAACCCGACGGCGGTTCCGGTGACGTTCTCAAACGTAAAGACCGTCTGGTTGGCCGTCACATCGGCGAGCCGCGGGTACGGCTTCTCCTGGGCGGGCACGCTCCGGGTCACCACACGCGGGAAGGTGCCGTCCACCCGGATAGCGTAGAAGAGGTTCTCCGAAGGGAACTCCGCCTGCACCCGGCTCTCGAGAGCGGTCAGGTTCACCGGCTCGTCGACCGCGATCGTGATCTCCGGATCGAAGAAGGTCGCTGCCGCGAACGGCGTTGTCGCGTCTCCGACGACCGGATAGGCCCGTCCGTCGACCCGGATCAGGTACCACTCGCCGTCGACGCCGATCAGTTCCCCATCGAGCCGGTCGCCGCACCCGATCCCGAAGTCCCCGTGCCTCGCGAGCTCGTCAAACGTCATGCTCCCGTCGTAAGTGCCCTGGAGCAGCGCATCAATGGTCGAGACCTGAAAGAGCGTATCCCGATCTTCGGACGCGGGGACGGCCGGGAGAGGAGCGGCTGCAAGGCCGATGAGGGTCCCGGCAAGAAGGAAGCCGACGGCAACGACGATGTAACGGAACAACCTGTCCTCAGCCATGATAACCGCCTCACAACTCCCCGATATCCTCGTACCAGAGGTGGGGGTGCTGCTCGATGAACGCGCCCATCATCGCCTTGCAGACGTCGAGGTCCAGATCGAGCACCTCGACACCGTGCGACTCGAGGAACTCCCGCGCTCCCGCGAAATTCACCGATTCCCCGGCCACGATCTTCCCGATCCCGAACTGGACGGCTGCTCCCGCACAGAGGTAGCAGGGCATCAGCGTGGAGTAGAGCGTGCAATCCGCGTAGTTACCGATCCTCCCGGCGTTCCTCAGGCAGTCGATCTCGGCGTGGAGTACGGGGTCGTCAGCCTGGACGCGACGGTTCCGGCCGCGCCCGATGATCCGGCCTTCGCGCACAAGCACCGAGCCGATGGGTATTCCGCCTTCCCGCAGGCTCGTTTCCGCTTCCTCGACTGCGCACTTCATGAATATGTCCATATCCGTCTCCTTTCGGACGCTCAGCCAGGGTATATAAACTGATTGCAACGCCCTATCAAATATAAGAAGACGTTCCTGGATAATAAACGCATACGGGACGAGAACGGCGGCCCGGGGGTCATGGACAGGGTATCCGGACAGGATGAGCCGTCGCCCCTTCAGACGGTCGGGATCTCCCGCTCGGTTCCGATCTCTTCGAGCGCCTGCCGACCGGCAACCCTGACGTCGCGGTCGGCATCGCCGAGGAGGCGCAAAAGGGGTTCCCGGGCCCGCGGGTTGCCTATCCGGCCGAGCGCCCAGGCCGCCATCCTCCGGACCCGGGGTTTCGTGTCGTCGAGCAGCCGGATCAACGGCTCGACCGCCCGGGGATCGCCGATCTTCCCGAGTGCCCAGGCCGCCCCCATCCGAACCCAGGGGCTGTCGTCTTCCAGGCTCCGTATCAGCGGGAGGACAGGTTCGCGTCCATCGAGGAGCCCGAGCGCCTTCGCCGCCTTCCACCGTACTTCGACGTATTCGTCCTCCAGTGCCTCGATGAGCGGCCGTACCGCACGACTGTCGCCGAGCTCCCCGAGCGCGTCCGCAGCCCGCCACCGTTCATTGAGATTCCCGGACGCAAGAATCGAAAGGTGCCTGTGGAGTATCTTCTCCCTATCGAGGCCTTTGGTCTCTCTTCCCGGCACCGGCGGATCCCTCCCTGCCATAGGCCACCTCACGCCCAACTGGGGTCGGCCGGGTATAAGGCTTTGCCAAGGCGGATGCTCACAGGGGTGCATTTTTCTACTCTCCCTGCCTTCACCATAGTATGGAGAGTCCGACGGTTACACCGGAGGGGACGGCGTTTCCCCCGGATCTGGAACGTCTAGGCATCGTTGCCGGGGCGAAGATCGATATCAGAGACCTTGACGCGATGGGTCGCCGCCACAACTTCCACGTCTTCCTCTACTTCGAGGAGGATCTGGTCCGGGACTCCACGCTCCGGGAGGACCTGCAGGAATACGACGACGTTCCCGACCTGGAGCGCCCGTTCGTCAACCTGAATGAATTCCTCCGGTACGCCGCCGAGCAGGACCCTCTCTTCACCCGGCGCCTGGACGAGCTTCCGCTGGTCATCGAAGTCGTGGCCTACGGGGATCTCAGGACAGAGGAGGGCAAACTCATACCGTACGTCAAAGGGCTGATGCCGTTTCTGGACGAACTCACGATGGAAGACACCCAGACTGCATCCTGAACCTTCTTTTTATGAAAGCCTGACGGTACCCGCACCTTTCAGGATATCCAGGCTCACGTCGAAGTTCCTGACCGTATGGGTGAGCGCACCCATGCTGATGATATCGATCCCGGTCGCGGCGTACCCGGCAAGATCGCCGCCGGCGACGCCTCCCGAGACCTCGAGGGTGACCCGCTCCCGGATACCACGGGCGGCCAGCAACCCGACCGCCTCCCGGACGGCGTCCGGCGCCATGTTGTCGAGAAGGATGATATCGGCACCGGCAACCGCAGCCTCGACGGCGTCCCGCGCCGTCTCGACCTCCACCTCGACCGCCCGGTAGCGGCTCCGCTCTTTTGCCTTCCGGACTGCTTCGGCGAGCGGCACCAGCGCGAGGTGGTTGTCCTTGATCAGCACCATATCCGAGAGGCAGTAGCGGTGCGGGTCGCCCCCGCCGAGAGCCACCGCCTTCTTATCGAGCACCCGCAGACCCGGAGCGGTCTTTCGGGTCGCGGCAACCCGAACGTCGGGGGCGACCGCCCGGACGGCTTCGACCGCCTCCCGTGTCCTGGTCGCAATCCCGCTCATCCGCCCGATGATGTTGAGCGCCGTGCGTTCCAGGAGAAGAATCGCCCTTGCGCGGCCTTCGAGTTCAAGGAGAACCGCTCCCGGGGCAACCGCCCTGCCGTCGGGGATACGCTGACGCACCTCGACCCCGAAATGCTCGAAGAGTGCCCATGCTTCCTCGAGGCCTGCGGCGATCCCTGCTTCCTTCGCCCGGATCACCGCCCGGCAGGCGACGTCGGGGACGACCGCTTCTGAGGTGACGTCGCCCCACGGCGCATCCTCCCGGACAAAACGGAGCAGATCCTCGATCGGGATCATTCGCATCACGCTCCGACGGCGATCATCCGCTCGATCGCCTGTCGCGCCCGGTCCATGACCTCTCCGGGGAGGACGACCTCGTGCTCCTCGGACTCGAGTGCCCGGCGGAGATCTTCGAGCGAGATCTTCTTCATATCCGCGCAGACGGCCTCCGGCTTCTCGTAAAAAACCCTTCCGGGGTAAAGCAACCGCAGGCGGGAGGCCATCTCCCGCTCGGTGAAGATCCACCAGGGCTCGTCCCCGCCGGCCGCGGCGTCACGGACCATGCCCCCCGTTGAGGCTATCCGGTCGGCCTGCTCCTGGATCTCCGGCGGGCACTCGGGGTGGCAGACGATCGCACCGCCTTTCCTCCGGGCCGCCTCGACGTCGGCAACGGTGAACCCCGTATGGACGTAGCAGTGCCCGCCGGGAGGCAGGGGGATGATCGTCTTTTCGGGAAGTTCCCGCTGGACGTGTGCCGCGAGGTTTGCGTCCGGCCCGAAGAGGATGGTATCGTTTGGAAGCGATGCTACGACCCGGACCGCGTTTGCCGAGGTGCAGGTGATGTCCGCGAGCGCCTTGCTCTCCGCCGTACTGTTGACGTAGACCACCACGGCCGCGTCGGGGTGCCGCGCCCTCGCCTCCCGGATCATCTCCGGGGTCAGGAAATCGGCAAGCGGGCATCCTGCGTCCTCTACCGGGATGACCACTTTCCGGTCGGGGTTGAGGATCTTTGCTGTCTCGGCCATAAACCGGACACCGCAGACGACGATCAGGTCCGCCGCGGTCTCCTTCGCCTTCACCGCGAGCTCGAGGCTGTCGCCCACCACGTCGGCGAGCGCCTGGATCTCCATGGGCTGGTAGTTATGCGCCATGACGACTGCGTTCTTCTCGGCCTTGAGCGCGCGAATCTCCGTCTCCATTGTTACGTACCCACCACCAGAGGGTTATCGAGGTTCTTTAAGAGCGTCAGGATGGAGAGGGCAGCCATATAGCTCGTCGCCGGGTTATCGGGGCTCGGGACGTTCCTGACCCGGACATAGATGTCCCCGAAGTCGCCTTCGACGAATATCTCATGGATGTTCCTCTCCGCTGCAGGGTCGACCAGGAGTTCCACGTCGGCGTCCCTGCCGGCGGCGAGTCCCAGCGCTACCGCAACGTTGATGTTTTTGGGGTATTGCTTTATACAGTCGTGCGCCAGCCCCTTAAATATCTCTGTCCGGGCTTCGGCAGTCATTCCGAGCGACGCGGGAGGTTTTGTCGTCCGCAGGAGGAGGTGCTTCGGCGGTGAGATCTGGCCGATCTTGAGGTTGTCGAGTCCGGTGATGGCGCCGCTCGGGATCCGGATCTTTTTCCCCGCCTCCCGGGCGGCCTCGATGAGGTGCTCGCGGAACTCGTCGTCCGCAAGAGCCCCCCCGGAGAGGACGACGATATCCCGTCCCGACCGGAGGACCGCCTCGCCGTATGTCCTGACAGCGTCGACCGAGGCGGCTTCCACGACGATCGAGAAGTCCTCCCGCATGAAGGCGTCGAAGTCCGCGTATGGCCGGGCATGGCAGAGTGATGCCAGTTCCTCCGCCCGCCCGGGGATGATATCGAAGACGGCGACGACCCGGATGCTCTCGGCGTGTGTGGCGATGATATGCCCGACGTTGCCGCATCCCAGCAACCCTATTTTAATCATCGAATAAAGAAGTTGTAATGTCAGCGGTTAAGTATTGTGCTCGGCACGAAACCGGCCAGAAGAGGGGCAAACTATCCTCCGACCGATAGGGACAACCGGACCGCCGGGAGCCCGGACCGGCCGCCGACCGCGCGCAGGGAGCGATCATCATCACCTTTGAGAATTTGCAGGGAAGACGGGTCTACATCGAGACCTACGGGTGTACTTACAACCACGCCGACACGCGGAGGCTCGCGGCGATACTGGAAGGTCTCGGGTGTACGATGACCGGGCAGGCAGAGGAGGCGGACACCGTCATCGTCAACACCTGCACGGTGATCGGCGCGACCGAGCGAAAGATGCTCCGGCGCCTGGCGGCGTTCGCCGATCGCGACCTCTACGTAACCGGGTGCATGCCGCTCGTCCAGATGGACGAGATTCGTTCGGTCTGCACCCCGCACGTCATCCGCCCGGACGAGATCCACGAACGATCCGGCGGCGTCGGCACCCGGGGGCCGGGAGCAACCGGCGTGGTGCAGGTGGCGAGCGGGTGCGTTGGACGGTGCAGTTACTGCATCACCCGGCTCGCCCGGGGACAATTGAAAAGTGCACCTGCACGGGAGATCCTCGACGCCGTCCGGGGCCTCGTCGCGTCGGGCGCCTACGAGATCCAGCTGACCGGGCAGGACGTGGCCGCGTGGGGACTCGACCGGGGCGAGTCGCTCCCCGATCTGCTGGGGGAGATCACGGATATCCCCGGGAGGTTCGCCGTCAGGCTGGGGATGATGAACCCGGCCACGGTGCTCGGGATCCTTGAACCGCTCGTCAGGGCTTACGAAAGCGACAAAGTCTTCCGGTTCCTCCACCTCCCCGTCCAGTCGGGCTCCGATACCGTCCTTGAACGGATGCGACGCGGCTACGCTGCGGCCGACGTCGTCCGGATCGTCGACACGTTCCGGGAGCGCTACCCGGATATGATGATCTCCTCCGATTTCATCACCGGGTTTCCCGGGGAGACGGACGAGGAGTTTTCACAGACGCTCGAACTCCTTCGAAGAGCGGCGTTCGTGAAAGTGAACATCACCCGCTACTCCCGGCGGCCCGGAACGCCCGCCGCGGCTCTAAAAGACCTCCCCGAGCGGATACGCAAAGACCGTTCCAGGGCGCTGCTTGCCGGGGCAAACCGGATCTACGACGCCTACAACGAACGCTGGATCGGGCGGGAGACATCGGTCGTCGCGACCGAGAAGAACGCGCCGGGATCGACCGTCTGCCGCAACCCCTGCTACCTCAACGTCGTCGTGGAAGGAGACCTGCCGTTCGGGTTCGCCGGGAAGGCGGTGATAACCGGGAACCGCCGGCACTACGTCACCGCCGGACTGATCCCCTCCGGCGACGAAGAGGTTTAGCCCCACCGAAACTTTTTCTTCCGTCAAGGCGTATCATCTTTCCATGCAGGGGATCACCGGGCAAGAACTCTCCTCAAAGAAGGCGGAATACCTCAAATACATCCACATGCAGGGCGACATCGTGAAGACGACCGAGATCGCCGCACACTTCTCCGTCGCGCCCTCGACGGTGACGAAGGCGCTCACGGAGATTGCAAAAGCGGGATACATCGAGCATACGCCCTACCGCGGGGTGAAACTCACGACGCTCGGCACCGAATACGCCCGGTTCCTGGTTCGCCGTCACCGGATCGTCGCCCTGGTGCTCAGCCGCCACGGGCTCGAACCCGAAGAGGCCTGCAGGGAAGCGAAGAAGATCGAGCAGTGCTTCTCGAAGGATCTCACCGACAGGATGTGCACGTCGCTCGGGCACCCGATGATGAGCGTCTGCGGGGAGATCGAGCATGATCACCGCTGCTGCGGTTCTTTCGACGGGTACCGCGGGTGACGGCGGAACGTCTCCTGGTGCGGGGAAAATTTAGATAAATACCAAATTTGGAGTGGAGAACGATGGGACCACAGAACGACAGCATTACCACCCCCCTATCTCTCGTCGCAGCCGTATTCGCGGTTTTTTTGCTGGCGGCAGCCACGGCGGGATGCACCGGCACCGACCGGCAGAATGACGGGAAAGTCGTCGTCGCGGTCACCATACCACCCGAACAGGAGTTCGTAGAACGGGTGGGGGGCGATCGCGTCCGGGTGATCCTGCTGGTGCCGCCGGGAGCCGACCCGCACACCTACGAGCCCCCGCCGGGGGTCCTCGCCGACGTCGCGGAGGCGGATATGTATGCCGTGGTCGGTTCGGGGATCGAGTTCGAACTCGCCTGGCGGGATAAGATCGCCGCCCTGAACCCCGGGATGCTGGTCGTCGACTGTTCGCGCGGCGTCGACCAGATCGCAGCCGGTGAGGGCGATCATGCGGGAACCGATCCCCACATCTGGACGTCCCCGAAGAACGCGAAGGTAATGGTCGAGAACATCCGCGATGGGCTCGCGGAGGTCGACCCGGAGAACGCCGAAGGTTACCGCCGGAACGCCGACGCCTACCTCGGGGAACTCGACGCCCTTGACGCGGAGATCGCCGGTGCGCTCGCTGAATCGGGGATGAAAACGGTCATGGTCTACCACTCGTCGTGGGCCTACCTTGCCCGGGACTACGGGTTTGTCGAAGTGCCGATCGAGAGCGAGGGAAAGGAGCCCTCGCCGCAGAGGATAGAGCACCTCATCAAACAGGCGAAGGAGGAGAAGATCACGGTGATATTCGCGTCGCCCGAGCATTCCACCCGGAGCGCCGAGGTGATCGCGGACGCAATCGGGGGCACCGTGGTGACGGTGAGCCCGCTCGCGAAAGACTACCTCGCGAACATGCGGCACGTGGCCCGGGCATTCGCGGAGAGCGGCGAGCCATGACCGTTCCCGTGATCGAGGTCGAGGACGTCCGAGTCAGGCTGCGCGGCCATACCGTTCTCGAAGACGTGAACCTCGCCGTCCACCAGGACGACTTCTACGCGATCATCGGGCCGAACGGCGGCGGGAAGACGACGCTTCTCAAGGTGATCCTCGGTCTCCTCCAACCTTCCTGCGGCACGGTCAGGATCCTCGGCGGCACGGGGGCGGCGGCGAGGAAGGAACTCGGTTACGTCCCCCAGTTCCGGACGTTCGACTTCGAGTATCCCATCACCGTGCGGGAGATGGTCATCTCCGGCCGCCTCGGCCACATCACCCGGTTCCCGCGGCGTTACGGGGCCGAAGACCATGCCCGGACGGAGGAAGCGCTCAGGATGATGGGCATCGCCGATCTCGCCGACCGGCAGATCCGGGATCTCTCCGGCGGGGAGCAGCAGCGGGCGATCATCGCCCGGGCGCTCGTCGGCGACCCGAAAGTGCTGCTCCTCGACGAACCGACGGTCTACGTGGACGCCCCGACAGCGGCGCAGTTCTACAGTATCCTCGACCGACTCCGCGAACGGATGGCGATCGTCCTCGTGACCCACGACATCGGGGTGATCCCGGAGCACGTGACCCGGGTCGCCTGTTTAAACCGGCGCCTCTACACGCACGACACGAACGAGATCACGCCGGATATGCTCGAAGCCGCATACCACTGCCCGGTCGATCTCATCGCCCACGGGGTTCCGCACAGGGTCTTTTCGGAGCACGCGGAGGAGGAGTGAGCATGTTCGAGATTCTCGGGTTTGAGTTCTTCAGAAACGCCCTCATCGCCGGGGTGCTCGCAAGCGTAGCCTGCGGCATCATCGGCACCTACGTCGTGGTGCGGCGCATGGTCTCGGTCAGCGGCGGCATATCCCACGCGGCCTTCGGCGGGATCGGCCTCGGCTACTACCTCGGGATAGACCCGCTCCTCGGCGCGACCGCCTTTACCGTGGCGACGGCGCTCGGGATGGGCACGCTCCAGCTCCGTGCCCGGCAACAGATGGACACCATCATCGGTGCGGTCTGGGCGGCGGGGATGGCCATCGGGATCCTCTTTGTCTACTTAACCCCGGGATTCGCCCCCGATCTCTTCTCCTACCTCTTCGGGAACATCCTCCTCGTCCCAAGGGGAGACATCCTGCTGATGGGAGTGCTCGTCGTTATCATCGTCGCCGTCGTGGCCCTCCTCTACCGGGAACTCCAGGCGGTCACCTTCGACCCGGACTATGCGACGGTCATGAACCTCCCGGTCGAGCGGCTCTCGCTCCTCCTCCTCGTGCTGATTGCGCTGACGGTGGTGATGCTGATCCGGGTGGTGGGGATCATCCTGGTGATCGCACTCCTGACGCTCCCGGCGGCGATCAGCCGCCTCTACACCACCCGGATCCGGAGCATGATGCTCCTCGCCGTCATCCTCGGCATCGCCTTCACCATTGCGGGGATCCTGCTCTCCTACCTCCTCGACGTCCCCTCGGGCGCGACGATCATTCTCGTGAGCACGGTCGCGTATGCGGGCGCCCTCGTGACCGAGCGCCTCCGGCAGGGCGACTAGCAGGACAAACCGGTGCGCTTATGCCGGCATACGCGAGAGGTGAGTGAGCAATGGATCCGATCATCGAAGAGGGATACGCCCGCCTCCTCGAAACCCTTGAGGAACTGCAGGCGAAGAAGGAAGAGTCGGCCTCGGAACTCCGGGGCAACATGGGTGCCCTTCTTGCGCGGATGGCTGCCGATACGGCGCCGGTCGTGAAACAGATCGGGCTCGAGATGCTCCGGCGCGCAAAGAGGGAGGCGTCGGGGGATCTCTACGACCAGGAGTTCTACGAGAAGAAGATGGTCGTTCTCGGAAAAGGCGACCCGCTCCCCTACCGCCCCGACGACCCGACAAAGCCCGTCGATGCGCAGATCTGTGTCCTCGACGAGGACGGGGCCTTCCACGAACTGATGTATACCAACACCGATATCCGGACGGATTCCTACCTCGCCCCACTCGCGCCGGATGAGGCGTTCGACATCTACGGCTACGAACTCGTCTTCATGCTCTACCGGGCGCTCTACGAGTACGCGAAGAAGGACGAGGAACTGACGGCCGCGCTCGCGCGGACGCTCGAGTATATCGGTTCCTGAAAAACATTTTTTTGAGACGCGCCCCTGGATATCGAGGGAGGGCCGGGTTTAGCGGGCCGCCCTGGGGGTTTTAATTGCTGCATGCGTGCTGCAATAGACGGACAGACAGGACTCATTAAAAGCCCGGTGCAGTGGACCGTGGTGGGTGCGAGGAGGGGCTGACGGGGAGTGCGAGCGAAGCGAGCTTGAGCACCGGAGGTGCGAAGGGGGGTGCGCCCCCCTCGAAGAACTTCGTTCTTCTCATGCTCCCTTCGGTCGCACTCCCCATTGTCCCCACCCCCCGTGGCGATATCCAATGGAAATCCGTGCACGGGTTCGTGGTGTCCCTATGAGCAATCGGCGAGACACCCCGAGGCTTCGGCAGGCTTTGGCACCCGCAGGACATAGTGGGGCGACCGGCAGAGGCAGTCCACCGTTATCAATACGCTGCCTTCCCCCGCCCCTAACCCTTCACCGGCGCCCGAAGATGGGAATGAGCGGTTCGGTGATATCGTGCCCGGCCCCGAGCGCCGTGAGAGGATACGTGCGCTGAAACTGCTGCCCGTCGGCGTTTTCGTAGGTGACGACCGCTTTTGCCTCCGAGACCATCGACGCCAGACTGAATCCGGACTCCTCGTCCGGGTCGAGCGAGGCGACCTCGAAATCGATGTCGAGCGGGACGAGAGCGACGCGGATGTTCTGCGCCTTCGCGGTCCCCGTATTGGTGACGATGATCTCCCGCGCATCCTCGGAGAGATCCACGGTGACGAGCGGGTAGTTCCCCGTGTCTCCCATGATATGGAGACTCATCAGGATAGCGATCATGAGCACCAGCGCTATGAGGCCGAAAAAAGGCTCGATGAAAAACAACGCGAGCGCAATGAGGCCACCCACCACCAGAACGGTCTTCTGGTTCTTATCCATGCTAATGGGTTGGTTCGCCGGGAATTATAAGAGTAGGTTTTTGTGCGGGAGCGGCGGGACGCAGTCCGGGCGCCGTGCCCGGGAGCCACCCGCGTTCATCATCGAGGAAGGGCAACACGACCATATACCGTCATCGCGAAGTACGTACGAGACAGTATGCTTGAGTTGAAGTTCGTTCGTGCACACCCCGAGATCGTCCGGGCAGACCTCACGAAGAGAGGAGACACCGAGAAACTGGCCTGGGTCGACGAGGTGCTGGAGATGGACAGGAGGGCACGGGAACTCACCGTTGCGATCGGGGATCTCCGCAACCGGAGAAACGTCATTTCCCGCGAGATCAGCCAGGCGAGGAAGGCGGGGAACGATATCACCGAGCTCCTCGCCGAAGCCGCAGGCCTCCCGGAACGGATCAAGGAGGGGGAGGCGGAACGCGAGACGCTCACCGAGGCGGTGCGGTACCGCCTGATGCGGCTCCCGAACATCCTCCACGAGAGCGTGCCCGTCGGCAAGGACGATACCGAGAACGTCGAGATCCGGCGCTGGGGCGAACCGTTGGTCCCCGCGTTCGACCTGGAAAACCACGGCGCGCTCGCCGTCGAGCACGGTTGGGCGGACTTCGAACGCGCGGCGAAGATTGCCGGGGCCGGGTTCTACTTCTTAAAAGGCAGGCTCGCCCTGCTCGATATGGCGCTCCAGCGGTTTGCGATGGACATCCTTGTTGAGCGCGGGTATACCCCGATCATCCCGCCCTACATGATGAACCGGGCAGCATACGAGGGCGTGACCGATCTGGCCGACTTCGAGAACGTCATGTACAGGATCGACGGCGAGGACGAGTACCTGATCGCGACGAGCGAGCACCCGATGGCCGCGATGTACTGCGACGAGATCTTCGAGGAGAAGGATCTCCCGCTCCGGCTTGCGGGCCTGAGCCCGTGCTTCCGGCGCGAGATCGGGGCGCACGGGCTCGATACGAAAGGGCTCTTCCGGGTCCACCAGTTCCACAAGGTGGAGCAGTTCGTCTACGCGACGCCGGAGCAGTCCTGGGACCTTCACGAGGAACTGATGGCAAACGCCGAGGAGGTCTTCCAGCGGCTCGGCCTCCCCTACCGGATTGTCTCGATCTGCACGGGGGATATCGGGACCGTCGCCGCAAAGAAGTACGACCTCGAGGTCTGGATGCCGCGCGAGGAGCGCTACCGTGAAGCGGTCTCGTGCTCGAACTGCACGGCCTACCAGGCGGTCAGGCTGAACATCAAGGTGCGCAACCCGACCGAGTTCACCGAGAAGCGCTACGTGCATACCCTGAACAGCACCGCGATCGCGACCTCCCGCGCGATCCGGGCGATCCTCGAGAACAACCAGAACGAGGACGGTTCGGTCACCATCCCCGAGGCCCTCAGGCCCTACCTCTACGGCGAGGAGACGCTGTAGGCGTCCGGGGTCTGCAGGAGATCGACAACACTTTTTTTTGGTTCGCGTTGTACAGCCGCCCCCGGCAACAGGCATCCCGCGTTGCCAGCGTTCTTCGGCGACATACTGCGTCCCGGAACAAAGAAAAAGAGGAGGAGACTGTTTCTCTCCGCCCCGCCCCTCACGGGATCGTCCTGACAATCCGCTCCTTCGTCACCTTCCCGGCGATGAAGCGGGCGAGGGCGAGGAGCGCGAGCCCGACCGCCGCGAGGACCGCCTCCGTCGCCGCCGAGATGCCTGATTCGGCCGGCACAATCTGCTGGAACAGGACTATGAGGAAGATGAACCCGAATATGAAGACGAACCCGAGGATCTGGTTCTCCCGCATCCCGAGCGCGAGCTGGGCGGCACCGATCAGCCCGGCCGAGGCGCCGATCCAGATCGGGACGACGGCTACGAAGTGAAGGATGAGCAGGGGCTCGGCGGCGATGGAGACGCCGGTGAGGCCGGAGATCGCCGCGACGCTTACTGCGGCCGAGAGAAGCATCATCACGTAGGCCGGGACGGTGACCCCGGCGGCCTTCCCCTCCCAGAGACGCTGGAGCGAGACCGGGGCGCAGAGGAGCGTCTCGATAGTGCCGTCCCGCTTCTCGCGGAGGAAGGCGTCGGCGCAGAAGAGGTAGCCAAGGAAGACCGCGACCGGGAGGGTGATCGTGGTGATGCCGGCGGTGACGGCCGCGGCGTCGCCTTCCGCGCCCGCAGCGATCCCGAGCGCGGACATGACCGGGAACCAGATGGAGAAGATGAACGCGGTGATGAGGGCGCTCCGGTTCCGGAGGGCGAGCCGTATCTCGCGCCGGGCGATGACGGCAAACGTGCTCATGCCCCGCCCTCCGCCTGGCCGACGTGTTCGAGATAGATCTCCTCAAGCGACCGGGACGACCGGCGGACTTCCTCGATCCGGAACCCCGCCCCGACGAGGGCCGCGACGAGATCCGGTGTCGCACCCGGGTCGGCGAGGGTGCAGCGGAGGTGGTCGCCGTCCGCGTCGCATTCCGTGACGTACGGCAGGTTCCCCACGACCTCGCACGCGCGATCGCCGGGGCCGGCAAGGGAGAGCGTCACGGCCGGGCGGCCGGAGGCCCTGGTGAGGTTTGCCACCGAATCGAATGCCCGGATCCTGCCCTCGGCGAGGATCGCGACCGTGGAGCAGATCCGCTGGACCTCGTCGAGATGGTGGGAGTTTAAGAACACGGTCATCTCCTCCCGCCGGGAGAGTTCGACGATGAGGTCGCGGACCATCCTCTGTGCGCCGGGGTCGAGGCCGGATGACGGTTCGTCGAAGAAGACCACCTCGGGCCGGTGGAGGATCGCCCGGGCGATACCGAGTTTCCGCTTCATGCCGGTCGAGAACGTCCCGACCGGGTCGTCCCGCCGGTCGGCGAGATCGACGAGTGCGAGGAGTTCGTCGATCCTCTCCGCAGGGTCTTCGACGCCGTAGAGCCCGGCGTAGTAGGCCAGGTTGCCGGCGGCACTCATCCGGTCGGCAAGACCGTTGTTCTCGAAGAGCACCCCGACCCGCGCCCGCGCATCGTCGTCGGCGGCGAGGTCCCGCCCGAGGACCCGGACCTCGCCCGCGCCGGGGGCGAGCAGGCCGAGCAGGATCCGGATCGTCGTGGTCTTTCCGGCACCGTTCGGCCCGAGGTAGCCGAATATCTCGCCGTGCCCGACGGTGAACGAGACGTCGCGGAGAATATCGCGGCCGTCGAAGGAACGCGAGAGCCCCCGGACCTCGACGGCGTTCACGCCCACCCCCTCCTCCCGCGCCGCACGGCGCAGGGCCGGGAGGGGGCGGGATGGGTATCGGGAGTTATGCGGAGAAGTTCGGTCGCATGACCGTTGGTAACCATAGAGATAATTCACCGTGGAGAGCGTAAATAAGTGACTTCCCCCATGAAAGGCAGAAATGGGAAACCCTATCCTGCCGTGGACGATAAACTCTCTTCATGCGCCGCAAGACCCGCTGCAGGGTCCGGCGGTTCTAAAAGGAGCCACTACCATGGAGTTCGCTTACGGCATCGACGACCGGCCGCGACCGGCATCGCTCCTCATCTTCGGCCTGCAGTGGCTCGCGGTGAGCGTGCCGGCCATCCTCATCATCGGCAAGGTGCTGGCCGCCCTCCAGACCGAAGGGTCAGCCATTCCCTACCTTCAGAAACTCTTCCTCCTCAGCGCCCTGGTGCTGCTCGCGCAGATCTACCTCGGCCACAGGCTCCCCCTGGTGCTCGGCCCGGCGACGGTGCTCCTGATCGGCATCCTTGCAAGCCTTGAAGGCGGTTTTGCAGCGATCAACGCATCGATCCTGATCGGCGGGCTCCTCCTTGCAGGGATAGCGGCAGTCGGTCTCTTTGAGTATCTCAAACGCCTCTTCACGCCCCGGGTGATCGCGGTCGTCCTCATGCTGATCGCGTTCACCCTCGCACCCACCATCCTCAACCTGATCACGGACGGGGGCGGCACGGTTCCGGCGACGCAGACCTTCCTCTTCGCCGTCGCGTTTGCCCTCGCCCTCTTCATTGCAAACGGGCGCCTGAAGGGGATATGGAAGTCGACCCTGGCGCTCTGGGCGATCATCTTCGGGACGCTCTCTTACATCGTCCTCTTTGGTCCGGTTCCCCTGCCGCCAGAAGGCACCGCGCTGCTTGCGCTCCCTCCCAGCCTGTTCGCGCCGCTCGCCCTGCCCGATGCCGGGGTGCTCGCAGCGTTCCTGATCTGCTACCTCGCGCTTGCCACGAACGACCTCGGGTCGATCCAGTCGGTGGGCAGTTTGCTCAAGGCCGACGGAATGGGCGAACGGGTGAACCGCGGGGTGGCCGTCACCGGTCTCGGGAACGCCCTCGCGGGCGTTACAGGAGTGATCGGCCCGGTGAACTTCTCGCTCTCCCCGGGCATCATCGCCGCCACCGGGTGCGCGTCCCGGTTCGCCCTCGTCCCGGCCGCGATAGCGATTGCGCTCATGGCCGGATCGCCGCTTGCCATCGGCTACCTGGAGAGCATCCCCGCGCCGGTCATCGGCGTCGTCCTCGCCTACGTCATGGCCGCCCAGATCGCGGCGGGGCTCATGCTCGGGCAGGAGAGCGGGGCGGTCGGGACGTTCGACGGAGGGCTGATCGTCGGCATTCCCCTCCTTCTCGGGACGCTGGTGGCCTTCCTGCCTCCGGAGGTCGCCGCAGGTCTCCCGGCAATGATCCGCCCCCTGCTCACGAACGGCTTTGTCGTGGGCATCGTCACCGTCCTCGGGCTAGAGCACATCGTTTACCGGCGGCGACCGCAGGAACGAAGCTGAACGGATGCGCTCTTGTATCGCCTCCCGTTTCCCGCGACTCGAAGTGAGAGAGAATATCACCGGATAACCGCAAATGCGGCATGAATTTTGGACAGGCGACCTGGAGAAAGGCATAGCGTAAAGAGAACGGTAGGAAACCGAGATTCGAACGCACGACCTCCCGGTGATCTGCCGGGTGCACTACCTGTTCAAACAACTCCTGAAAACGAGATAATATGAGAAACGATGGGCCCGATGCGATTCGAACGCATGACCTCCCGGTTATCAGCCGGGTGCACCACCAGCTATGCTACGGGCCCGAAACACCTGTATTAGTGCCTATAAATATTGTACAATCTTCAATTTAAAGGTTGTGCAAGGACTCTGCTCCTGAATCGTCGGAGAACGGCGCCGGCAAAGAACAGGCAGGGGCAACGGTTCGGGGCGAACTCCAGGGATCGGTACCCACCCGGAGCATGGCCGCATCGAGGACGCAACCGCCAATCCTCCCTGGTGAACGATGGTGCGCAAAGATACGGCCCGTCGTGACTATCCCGCAATACCCGGCGTTTCGGCACCGGAATGTTCCGGACAGGCATCCAAAGGGCTATGTTGAAAACCGATGATAGAAGTATAGTTGAGTGGAACAATGGCAATACGATACCTACTCGGAAACGAGGGCATCGCTCACGCATGCCTGGAGGCAAACATCGATTTTGCCAGCGGCTACCCGGGAACGCCGTCCTCCGAAGTGATCGATATCCTCCGGGTGCAGAAGGAGCGGCCTTTCACCGTGGAATGGTCCACGAACGAGAAGGTCGCCTTCGAGAACGCGCTCGCCGCCGCCTGGTGCGGGGTCCGCGCACTCTGCACCATGAAGCACGTCGGGCTGAACGTGGCGGCCGATCCCCTGATGACGAGCGCATACACCGGGGTTACCGGCGGGTTCGTCGTCCTCTCCGCCGACGACCCCTTCGCGCACAGCTCCCAGAACGAGCAGGACACCCGGCGCTACGCGCATTTCGCCCGGCTCCCCTGCCTCGACCCGGCATCGGTCCAGGAGGCGCACGATATGATGCGGGACGCCTTTGCTCTCTCCGAGGAGTTCGGCCTGCCGGTCATCTTCCGCCCCACCACCCGGATCTGCCACTCGAAGAGCGACGTCGACCTTGGAGAGGTCGGTACCGAATACCGGACCGCTGCCTTCCAGCGCGACCCGAAGCAGTACGTGGTCATCCCCGCGCACACCCGGGTGCTGCATAAGGTCCTGAACGAGAAACAGCCGGCACTTAAACGGCGGCTGGTCGAGCTCGGCTACAACCGCCACATAATCCGGGGCAAAACAGCAGTCATCACGAGCGGCGTCTCGGCCGCCTACGTCCAGGAGGTGCTACCTGACGACGTCTCGCTCGCGGTCGTCGGCGCCTACCCGATCGACGAAGAGTGGCTGACGGACTTCGTCGACCGGCACGAGAAGGTTCTCGTCGTCGAAGAGCTCGACCCGGTCGTTGAGGAGGCGGTGCGCCAGGTGGCGACGAAGACCGAGGTCTTCGGCAAGATGACCGGCACGGTCCCGTACGAAGGGGAGTTCACCCCGGCGATCGTCGCCGCCGCGCTCCAGAAGGCGGGCATGACCCCCACGGCGGCTTTCCCGCCGGCCGCCCCGGTCCCGGGTGTCCCGCCCCGTCCGCCGATCCTCTGCGCCGGGTGCATGCACCGGCCGACGTTTTACGCGATGCGGAAGGTCTTCCGCGACGGCATCTTCCCGAGCGACATCGGGTGCTACACCCTCGGGCTCCAGCTCGGCGCGGTGGACACCACCATCTGCATGGGCGCCTCGATCACCGTCGGGAGCGGGATCGCCCGGTCGGGGGAGGAGCGCCCCGTGGTCTCGACCATCGGCGACTCGACGTTCCTGCACACGGGAATACCGGGACTCCTGAACGCCGTCTACAACGGCGCCGATATGATCGTCGTCATTCTGGACAACCGGATCACCGCCATGACCGGCCACCAGCCAAACCCCAACACCGGACTGACCGCGACGGGCGAGGAGAGCACCCCGATATCGCTCGATGCGATCTGCCGGTCGTGCGGGGTCTCCTGGGTCGAGACGGTCGACCCCTACGACCTTCCGGTGCTCCTCGACACCTTCCGAAAGGCGAAGGAGAGGAGGGGCGTCCGGGTCGTCATCGCAAAGCAGCCCTGCGTCATCACCGCACGCAAAAGCGGGATCAAGCGCAAGGCCTATGCGGTCGACCCCGAACGGTGCACGGGCTGCGGCGCCTGCCGGTCGTTCGGCTGCCCGGCGATCGCGTTCGTCGGGAAGACCGCAACGATTACCGAACTCTGCGCCGGGTGCGGCGTCTGCGCGGACATCTGTCCGTCGGGCGCGATCATCCTGGAGGGACGGCGATGAAACCCTCGTTCGATATCCTGATCGTCGGTATCGGCGGCCAGGGAACCGTTCTCGCCTCGAACGTCCTCGGCGAGGCCTGCATCCTCGAGAACCGGACCGTCAGGAGCGCCGAGACCCACGGGATGGCGCAGCGCGGCGGGTCGGTGGAGAGCCACATCCGCATCGACGGGAAGCACGGTTCCCTGATCGTGCCGGGGACGGCCGATCTTCTCGTCGCCTTCGACCTCCTCGAGGCCCTCCGCTACCGGCATTACCTCCCGGCAGGAGGGAAACTGGTCGTGAACCGGAACCTGGTCGTCCCGACGTCGGTCTACCAGCAGGGCATCGACGTCCCCGACGAGGAGAGCATCCTCGCCGCGCTCGCCGACCTCGACGTCACCTGCATCGACGCCGCGGCCCTCGCAGAGGAGGCGGGGAGCATCCTCTCGCAGAACATCGTGATGCTCGGCGCAGCGTCGGGCGATATCCCCCTCCGGCCCGAGACCCTCGAAGAGGCGGTGCGGCGGTGCGTGCCGCCAAAGACCGTCGAGGTCAACGCCGCAGCCTTCCGGCTCGGCCGGGAGAAGGGCGGCGGCACGCCCTGAGCGAGATCCACCCCCCACCCCTATTTTACCGCAGAACGGGGTGCCGTAACCTGTATAACTCATCCTGCCGAGCTGGTATGCCATGAGCGAGCGGGGTAGCGTTGAAGGGCCGTTAGCGGTCGACGATGCCGGGCGCGAGCGGCAGCTCGCGTTCTTCGAGAAGCCGGAGGTTCCTGACTATATCCAGCAAATCGTCGAGTCCTACATCGAGAAGAAGACCGCCAAGTCCCGGGACGATCCGGTCGTGCTCGACCGGATGCGTAACGCCATCCTCGCCCAGAAGAGCCGCTACTGGAAAGAGAAACGGGTGAGTTACCGGAAGGCCTACCAGGTTCTCGGCTACCTGGCCTACCATGCGCCGGTCTATCTGGTGCAGTTCGAGCACATCCTCTGGCAGGTCATCAATCAGGGGCTCGCAAAACCCCGGATGCGCATCCTCGATCTCGGCACCGGGCCGGGAGTCGTGCCGCTCGCCGTCATCGATCTCCTCGGGCGGATAGGGAGCGGCTCCGCGGAGGTCTACGCCGTCGAACGATCCGAAGAGCACCTCGAGGCCTACAACGCCCTCGTCCCGGCCGCCGCCGCGGCGCGAGGAAACGCCGTGCGGGTGCATAAACCCATCCGCGCCGACATCGGGGCGCTCGAGGCCGGGGACCTGCCTGACCGGATAGACCTCATGGTCTTCTCGAACGTCTTAAACGAACTCCGCCACCTCGATATCGACCGGCGGGCCGACCTCGTCGCCGGTCTCACCGAACGGCTCGCGCCCGACGGGACGATCGTCGTCGTGGAGCCCGCCGACCTCGCGAACTCCACCGCCATGCGGCAGACCGTGCGGGCGATCGCGGACCGGGGCCTTACCGTCTACAGCCCCTGCTCGTTCATCCGGGGAACCGCCTGCAACCCCGCCCGGTGCTGGACGTTCGAGCAGAAAGGCAACATCCGCCCGACCCGGCTGATGGAGCGTCTCGCGGCGGGGAAAGACGGCTACCGGTTCATAAACGTCGATATCAAATATTCATCGGCGCTCCTGCGCAAAGACACAAAGACACAGCACGCCTACCGCGTCCCGCCGGGGGCGAAGTTCGCTCCCCTCTCCCACCTCCGCCGTCACCGCGACAAAAAGATCAATGTCGTCGCCGCGCTGATGTCCAGGAACCTCGGGGATAACCGGACGAAGGTCTACAAGGTCTGCGACGGGACGCCCGCGGACCCCACCTACGCCGTCGTCCCGGCGACCCTCCGCGGCACGAACCGCGACGCGCTCGAAGGTCTCCCCTACGGCGAGATCGTCCGGCTCTACGGGGTTCTCGTCCGGTTCAACCGCGACCACGATGCCTACAACCTGGTCGTCCTGCCGGGGACGCGGATCGAGCCGGTTGGGTGTTCGGGGGGAGAAGGGGGCAGGCTGGCGGATATGTAAGCAGGAGTTACTCCTCCTGCCGGCACTCAGGTATAGTTACCGTCATCTTATCACAGGCGAGAAGAGAAAACAGGAACCGATTGCAGAACGGGCTCTTCGATAGCACCTCAGAGCAGTAAGAGCTCGATAAAAACCCGATCAACTGGACCGTGGTGGCTATCGCGTCTGGGGGAGGGGTTTCAGGGGAGGGGGGAGACCCCCCTCGAAACTCCTTCGAGTTTCTCATGC
>NZ_JMIO01000052.1 GCF_000691865.1 Methanoculleus sp. MH98A | reverse complement strand
GGAATATGGGTTGAGACTATCCATACCCGGGCGCATCCCTTGAATGCGCTGCTCCTTCGAAAGAAAAGTAGTTGAAACGAACACTTACAGGTACTCCCAAGCGCATGCCATACGACGATCAAGTAAAGAAGCCCGGTGTAACAACTGATGTCCCCGAGGAGAGATCCGCAGCAACTGTCCTGGAGAGCGAAGTTGAACTGAGAACCAATTTCCTCTCGGTCGCAGCACACGAACTCAGGACACCCCTCCAGCCCATTTTAGGCTACCTCTACCTCATGATCGAAAGCCCCGACCGGTTCGGATTGAATGAGGAGGGTGTGCAATTTTTGAATGCCATCCTTGAGTGCGCAAACCGGATGGCCGATATCGTAAACAGGACCCTCGTCGTGAGCTTCGCTGACGCCGGGCGAAAACCAGTACATCCCTGCCAGGGGGTTGTATCGCTCGAAAGACTTGCCATGGACGTCGTTCGGGCATGCAATACCGGAGATGGCACGACATATTCCATCGATATACCTCCGGACACGACGATCGAGACCGATTGGAAGTATCTCTACGAAGCATTGTACGAGATCTGTGTCAATGCGGTGAAGTATTCAGACCCCCCGCGCCATGTCACCCTCAGGTATGACGAGGACTCAAAAGCCCACATCGTCTCTGTATCCGATAACGGCCCCGGCATGGATGAAGAAACTCTGAAGAACCTATTCCAGCCGTTTTATATTGGTGATCGAAACAACCTCTCTAGGTCGTGCGGACGCCTCGGACTCGGGCTTACCATTGCAGAGAGGGATATCGAGATAGTGGGGGGAACCATCTCAGTCGACAGCGCTTTGCACCAGGGAAGTACGTTCACCATCCGGATCCCCAGGCGCCCCCATGAACCCGATGACGCATGCAGGGTTCCTGCGGTAGACACTCCTGCCGACAGGTGATTACGATACAGGAGGGGGATCGTTGTCCCTCTCCTCCGGTGCAGTGGCCCGGTCTTCCTTCTTATTGATGAGGCTGATAACTTTCATCGCTGCATAGACTCTTTTTACCGGAAGGTCGCCCCCCCGCCTGAGCAAAGCCCTGATCGATTGGACCGTCTCACCGTCCCCGATCTGCTCGAGGATCGTGACCGCTCCATCCTGGATCTCCTTATCTGTGTCGAAGAGCGCATCGATGAGGGTGCCTGTGGCCTCTTTGCCGAGTGCAGCAACCTCATCCCATCTCTTGTGCACCAGCAGCGCTGTTGCGCGCTCCTCAGGGTGGTGCGGCTCCCACCCGCTCATTTCAAGCGCTGAAAGCACTTCCCGCCGGATGGAGAAGCTGCCGAAACGAAGGAGCGGGGCGAGATGAGAGATTGCCTTCTCCTCGCCAAGAAGGAGTTTTAAGGTGTTGATGGTGTTACGCCGGATAACCGGGTCGTCGTCTTTGAGGAGAACGGCCACGCGCGACCTCCAGTAATCGACCAGTTTCAGTAAGGATGACAGGGCAGCTGACGCTACATCCGGTTCAGCATCCTCAAGCGCAAGGAGCAATGCACGGACGGCTTCATCATCTTCAAATTCAGCAAGAGTTGCAATGGCAAGAGTACGTGTTCCGGGATCGGGGCTGCTCGTCAGGTCGCAGAGCGGACGGACTGCGCTGGCAGGCCTGAGAGTCGCAATCGACTCGGCAGCACGCCGTTTCACCTCGAACACCGGGTCATCAAGTGCGACGATCAGGGCACTGGAGGCACGCAAGTCGCCGAGCATTCCCAGAGACAGCGCTGCACGCCACTGGATCTCCGGGTCCGGATCGACCAGCGCGTTCATCAGCGGCCGAACGCCCCGGGTGTCCCCGAGTTTGCCCAGTGTTTCAGCGGCCTTGAGTCGTAGTATCGGATCCGCATCGGGATCGGCCAGCGCCTTGATATAATAGTCAAGGCCCGGCACCACGTCATCCGCTGCCCGGGGCGCGTTCCGTGCTCTGGGGCCGGTATCACCCTCTGTGTTCTCATCGGGCTTAGCCTCTTTTTGGTCGGCGGCACCCGGTTTTCCGTCGTGCACATCCTCCGGGATCAGCAGGGGTTTAGGATCCTGTGTCTTCGAAACCGGGCTTTTGATCAGTCCGAGGCGCCGTATCTCCTTCCAATCTTCTTTCGCAATGAGGTAAGCCAACTGTTCTTTCGCGTTTGCTGGTTTCCAGCCTATCGCATCGAGCGCCTTTGCCGCCGAAAGCCGCACTTCCGTATCCTGGTCTTCGAAACGCGCGATAAGCGGCTGAACCGCTGCCCTCGCCCTCCGTCTGCCAAGCACCTTGGAAGCCTCCCTTCGTATTCGAGCGTCAGGATCGCTTAACGCCTGGATGAAGAGGTCGGTCGTCTTGGCTCGGGGATACGGGCGGAGCGCCCGTACCGCCTGCATCCGGACTTCAGGTTCAGGATTGGCGAAGAATGAGGGCAACACTGATAGAAATCGGGCATCCTTGAGATGGCCCATCGCCTGAATTGCACTCAGGCGAACCTCGGGATGTTCGTCATCGGCCGCAGCAAGAACGGCCGCAATGGAGCGTTCCGATTGTAGCCGCCCCAGCGCTGTTATCGAGCATTTGCGAAGTTCTACGTCTCCCGCCCCGAATGCCCTGACTAGAGCATCCACAGCGCCCGTGTCTCCGATCTCTCCGAGCGCAAGCGCGGCGGCACTCGCAACGCGCTCGTCCGCATCTTCAAGCGCTGCAATGAGCGGTTCGACCGCCCGTCTATCGCGGCCGTGACCGAGTAGCGAGGCCGTTCTCCATCTGATATCCGGATCCGGGTTCTGCAGCAGCCTGATCAGCGGTTCAGTTGCAAGACTGCCGATTATTTTGAGAGCCTTTGTTATGTCATCTCTCTCTGCAGCCTGCCGCTCCTGCAGTTCCCGGGCAAGGGGGGCAACACCGTGCATCTTAAGCCGCACCAGGCCAATCCAGTCGTCCTTTGCGCTCAAAAACAGGATCTGTTGGTAAATTGTCCTGGGTTTCCAGTTCAGCCGCTCCAGCGCCCCCGCTGCTACTTTGCGGGTGCCCAGAAAATTGCACTCGAGAGCGTGAACCAGCGCGCGAACCGATCTGGCGTCCCCTATCTCGGCCAGGGCAGCGGCAGCCTCGTAGCCGACGACTTCCACAGGATCGTCGAGGGCCTTCTGGAGATGCTCGACAGCGTACCGGCTCCTCGCTTCACCGAGAAGTCGTGCCGCATGCATCCGGACGTCGAAATATTCGTCGCCGAGCGCCCAGATCAGAACGTCGATCAGTTGCCTGCTGTAGCGCGAAACCTCCTTCCAATCTCTTTTGGCAAACGCAAAAACTCCTTTTTCTCTTGGGTCGCCGGGTTTCCACCTGCACGCTTCCAGGGACTCCGCGGCTTTGGCTCTGATTCCCGGGCGCCGGTCGAGCAGTCTCTCTCGTAGTGCTGCAACCGCACCGCGGTCACCAAGCTCCCCAGCGCCCAGATTGCCGCGGTTTTGATCTCCTGGTCGCCATCCGAGAGGCACAGGACGATGGGTCTCGTCGCCCTTCGGTCGCGAATCTTCCCGAGAGCCCAGAGTGCCTGGAGTCGTGCGGTCTCGTCGGGATCGCCCAGGAGATGAATGAGCGCTTCCGTTGCGCGGGGATCGCCGATAGAGCCAAGGGACTCTGCAGCCTTCCACCGGACGTCCGGATCACGATCGGACAGCAGATCAATGAGAGGCTCGACTGCCTCGCCGGCCAGCAGTTCCCCGAGGCCTCCGGCTGCCATCCACCGGATATCTTTTTCATTGTCTTTAAGTGCGGCTATCAGGCCGTTGATGTCTCTCTTTGAGATAAAACTGGCAATATCAGCAACATCAGCGCGAAAAAGTTTCATAATGCATCTCCGGGGAGAAAACTATCCAGATGTTGTCCCGTTCCTCCCTAACGGTACAAATCCGCCATCAGGTGTAGCGTGCGATGATCTCTTTCAACTGTGCCGGTTCGACAGGTTTGACGATAACTTCGGCGACACTGTCCGCATAAGGCGCAAACTCCTCGTTATTCAACCTTAATGCCGAGAGGATCACAACCGGGACATTTGACGCTCCAGGAACTTTTCTCCGCTCCTCCAGAAATTCCAAGCCGCTCATCGGGGACATCATGAGGTCGAGGAGGATCAGTGCGGGAGGATTGTCCCGGAGCATCTCAAGGCCCTTTACAGGATCGTTTACTAAGATCGGAGAGTACCCAAACGATTTTATCAGCAGATTGAAGATTCGAAGAATTTTTTCGTCGTCATCAACAACCAGTATCTCTTTCGTCATATCGATGCCCACCCTTTAATCCGTTCCCGAATGCCTGCAATCCCGTAAAGGAACCCGACTTGACATTAGTTTATCATGAAATATTATATATACGTATGCATTCATTGATGAAACAAAATGGCGCTTTTTTACACTTTCTTCGTTTCAAGTACATTTAGCGTATCAAAACAGCAATGGCAGGGTTTGCTGTAGACAGATCAGGCACAGCAGGGTGAATGCTGCACGGCGTGAAGAAATCCTTCAATAGAAGAACATTGCCGGGAAAAACAGCGTATTTACACTAATTCATGCCGGACTGTTGCCCCGGTGACGCCACACCATCCCCGGCACGCCTGTACGATCCTTCCGGAACGAGAATCTCGAAACGGGCACCTTTCCCCGGAGTGCCCGTCTCCCTGATGGTGAGATTGGTGATGGAGAGTACCACGCGCGCAAGGAAAAGCCCATACCCGTTGTTTTTGTAGTATTCTCGCTTAAAGATTGCCTCCTTGAGATGTTCGGGAACCCCGACACCGTCATCTTCGCAGACGATCACCATACCGGAACCCTTCTTCTGCGTTGAGAATGCGATACGTGTCGTTTGTTTTCCATGATTGACGGCGTTCATCGCAAGGTTATAAATCACTCGCTCAAGGAGGGGATCGGCATAGACCTCCACGGGGTCGATTACCGTAGTGATCGTCACCCCGGCCGGGGTGACGGTGGCCAACCCCCTGGCGATCATATCCTGAAGGTTCTGCCAGACCGGTTCCTTGATCCCGATGTTCTGGTAATCCCTGGCGAACTCCACCTGTTCGCATAAGGTGTGGGTGAGAGCATTAATCTCACCGACATACTCCGTCAAAGGCTGGGTTCCGGGTGCCGCCTGCCTGACTATTTCAACGTAACCCGAAAGAACCTGGATTGTGTTCAGCAGGTCGTGCTGTGTTAACTTGCTGATGAGCTGAAGCTTGGTATTGACCAAGGTAAGAGATGTGTTTGCCTGCTCCAGTTGAGCCCGGGTGTCGTATGCCTGCGTCACGTCGCGCGCAGACTCGATGGCCCCAACGACCTCACCCTGGTGATTGCGAAGGGGAGTCGCAATCGCCCAGAGAACCACCCTCCTCCCGTAAAGATTGTCAACCTCGATATCCCCGGACAATACCCCATCGATGTTCCGGACGTTTGGATACTTCTCCCTGAGCAGTTCCTGATTGTTCTTGAGTATGGCGTCGATCAGGAGAGGAAAACGCTTGCCGAAGAGGCAATACGCGTGTTCGTAATTACCCTTGCCTACGACCTCGCCGTGTCCGATACCGGTCAGTCTCTCCATCGCATGGTTCCAGACAACGATCCGACCCTCTAGGTCCACGGCGAATGTGGCATCCGGAAGAAAGTTGATGATGTGATTCAGGTTTTGTTCGGATGCGGCAAGTGCCTCTTTTGTACGCTGTTGACTGGCCGATAGGGTGGAGATGACGGCTGCTATGAATATGAAGAGAATAAACCGCATAAACGCCCCGGAGATGTGCTCCAGCTCCCGGGTATAGGAAAAGATCAGAACGACGTAGAGGCATGAGATTGCAACCGAGAACACAAAGCCTCTTCTGGCATAAAAAAAGCATGCAAGGACAATCGGGAGATAGAAAAAGTTCTGGAAAATGAAGTATAAACCTGAGTTGAGCGAGTAGAGGCTGACGATGACGGCAATGGCGCTGCTCACCAGAACCAGAATAGCCGGGGCTAAGTCGGAGTCGCCGGGGTGGAAATGGAGATGTTTATTCATAAGGCCCAACTTTAAACACAACTGGAGATGATCTGTCTGCTGCACCGTCCCACTGCCGCGTTCATTTCGTGAAGGCAACAGTACGGGTGCCGAACAGGACTCCACCTCGCAGAAATAAGGGATTTTACCCGTCAGTTCACTGCCATGCTTCCCCTGCTCATCCAGATTGATGAACGAACTGCAGAAGTTGATTACTAAATCGTTTGACAACTATTTAAACATTATTTTTGGAGATGCTCCCAGAACT
>NZ_JMIO01000051.1 GCF_000691865.1 Methanoculleus sp. MH98A | reverse complement strand
CCTCAATCACCTTAAAACACCTTGATTTCCTTACATTCCTGCCTTAAACCAGTCAATATTGCATCCGAAGAAAAAGAATGTCTAGAGGGAGCAAAGTTTGGGTATTGGCTGTTGTGAAGAGACAGGGGAGGGGGGCGAACCCCCCTCGAAACTCTTCGAGTTTCTCATGCTCCGGGCGTTCCGCCCATCGCACTCCCGTCAGCCCCTCCTCGCACCTAACGGTGCTCACGCTCACTGCGTTCGCGCCTCGCACCTTCGGTGCTCGAACTCCGCTCCTCGAAGCCTGATGGCTTCTCAAACTCCCGTCCGAAACCCTTCGGGTTTCTCAAGCTCCGGCCCTGCGGGCCATCGCATCCTGCGGACGGTCGTTCCACGGAGCGTCGTTCCCCCAGGGGCGATACTCCCACAGTCCAGTGTACCGGACTTTCAACCGTCTCGTCGGTTTTACTCACCAGCAGAAGACGATTGCTTCCGTCACCGTCACACCCCCTAAACCCTGTGACTTCGACGGGTCGAACCCCTATCGTCCTTTCCCTTCCTGCAGCTTCTTGATCATATCCCTAAGCGCAATCGCCCGCTCGAACTCCAGGCGCTCCGCCGCCTCCCGCATATCGGCCTCGAGCTCGATGATCAGGTTCGGGACTTCGGACTTCGGGACGTGTTTGATATCGGTGATATCGACCTCTTTCTCGCGGATCGGTTTTACGATCGTCTGCGGCGTGATGCCGTGCCGGGCGTTGTAGTCGAGCTGCATCGCCCGCCGCCGCCCGGTCTCGGCCATCGCCTTCTTGATCGAGTCGGTCATGGTGTCGGCGTAGAGCACGACCTTCGCGTTGACGTTCCGTGCGGCCCGCCCGATGGTCTGGACGAGACTTCTCGCGTCGCGGAGGAACCCCTCCTTGTCGGCGTCGAGGATGCCGACCAGTCCTACCTCGGGGATGTCGAGGCCCTCCCGCAGGAGGTTGATCCCAACGAGGACGTCGTACTTCCCGAGACGGAGCTGCCGGATGATCTCCGTCCGCTCGATGGTGTCGATCTCCGAGTGGAGGTAGCGGGTCTTGATCCCCTGCTCGGCGAGATACTCCGAGAGTTCCTCGGCGAGCCGTTTTGTAAGGGTCGTCAGCAGTATGCGGTCGCCGCGGTCGATGGTGGCCCGGATCTCCGCCATCACGTCCGGGATCTGCTCCTCGATCGGCCGAACCTCGACCGCCGGGTCCACGAGCCCCGTCGGCCGGATGATCTGCTCCGCAACGCTCGAGCGCTTCAGTTCGTAGTCGCCCGGGGTCGCCGAGACGAAGATGACGTTTCGCATGTAGCCCGAGAACTCGTCGAACTTCAGCGGCCGGTTGTCGAACGCCGACGGGAGCCTAAAGCCGTAGTCCACGAGGGACTTCTTCCGCGAGTAGTCGCCGTTGTACATCCCCCTGACCTGGGGCAGGGTCTGGTGGCTCTCGTCGATCACCATCAGGAAGTCCTCGGGGAAGTAGTCCAGCAGGCAGTAGGGCTGCTCCCCGGCCTTCCGCCCGTCGAAGTGGCGGGAGTAGTTCTCGATCCCCTTGCAGGTCCCGGTCTCGCGGATCATATCGATGTCGTAGAGCGTCCGCTGGCGCAGCCGGTGCGCCTCGAGCATGTCGAGGTTCGGGAGCCACTCCTCGAGTTCCTCCTCTATCGAGACGATCGCCTGCTCTTTCACCTCGTCAGGGGCAACGAAGTGCCTCGCCGGGTAGACGAAGAAGTAGTCCATCGCTTCGAGCCGCTCTCCTGAGGTCTTGTCGATCTCGCTGATCCGGTCGACCTCGTCCCCGAAGAGTTCGATGCGGATGATGTTGTTGAAGTAGCCGGGGACGATATCGATGGTGTCGCCCTTCACGCGGAACCGGCCCGGCATGAGCTCGATATCGTTTCGCTCGAACTGGATGTCGACGAGTCTCCTGATGATGTCGTCCCGCCGCATCCGGTCGCGGACCTTCACCTCGAACCCCATCCCCTGGAAATTCGCGGGATTCCCGAGACCGTAGATGCAGGAGACCGAGGCGACGATGATGGTGTCGGGGCGGGAGAGGACCGATGCGGTGGCCGCAAGCCGCATCTGCTCGATCCTGGGGTTAACCTGGGCGTCTTTCTCGATGTAGAGGTCGCGCTTCGCGATGTAGGACTCGGGCTGGTAGTAGTCGTAGTAGGAGACGAAGTACTCCACCCTGTTCTCCGGGAAGAACGACTTGAACTCGTTGTAGAGCTGGGCGGCAAGCGTCTTGTTGTGCGCGATGACGAGGGTGGGCTTCTGGACCTCCTCGACGACGTTTGCTATCGTAAACGTCTTCCCCGACCCCGTGACCCCGAGAAGGGCCTGGAACCGCTCGCCGCGGGAAAGCCCGTCGGTAAGTTTCCGGATCGCATCGGGCTGCGAGCCGGTTGGCTTAAAATCCGCTTTAAGGTGAAATGCAGTCATGGTACCACCGTCTTCTTCCTGAGCGTTCTGTGATACGTGATCGCGAACCGGTGCGCCTCGTCGCGGATCTCCTGGAGGAAGAGCGACGCCTTCTCGTGCCGCTCGAGCGGCAGGGGGTGGGAGAAGGCCGGCACGAAGACCTCCTCCTCGCGCTTCGCGATCGCCGCGATCGGGACCTTGATCCCGAGGTCTCTCAGCACCGCGGTTGCCGCCGCAAGCTGCCCCTTCCCGCCGTCGATGAGGATCAGGTCGGGGAACTCGCCGCCCTCCTTCTGGAGCCGCGAGTAGCGCCGGCGGACCACCTCGGCGATGGCCGCGAAGTCGTCGACACCCTCGACCGTCCGTATCCTGAATCGCCGGTAGTTCCGTTTGTCGGGCTTCCCCCAGAGGAACCGGACCATCGAGCCCACCATCGCCGTCCCGGAGAGGTGGGAGATATCGAAGCACTCGATCGCGACCGGGAAGTCCGGGAGGTGCAGGCGGCGTTTCAGTTCGTCCAGTTTGATCCGGTCGCCGAAGAACGCGATCTCCACGTTCTTTTTGACCAGGTCGAGCAGATTCTTCTTCTCGCCCCGCTGCGGCACGACCACCCGGACTTTAGTGCCCCGGAGGTGGGAGAGATAGCCGGCGACCGCGTCGTCGACCGGCACGGGCAGGATCACCTCCTCCGGCGGCTCGTGGTCGGCGTAGTAGCGGGCGAGGAACTCCTCCAGGAATCCCTCCGTCTCGTCGAAGGTGTATTCGCGCTTCCCGGCAAGCGTTCCCCGGTCGACGTTGAAGAGCATCAGAAAGACGGTTCCCTCGCTTGCGATATAGTTGACGATATCCTCGTTGTAGGTCTTCTGCCGGTCGACGTGCTGGCGCTCGCGCAGCCCCTCGAGTGCCGCAATCTGGTCGCGGAGTTCCATCGCCCGCTCGTACTCCTGCCGCTCTGCCAAGGCCGCCATCTCCTCGCGGAGCGTCCGGATGAGCCCGGCGATATCCCCTTTCAGGACCGCTTCGGCCCTCCTGACCCGTTCCCGGTATTCGGCCTCGCCGATCCTCCCCGTGCAGGGGGCGCTGCACGAGCCGATGTGTGCACGGAGGCACGGGCGGCGGGGGAGGCGCCGGCACGACCGGAGGCCGAAGAGCGATTTTAAGAGGCGCAGCAGGTCTTCGCGCTCTCGTGCGGAGACGAAAGGCCCGTAGTACCGGCCGTTCCCGTCGGGCTGGCGGGCGGTGTGGATCCGGGGGTAGGGCTCGTCGGTGATATGGATGTATGCGTACCGCTTCGCGTCCTTGAGGTCGATGTTGTACTTCGGCTGGTGCTTCTTGATCAGGGTGTTCTCGAGGATGAACGCCTCGACCTCGTTGTCGGTGACGATGAAGTCGAGGCCGGCGATCGCGGCGACGAGCCTGCCGGTCTTCGGATCGAGGTCGTGCCGGGAGAAGTAACTCGATACGCGCTTCTTAAGGTTCTTCGCCTTCCCGACATAGATGATGGTCCCCTCGCTGTCGGAGAAGAGGTAGCATCCGGGTTCGGTCGGAAGACTCTGGGTATCGATCATGGCTTCTTGAGGATCTCCTTTAAGAACGCGCCCGTGTGGCTCCCTTCGACCAGGGCAACCTCTTCGGGGGTTCCGACCGCGACGACCTCACCGCCGGCGTCCCCGCCCTCGGGGCCGAGGTCGATGATGTAGTCGGCCGACTTGATCACGTCCAGGTTGTGCTCGATAACCACCATCGTGTTCCCCCGGGCCACCAGGTCGTCGAGGACGGCGATCAGGTTCTTCACGTCGTGGAAGTGCAGCCCGGTCGTCGGTTCGTCGAGGAGGTAGATCGTCTTTCCCGTGGCCCGCTTTGCGAGTTCCCGGGTCAATTTGATCCGCTGCGCCTCGCCGCCCGAGAGGGTGGTGGAACTCTGGCCAAGTTTGATGTAGCCGAGCCCGACCCTGGAGAGGGTGTCGAGCCTGTTCCTGATCGAGGGGACGTTCTCGAAGAGGGCCATCGCCTCCTCGACGCTCATGTCGAGGACATCGGCGATGGACTTGCCCCGGTACTTCACCTCGAGGGTCTCGCGGTTGTAGCGCGCCCCCTTGCACTCCTCGCACTCGACGTAGACGTCGGGGAGGAAGTTCATCTCGATCTTGATGAGACCGTCGCCCTGGCAGGCCTCGCACCGCCCGCCTTTGACGTTGAACGAGAACCGGCCGGGCTTGTAGCCCCGGACCTTCGCCTCCTTCGTTTCGGCAAAGATCTTGCGGATCTCATCAAAGACCTTGGTGTAGGTCGCCGGGTTCGAGCGCGGCGTCCGCCCGATGGGGCTCTGGTCGATGACGATCACCTTGTCAAGTTCGTCGTCGAAGGCAAGGTTGCCGTGTTTACCCGGGGGTTCCCTTGACGCGTGGAGTTTCTGCATCAGCGCCCGGTAAAGCGTCTCGTAGATGAGCGTGGACTTCCCCGACCCCGAGACCCCGGTGACGACCGTCAGGACGCCGACGGGGATGTTGACGTCGATGTCCTTGAGGTTGTTCTCCCGGCAGCCCGCAAGGCGGATGAACCGGTCGCTCTGCCGGCGGGTCGTGGGGACCTCGATCCTGAGGTCGCCCGCAAGGTAACGGCCCGTGAGCGAGGTGGGGGCTGCCGCGATGGCATCCGGCGGCCCTTCCGCGACGATCTCGCCGCCGTGGAGCCCGGCCCCGGGCCCCATGTCCACGACCCAGTCGGCGCTCCGGATCGTCTCCTCGTCGTGCTCGACCACGACGAGGGTGTTGCCGAGGTCGCGGAGGTGCTGCAGGGTCTCGAGGAGTTTCCGGTTGTCCCGCTGGTGCAGCCCGATGGAGGGTTCGTCGAGAACGTAGAGAACCCCCGTGAGGTTCGACCCGATCTGCGTCGCGAGGCGTATCCTCTGCGCTTCCCCGCCCGAAAGGCTCCCGGCGCTCCGCGAGAGGGTCAGGTAGCCGACGCCGACCTGGTTGAGGAACTCGAGCCGGGCGATGATCTCTTTTAAGACCTGCTTTGCAATCTCGCGCTCGGTCTCGGTGAGGTCCAGCGTCCGGAAGAACGAAAGCGCTCCCGTAACCGAAAGGTCGGTGACCTCGACGATGGACTTCCCGGCAACCTTCACGGCAAGCACCTTCTCCTTGAGCCTCTTGCCCCCGCACTTCGGGCAGGGGAGGACCCGCATGAACTTCTCGAGTTCGCGGCGGCGATACTCCGACTGGGTCTGGTGGTAGAGCCGCTCGGCCTGCGGGGCGAGGCCTTCCCACGTCCCGGAGTGCGACCACGAGTCCCCGTTCCTCGTCCGCATCGAGAGGCGGAGTTGCTCCGGCGAGCCGAACATAAGCGCATTGTACTGCCGCTCGGTGAGGTCTTTGATCGGGGTTAAGACCGAGAACCCGAAGTGTTTCGCGACGGCGCCGAGGTACTGGCTCCGGTAACCGTCGAGGAAGTTCCGGTAGAGCATGACGGCGCCATCGGCGATGGATTTGCTCTTGTCCGGGATGATCAGGTCCGGATCGAACTCCATCTTGATTCCGAGGCCGTTGCACTCCTCGCACGCGCCGAACGGGCTGTTGAAGGAGAACATCCGGGGCTGGAGTTCCTCGAACGCAAGCCCGCAGATCGGGCAGGCCATGAGCGCCGAGCAGGTCTCTTCCCGGCCGTCCTCGTCGACGGCGATGACGAGCCCTTCGGACTTTGCAAGGGCGTTCTCGATCGCTTCGACGAGCCTCGAGCGCTCGTCGACGCTCAGTCGGTCGACGACCACGTCGATGTCGTGCTTGCGGTAGCGCTCGAGGGTGATCTCCTCGTCCGTCCGTCGGATCTCGCCGTTGACCCGGACCCGGGCGTAGCCTTCCCGGTTGAGGTCTTTGAAGACCTGCTGGTAGGTGCCCTTCTTCTGCCGCACGACCGGGGCGAGGATGGTGACCGTCCCGGCCATCGTGGTGGCGATGTGGTCGGCGATCTTCTCCGGCGACTGGGCCTCGATGGGGATATGGTGCTCCGGGCAGAACGGCGTCCCCACCCGGGCAAAGAGGAGCCGCAGGTAGTCGTAGATCTCGGTGACCGTGCCGACGGTGCTCCGGGGGTTCTTCGACGTCGTCTTCTGTTCGATGGAGATGGCGGGCGAGAGCCCGTCGATGCTGTCGACGTCCGGTTTCCGCATCAGCCCGAGGAACTGCCGTGCATACGCGGAGAGCGACTCCACGTAGCGCCGCTGCCCTTCGGCGTAGATGGTATCGAAGGCAAGCGTGGATTTCCCCGATCCGGACACCCCGGTGAGGACGATGAGCCGGTCGCGCGGGAGTTCGACGGTGATATTGTTGAGGTTGTGCTCCCGCGCCCCCTTGATGGTGATCTTCTTCATTGGTGCGTGCAGATATGTTTGTCTTCTTACTTCATAGCCGTTTGCCGATATCAAAATTTAAATAGAATCGGTTAACGGAGCCCGGAATGGCCCCGGTTTGGAGGGGGCCCGGAAACTCTCCTGCAGGGCCACCTTTTTGGTTTTTCCGGTCCAATCAGCATACACCGGAAAGGGAACCATTTTTCATGCAGAAGGATCGGATGGTGCAGGGTGCGGGCGCCCCGCGGCGGGTCGTCGAGATCGTGCAGGACAGGCACGGGAACCCTATCGAGATATTCGACCCGCCGTTCTACCGGAGGGAGTTCGAGGACGCCTACCGGTTCATCATTGACAGTTACCCGGTAGCACCGAGGGATATCGGCCTCTTCCTCCCCTGTGCCGTGCGGAAACCCTACAGCCGGAGCCCGAGCCACAAACTCTTCCGGCAGGTCGTCGACGGTGTCCTTGCCCCGGAGGACTACCATATCGTCGTGTTCGGTACCTGCGGGACCGTCCCTGCGGAGCTCGAGGGCATGTACCCCTACCGAAACTACCACTACATGCTCGGCAGGAACAAGGACGAGCGGGTCCGGCGGGATTTCCACCGGATCGAGGTCTACCGGCTCAAAGGCTACCTCGAAAAGACACGGGATACCTACCGGCACCGGCTCGCCTACTGCATCGGGCCGTTTCGGAAGGCCATGGTCGAGGCCGCGGAAGCGACCGGGATCGCCGTCGACCTCCTCCCCTCCGATCCGATGATCGAGCGGCTTTACGACATAGACTGCCCCTTCCCGGAGGGCAGCCTCTCGATGCAGGGCTACATCGACGAGTTCCGCGAGGGGCTCGAGAGGCTGGCGGGGATGGTGCATGCCGGGGACACGACGGCTCCGGAAGGGTGCCCGGAGGGGCACCGGTCGGTGAGGGCGTGAAGGGGTGCGAAGGAAAAGAGTTGTTTAAAATTCGTTGACTGCCTTCTAGTCTCCTTCGATTGCACCTGGCACGGATTTCAGGGGGATATCGCCGAGA
>NZ_JMIO01000050.1 GCF_000691865.1 Methanoculleus sp. MH98A | reverse complement strand
TTCGAGATAGATATATGCATCGTTCTGTCTTTCCGCGTTATTTTCGAAACGGGCCATTCCACTCGATTATCTGGAGAAACATCGGCACAGAGGAGCCGATCCAGGACAAACAGCGGTCTGCAGGCGGAAAAAAGGATTCTCCGCCACGAGGCCCATAATTCCCCGGGGGGACCGTGCAGCACAACAACCACTTCCGTCACTCCCTTATCTTCAGGACCTGCATGCAGTACTGATCCATGGCCGTAAAGAACGTGGATCGTGCACGCTTCGCCCGTTCTTCGTCTCCTTCGATAAAGTCGCGGAGGATGTAATCAAGTGCCGTGGTGTAGTAATCCCGCCCGGGAGAAGCCTTCTTTGCCTCCCCAAAGCAGACATAACTCTCCATCTTGTGGTTGCACATGACCTCGAAGACGGCATCGAGCATCAGAAGCAGGTGCCGGGGGAACTCTTTTAAGATCGCCAGTTTCCGGAAACTCGCGTAGGATCTCGGCTGGGCACCGAGAATCGCGAGTTTCATCCCGTAGTAGAGCGGTTCGAGATCGTCGGGATACTGCTGCATCATCTGTTTGACGATAGCCGCGGCACCGCTCCCGTTACGCAACTCCACGCGGGTGTTGAACGCCTCCGTCAGGAAGAACCTGTCGTCCGAGAACCGCTCCGTTGCATGGGCAAGGAGGTGGTTGCGGCGTTCGACATCCCCCTCGTGCTTCGTCCAGGTGACGCCCATGCGGTAGAACTCCGGTTCGCTCGGGAACCAGGCGAACGCCAGGTCCAGCATGAACCAGAAGATCGAGTTCAACCGGCTGTCTTTGCGATTGAAGAGGCCAAGACGGTTGAGCGGAGCGCGGACCCGGGAGAGGTTCAGCATCTCCTCGCGGGCATGCAGTTCCAGGTCGTCGGGGCGAAGTCTCGATTTCTGGTTCTTCGCGAGAGACAGGGCGTAGTAGCAGTAGGCGATCGCGGCGTTGATGCGGCCGTCGTAACCCCTGTGGGGCGTAAGACACTCGATCGCCTGGTAATAGTTGCCGGAATCGATCAGTTTGAGGGCCACGACCACGTCGAGCGTTGCCCGCCCCTTGCGGCGCCGCTTGTTCCCCATGGCGTGACGCAGGACTTTATCGAGAAACTCCGGGGTAGGAGCCTCGCTCGTGACGCCGAGAAGCGCAAAAACAGTCGCATCGATGAAGTCGTCGTAGGTCCGATCATCGAGTTCGGGAAACGTCTTGTCGAGCGTGGCGGCGACGTGCCCGAAGAAGACCGGGAGATTTCCCTCCACCTGTTCGGTGTTCTTTGCGATGTAATCGTCCATGGTAGCCCGGAGCTGCTCAAGTCTCCTGTTCCTGAGCGCTTCGGGCTGCCACGCATCTTCCATATCTGTATTGGTGGAGACCTGAAGAGATATTTGTTTTTATATGATCTCCGGGGCTCCCCCGCCAGAAGAAGATGCAAAATCCCACATCTGCGGCATTACAAAGAGATCCGTTCAGGAAAGGGTTTTTTGGACGGTGAGGCGGCAACGGATCCTGCCGCCGGGACCACGGCGTCCTGCCGGCAAAAACGCAGGGTAAACGAATCGAATTCCGTATCCGGAATCGGTGTTCATAACGTTTATCCCGACAGACCCCAAATTTTCCGGGAGGTGTGATCGCGTGGGCTACATTGACGAGCTGAAGCGGGTAGGAAGGGACGCGAATCCCTTCTTCAAAATGATGGGGATAGACGTGGACGAATACGGCGACGGGCGCGCCCGCCTCACCATGGAGGTCCGGCCGGACATGCTGAACGGCGCCGGGTGGCTCCAGGGAGGGGTCTACGTGGCGCTCGCCGACGAGGCGATTGCACTTGCGCTCTACACGCTTCTTGCCGAGAACGAGCGAATCGCCACGATCGACGAGCATACCAGTTTCATCAAGGGCGTCAACACCGGGACGATCGTCGCCACCGGGAAGGTCGTCCGCAAAGGCCGCCGGGTAGCGTTTGCAGACGGAGAGGTCAGGAGCGCGGCGGACGATACGCTTCTTACCCGGACGTCGACGTCGTTCGCGGTCATCGAGGGGTAGCGCCGGGGCGGTCCCGTCCGGCGAAAGCCCTCTTCGCGCAGACGGGGATTCCCGGAGACCGCCGGAACAATACATTCTCAATACCCGAGATCACATACATAAGATAGAGCATCCGGAACAACCGGAGGGGAACGAGATCTTGAAGTACATCGTTGTAACCGGCGGCGTCATGAGCGGGCTTGGGAAAGGCATCACCACCGCATCCATCGGCCGCCTCTTGAAAAACCGCGGCTACCAGGTAACGGCGGTGAAGATCGACCCGTACCTGAACATCGACGCCGGCACCATGAATCCCGCCCAGCACGGTGAAGTATTCGTCCTCTCCGACGGCGGAGAGGTCGACCTCGACTTAGGCAACTACGAGCGGTTCTTGGACATCAACCTCAAATCGATCCACAACATCACGACGGGCAAGGTCTACCGGAACGTCATCGAGAAGGAGCGGCGCGGCGACTTCCTCGGCGCGACCGTCCAGATCATCCCCCACATCACCGACGAGATCAAGCACTGCATCAGCCGCGCGGCACAGGAGCCGGTCAACGGCGGCAGGGTTGCCGATGTCTGCATGGTCGAGGTCGGCGGCACGGTGGGCGACATCGAGAGCATGCCGTTTCTGGAGGCAGTACGGCAGATGCACGGCGAACTTGCGCCGGAAGAGATGATCCTGGTTCATGTCACCCTCGTCCCGGTCGACACCATGGGCGACCACAAGACCAAACCCACGCAACACTCGGTCAAGACGCTCCGGGAACTCGGGCTGCAGCCCGACATCATCGTGGGCAGGAGCAGCGAGGTGATCAGCCCGCAGACGAAGAAGAAGATCTCCGCCTTCACCGACGTCCCGGTAAAAGCCGTCGTCTCCGCAAAGGACGCCCCGGACATCTACCAGATCCCGATGGAACTGGAGAAGGAAGGGCTCGCGGACGTCGTCTGCAGTTACCTCTCCCTGGAGAACCGGGAGCCGGATCCCGCGTGGTACCGGGTCGTCTCGCAGGAGTACACGAACCGGGCGACGGTCGCCATCGTCAGCAAGTACGGAATCGAGGACGTCTACATGTCCATCAAGGAGTCGCTCAAGCACGCCGGAAGAGCGCTCTCTACCGAGGTGAACATACGCTGGCTGGATGCGGAGACGTTTGATGTCTGCGATCTCGCCGACGTCGACGGTATCCTGATCCCGGGCGGGTTCGGGCAGCGCGGGATCGAGGGGAAGATACGGGCGATCCGGTACGCCCGCGAGAACAAGAAACCCTACCTCGGCCTCTGCCTCGGGTTCCAGCTCGCGGTGATCGAGTACGCGCGGCACGTCCTCGGCATCGAGGACGCCACGAGCGAAGAGATGGGCGACGGAACGCACGTCATCGCCATCCTCCCCGAGCAGGAAGATGTCAGCGACCTCGGCGGCACGATGCGCCTCGGGGACTGCGACGTCGTCCTCAAAGATGGGACGAAGGTGACCGGTCTTTACGGGAAGACGGCAATCGTGGAGCGCCACCGCCACCGCTACGAGGTGAACCCCGCGTTCATCGCGGACCTCGAAGGCGCCGGGCTCGTCTTCTCGGGAACCTGCGGCCCGCGGATGGAGGTCTGTGAGGTCCCGGATCACCCCTTCTACCTCGCGACGCAGTTCCACCCCGAGTTCAAATCGAGCCCGACAAACCCCTCCCCGCCCTACATCGGATTTGTAGAGGCATGCAAGAAGAATAAATCAACATCCGAGATCAGGTGAGACAGCATAATGGTAAACGTCGAGAAGTTTATCGACCGGGCAGTCAGAGAGATACGCGATGCTGCCGGTGAGGATAAAGTCGTGATGGCGCTCTCCGGCGGCGTGGACTCGTCGGTCTGCGCGGCGCTCGCGACCCGCGCGATAGGCGACCAGCTCGTCCCGATATACGTGGATACCGGCCTCATGCGGAAGGGAGAGACCGAACGGATTCGGTCGCTCTTTGCCGACGCAAACCTCCGTGTCGTGGATGCCGCCGACGAGTTCTTCGAGGCTCTCGCGGGCATCGTCGATCCCGAGGAGAAGCGCAAGGCCATCGGCGAGAAGTTCATCAGGATCTTCGAGCGGGAAGCGAAGCGAACCGGAGCGACGATGCTCCTGCAGGGGACGATCTACCCCGACCGCATCGAGAGCGAGGGGGGCATCAAGAGCCACCACAACGTCGGCGGCATGCCCCTCGATATTGAATTCAAAGGCGTCATCGAACCGCTTGCCGACCTCTACAAGGACGAGGTCCGCGAGGTCGCCGGCGGGCTCGGGCTCCCGGCGGAGATTCAGCACCGGATGCCCTTCCCGGGCCCGGGGCTCGCCGTCCGGGTGCTCGGTGAGGTGACGAAAGAGAAGATCGCGATCGTCCGGGAGGCGAACGCCATCGTCGAGGAGTGCCTGGTGGAGGAGTTCCGCCCCTGGCAGTGTTTCGCGGCGCTCATCGGCCTTGGAACCGGGGTCAAGGGGGACGTCCGGCTGCACGGCTGGATCGTCGCGGTCCGGGCCGTCGGATCCCGGGACGGGATGACCGCGGACCCGCTGCTCCTGCCTTACGAGACGCTTTCCCGGATGGCAACAAGGATCACCGCCGAGATCCCCGGCGTCGCCCGGGTGGTCTACGACGTCACCCCCAAACCCCCGGCGACGATTGAATACGAGTGAGATAATCATGGCAGAAGATTCACGCGTGCTTGATGCACGCTACTACATGCCCGCGTTTAGCCGGACGATGAAGATCGTCCGCGGCGCGGGGTCGCGTGTCTGGGACGACCAGGGACGGGAGTATATCGACTGCGTGGCAGGAATTGCGGTCTGCAGCACCGGCCACTGCCACCCAAAGGTCGTCGAGGCGATCTGCGGTCAGGCAAAGCAGCTGATCCACTGCTCGAACCTCTACTACATCCCGAACCAGGCGGAGCTCGCGGAGAGGCTCGTGGGAATCACGGGGCTTTCGAAAGCGTTCTTCTCGAACTCCGGCGCGGAGGCAAACGACGGTGCGATGAAACTCGCCCGCGTCCGGACAGGACGGAAAAACTTTGTCGCGTTCACCCACGGGTTCCACGGCCGGACCTGTGGGTCGCTCGCCGTCACCCACAAGCCCGCCATAAGGGAGCCGTTCGAACCGCTCTCGACTCCCTGCACCTTCGTCGACTACGGCGACCTGGACGCTCTTGCGGGTGCGGTCGATAAGGATACCGCCGGGGTCTTCATCGAGCCGATCCAGGGCGAAGCGGGCATCCTGATCCCGCCCGACGAGTTCCTCCAGGGCATCCGGGAGATCTGCGACGATACCGGCGCGCTGATGATCGTCGACGAGGTGCAGACCGGGATGGGTCGGACCGGGAAATGGTTCGCCTTCCAGCACTCCGGTGTTGCCCCCGACATCGTCACGATCGCAAAAGGGCTTGCGAGCGGCTTTCCCATCGGCGCGCTCGTCGCCCGCGAGGGGCTCGAGTTCAAGAAGAGCGAGCACGGCAGCACCTTCGCCGGAGGCCCGCTCGCCTGCGCAGCGGCACTCGCAACGATCGGCGTCATCGAGGAGATCCTCCCCGACGTCGCGCGGAAGGGCGAACGGTTCAAGAAGGGCCTTGCCGCCCACAATCCCCGGGGCCGCGGCCTGATGATCGGCATGTCGGTCGGCGACCGGTGCCCGGAGGTGCAGCAGACCTGCGCCGAGAACGGGGTGCTCGTCAACTGCGCAGCCGACGGGAACCTCCGGCTGATCCCACCGCTCGTGATCACGGACGAGGAGATCGACACGGCTGTCGGTGTCATCAATGCGGCGCTTGGTTAGGGCGTGCTTTTCGGGCACGGGCGGTTACTCCTACGCGAAGAAGGCCGACAACGTCGCACGGGAGCACGGCTTCGACCGGGTAGCCCGCCTCGCGAGCAACGAGAACCCCCGGCCGCCGTCGCCCGCCGCGTTGGAAGCGGCAGCGATCGCTCTCCGGGAAGTGAACCGCTACCCGGACGAGCGGACGTCGGTGCTCGTCGAAGCCCTCCGCCGCTACCACGGCGACTACCGGTTCGTCACCGGCTCGGGGATGGACGGCGTCATCGAGACGGTGATCCGGACGGTCGTCGAGCCCGGCGAGACGATGGTCGTCTCGACCCCGACCTTCTCGTTCTACGGGATCGCGGCCGCGGCGCACGGCGCACGGGTCGTGAACGCCCCCCGGAGGGAGGACTTCTCGGTCGATCCGGCAGGGTTCATCGACGCCTGCCGCGGGGCGAAACTCGCCTTCCTCTGCTCCCCGAACAACCCCACGGGGAACTCGATCCCGCCGGAGGACGTCGAGACGATCCTGGAAGGAATGGACGGGCTGCTCTTCCTCGACAACGCCTACGTCGATTTTGCGGATATCGATTACCGGCCGCTGATGCGGCGCTACGAGAACCTGGTCCTCGGGAGGACGATGTCGAAGATCTTCGCTCTTGCAGGGCTGCGGGTCGGCTATGCATTCGTTCCGGAGTGGCTCGAGCCGTTCTACCAGAAGGCCGCAACCCCGTTCGCGCTGAACTCGGTCTCGATGGCGGCCGCCGCAGGGGCGCTCGCCGACACCGAACGGGTGAGAGAGACCCGCGACCACGTGCGGGAGTGGCGGCGGCGGTTCCTCGAAGAGGTGCCGTTCAGGGTATACCCCTCGGACGCAAACTTCGTCATGATCGACGTCGACCCCCACACAGGCGACGAGGCAGTGGCGCGCCTCGCGGCGAAGGGCGTCCTCGTCCGGTCCTGCACCAGTTTCCCGGGGCTCGGGAACCACTACATCAGGGTCTGCATCGGTGAAGACTGGGAGAACATCCGATTCCTCGAGGCGATCAAGAACATATGATGACGGGCATTACCGGCACGCCGGGAACAGGGAAGACATCCATTGCTGCCGAACTCGAACGGCGAGGGCACGCCGTCGTCCGACTGACGGATACGGTGCGGCCCTACGTTATCGAAGAGGACTGCTCCCGGCAGACGCTGGTGGTGGACGTCGACCGGTGGGTGGAGGAGTTCGAGCCCCTCGACGGGTTTGTCGAAGGCCACCTCGCCCACCTCCTCCCCTGCGACCGGGTGGTGGTGCTCCGGTGCCGCCCGGACGTTCTCCGCAAGCGACTTTTACCCAGGAACTACCCTGAGGAGAAGGTCGCGGAGAACGCCGAGGCGGAGGCGCTCGACGTCATCCTGATCGAGACGCTCGAGGAGCACCCGGACGAACACGTCCTCGAGGTGGATACGACCGATCTCTCCGTCGACGAGTGCGCCGACCGGATCGAGCGGTTCGTCCGGGGAGAACTCCCGCCGTCCTACGGCTCCATCGACTGGTCGGACTACCTGGAGGTCGGAAGATGACGCTCGACCAGTTCCGGCCGCAGGTGCAGGGCATCATTCAGCCCGTGGTGAACCTGATGCGAAGGATCGGGGTCACCCCGAACGCGCTGACGATTGCATCGTTCCTCGTCTCGGCACTTGCGGGTATCGCGTTCTATGCCGGGGGAGTCGTCTTCGGCACCGTCATGGTCGCGTTCAACGCCGTCTTCGACGCGCTCGACGGGGCGCTCGCCCGGGATATGGGGATCGCGGGCATCCGCGGGGACTTTCTCGACCACGTCATCGACCGCTACGCCGACATATTCATCATCACCGGGATATTCGCGGGCGGGGCTGCACCCTGGCAGATCGGCGTCTTCGCGCTGACGGGCGTCCTGATGTCCTCCTACCTCGGCACCCAGGCGCAGGCCGTCGGAGTGGGCAGGTTTTACGGCGGCATCCTCGGCCGGGCGGATCGCCTGGTGCTGATCATCATCGCAGGCGCCCTTACCGTGCTGATCCCGGGGGCGATCTACGGCCTGAACTACCTCGGGTGGCTCCTCGTTATATTCGGTTTCCTCGGGCACTACACTGCGTTCCAGCGTTTCGTCCACGTCTGGCGGCAGATAGAAAAACGGTAGAACTCCCGTTCAATTTTTATGGGTCGAGAAGGGCTTCGATCTGCTCGCGTCCTGTGGCTCGCACCCCTCCCTGTGCTGCCGGCTCACGCAACGTCTGTCGCTACAGCAGGGGGTGCATCGCACCCCCGGGTTTTGAGCCCGGGAGCCTGCATTTGCACCTAAAGAGATAGGCGGTCCTACGGGTTAAGGACGTAGATGCCGTAGTTGAGATAGGCCGCGAAACTCACCCAGAGGAGATAGGGAACGAGCAGAATCGCCGCGGGTACCGAGACCCGGTCGAAGGCGACTATCGTCATGAGGATTGCAACCCAGAGGAACAGGATCACGATGAGCGCGAAGAACGGCGCCTGCATTCCGAAGAAGACGAACGACCAGAGGACGTTTAAGACAAGTTGAACGCCGAAGATCGCCGTCGCGACGTGCACGTTCTTATGCCCCCACCCCTTGCTCCAGACGAGATAGAGCGCGATGCCCATGAGGATATAGAGCACCGTCCAGACGGGACCGAAGACCCATGAAGGTGGACTGAACTCGGGCATAGTAAGACCGGCATACCAGGTGGGGATTGCCGGCATCGTGAAGATCGAGCCGATCCGCCCGGCCGCGAGACTGACCCCTATCGCCACGATGAACTGGATGATTCGGACGTAGGCTGGTGTCACGTTGGGAAATAACGTTTCCCGCATTCTTAAGCCTTTTGATCCGGGGAACGATCGTCAGCCATGGCTCCGACGGAAAGCCGACGATGCACCGTTCCCGGAATGGAATTTTATTCGCACTCCTCCCCGTCCGGGTACTCGTCGTCCTCGTCGTCGCCGGCGGGGAGAACCTCATGGAGGGTAAACCTGAATGCCGCACCGAGATCCGGTCGCCCTTCCACCCGATCTTCCACCCGGATGGTGCCGCCGTAGCGCTCGACCAGAGCGCGGACGATGAAGAGGCCGAGGCCGTCGCCGTACCCCCCGACCCATCCCCGCTCGAACCGGGAAAAGATCGACTCCTTCATGGGATCGGGTATGCCCGGCCCGGTATCCTCGACCGAGACCAGCACGCTCTCGCCGTCGTAATCCTCCACCCGGATGGCGATCCTGACATCCTGGCCGCCGAACTTGACGGCGTTCCGGATGAGGTTCGTAAAGACCTCGGAGAGCAGGTCGTCCGCCCAGACCCGGGCGGGGGTGCCCCCCGCAAACTCGATCGCAACGTCGGGGAAGGCGGCGACTCCCTCCCTGATAACGGCGGCGAGGTCGACCTGCCCGGCGTCGGGCGAGTCGTGGTGGATGCGGCGGATCGTGGTGACGTTGCCGAGGATCTCAGTGCTCCTCTCGATGCTGCTCCGGATCTTTCTCGCGTAGAGCGCGGCCTCTCCCTCCAGCATCTCGAGAAGGAGATCGGTGTAGAGGTTCGAGACGTTCTCGGCGTTCTTGATGTCGTGCGTCATGATGTCGAGGTAGAGGTTCGCCTCCCGGTTGGCGGCCTCGAGTTTCTTGTGCAGCATCCCTTTCAGGATCCCCGACCCGATCTCCTGCCCTATCGTCTCGAGGAGCTCCCTCTCCTCCCGGGAGAAGGATGCTTTCGTCCTGTTGCCGGCGTATACCGCACCGACGACGACCGACTCCGCGACGAGGGGAATGCAGGCGAGCGCGGAGACCTCGAGTTCCCGGAGTATGCTTGCCTCGATGGAGTTGAGGTCGGCCTGCTGCTCGATGTAGCGGGGCTGGCCGGCGATGAAGATGAAGTTGAACGGCCAGTGGTGAACCTTGATCAGGCGGTTCCGGGTCAGGGCCGATTCGGGCATCCCTTTCTGGTGCTGCAACAGCGCCCGTTTTCGCTCGGAATCGAGCATGTAGACGATTCCGACGTCGAGCCTCATCAGTTCGAGCGTTTTTTCAAGCGACTCCTCCAGGAGCCCGGCAAGAGAGAGGGAGGCGGCCGTGACGCCGATCACCTGGTTGAGCACCATGAGGTGCTCGTTCCGGACCCGGAGTTCCTCTTCGGCGCGTTTGCGCTCGGTGATGTCCATGACACCGGCAATCGAGCCCCGGAATCTGCCGGACTCGTCGGTGACCGGCGACGTGACCACGAGCGCGTGGACGCGCCCGCCGCCCGAGTGGAGGAGATCCAGTTCGAACTCCTGCCGTTCGTCGGTCTCGCGGCAGAAGGGGTTCTTCGAAGCGGTTCCCGCCCGGCCGGGAGCGTCGAAGAACCCGGCGACCGGCGATCCGATCAGGTGTGCAGAGGAGCAGCCGAGGATCTCCTCCATCGCCGGGTTCGCGAAGGTGATGAGGCCGGCCTCATCCACGGCGAGGACGCCTTCGTTGAGGTTCTCGACGAGCCTCCGATACATCGTCTCCGAGTTCCGGAGCGCGGCCTCCACCTGTTTGCGTTCGAGCGCGTACCGGATCGCCCGGCAGAGCAGTTCCGCGTCGGTCTTTTCCTTCACCAGGTAATCCTGCGCGCCGTTCTGCATCGCACGGAGCGCGGCGGGATCCTCTCCCGCCGCGGTGAGCACGATGACCGGGACGTCGGGAACCGTCCGGCGCAGGCGGTCGAATACCGCCGCCCCCCGTCCGCCCGTGAGATCGAGGTCGAGGAGCACGACGTCGATTCCGCCCCCCGATACCGCGGCAAACCCGTCTTCGGAGCGCTCGCAACGGATCAACTCGACGTCGCGCCCGCACTCGCGAAGCATCTCCTGGATACTCACGGCAATGCCGGGGTTCTCCTCGATCAACAGCACGCGTAAGGGTTCGCTCATGGTCTCACTTGCATCCAGGCTGGTACCTGCCCGTATCGGTGTAAATTCAGGTGTCCCGGCCGCAAACGGCTCGCCGCACGGGCATGGCCGCACGCGCCCGGGTTCTCACTAGTGTAGTACGGTTCTCCGGTAATTTATATCTCGTTCTTTGGGCCCGGACGTCGCCCTTGTCGCCGGGGCCGTCCAGGTGCTTGCCGTCGGCGGGTTCCTGGTTCGGCGCTGGTGGATGCAGCGGCAGAACCCGGCGCTCTTCCAGAAATACGATTGACTCCGGGATCGATGAGACGGGGCAGATCGCCCCTCCATTTTTCTGAGGGATTCCCGGGAGTCTCTATCAATATACTCTTTTAAGGGAAGATCCAGCTTTGTTGAAATCCTTCCCCAGAGGACGAGTCACCTCCTAACTATACATCACGACGCACACGAAGCCGCGAAGAACGCGAAGGGTCGCCAGAAACTAGATGCCGGAGTTCGCGCCTTCGCGCCTTCGCGTGAGGCAACTGTGCAGGGGAGGGGATACAGCCTCACCCCGGGTGTGATGGTTTGTGAGTGCGACTACCGTCCTGGCAGGAACTCGAGCACTATCAGGCGCGAAGGTGCCATCAGCCATATGGGTTCCGCGCAAAGCAACGGTGCAACTGAACGGCCGGGACAAACACTACGGGTTCTAAAAAAGGGGCTACTTCCTCCTCGCCCGCAGCCGCGCGATCTCCTCGCCGCCGGCAACCTTCACCACGAACGTCCCGTGGCAGGGCTTGGTGTAGGGGAATATCAGGTGCTCACCCTCGACCCCGACATACAGCGGCGGCACACCGATGATATGGACGTCGAATATCCTGTAGCCCGGTTCGACCTCGTGGTACTCCCGGACGTTCTTCCTGATGTACTCCCGCGCCTCCTTGAACGTTGTCTGCGAGAGAATGACCTCGGGTTTCAGCGCTTCGAGACAGCCCATTGCATCACCTCGTCAAGTTTCCGCTTCAACGGCATGGGGTTGTGGACGGCCTTCGCCGCGACGACCTCGCAGGGGAACTCGATCTCGCCGGCAAGATCCCGCGCGTGCTCCCCGAAGAGGAGCGCATACACCCGTGCCTTCGATATGTAGGCCATCGTCCCGGCATACGCGATGCCTGAATCGTTGTGGATGAAGACGAAGCAGAGGTCGAAATCCCGCTGCTTCCCCGTGATCTCGTCGATCGCCGCGTCGAGATCGGTCATCTCCGAAACGTAGTGCCAGTCCGGGTCGGCCACCTCCATCAGTTTACGGGCCGCCTGTGTCCCGGCAATCACCGGCCGGATGCCCTGCTCCTTCAGGCCGTGCACCAGGTAGAGCGCCATGCTCGTCTGGACGGGCACCTGCGGGCACCCGAGCAGGATCAGCGCGGTCTTCTCGTTGTTCTCGGTCATCGTTTTGTCTTCTCCAGTTGCTCAAGGACTTCGGGCACCCGCTCCGGGTGCGTGTAGATGGTGAACCGCTCCCCCCGCGAGAAGCCGACCAGGGTGAGCCCCGCGCGCTGTGCCGTGAGGATGCCCCGGTCGGTCGTGGCGGCGCGGGAGACGACGATCGGGATCCCCGCGTTCGCCGCCTTCGCCACCATCCCCGCCGGCTGCCGGCCCGTGCACCCGAGGACGCACCTCGACCGGTCGAGCCCCTTTAAGGCCGCATGGCCCACGACCTTGTCGACGGTGTTGTGCCTCCCCACATCACACGCCCGGGTGACCAGCTCGCCGTCGCAGAAGAGAACCGAACAGTGGACGCCGCCGGTCCTCCGCCAGGTGTCGGACTCGATCGCCGCCGTGACCGCACGGATGCCGTCCGCCGTGATCGTGATCGACGACGCGACCGATCCCGGCTCGCCGAGCACGCGGGAACCGCCGGACGACTCCGTCTCGAGCCGGATCTCCTTTTTCACCGGTGCGGTGATGTGGACGTCCTTCCCGGCAACCTCCACCGACTCGACCGAGTCCGCCAATCCCTCGCAGACGACGAACCCCGCCCCGAGGTCGTCCAGGCGGTCGGGGCTTGCCACGAGCGCCGTGAGGAACTCGCCGTTCAAAAAGAGCCGGACGTGGTCCTCGACGATGATGTCGTCGTGAACCTCGCGTGCACCGTCACCCGTCATCTGGATGCCGGCGCGGCAGACGATCTCCATCAGGCCGTCTCCTCCCGGACCCAGTCGAGGTATGGGGCGTAGCCCCCGACGATGGGGAGGGCGATGATCTCAGGGGTTTCGTAGGAGTGGAGCTCCCTGATCCGCTCAATGAGCGGCTCGAGCAGGCGGTGCTGCGTCTTCGCGACGAGGAGCCGCTCGGCCTCGTTCTCGACCGTGCCCTCCCACCAGAAGCAGGACTGCACGTCGACGACGTTCACGCAGGCGGCGAGGCGTGCATCGACGAGCGCTCTTGCAAGGGCTTCCGCTTCGCCGGCGGGGGCCGTGCAGAAGACCACGGCGAATTCCGGGAGAACCATGGTTTACCTTTCGTAGCGCCCGTATTTAATCGTTCCCGGGGCAGGAATCGCAGCCGCCCTCCCCGGAGCAGCAGCAGTCCGACCCCCTCTCCAGGGGCTCGAGTCCCCCGCGGGTTCGGAAGTCGTCGATCGCGGCCCGGATAGCGTCGCGGGCGAGGAGCGAGCAGTGCACCTTCGGTTCCGGGAGGCCGCCGAGAGCGTCCACCACATCGGCGTTCGAGAGGTTCCATGCCTCGGCGATGGTCATCCCCAGGATCATCCGGGTAGCCATCGAACTCGAGGCAATCGCCGCCGCACACCCGAAGGTCTGGAACCGGGCGTCAACGATCCGGTCGCTCTCGACTTTGAGGTAGATCTTCATGATATCCCCGCAGGTCGGGTTCCCGGCCTCGCCGACGGCATCGGCGTCGGCCAGTTCACCCACGTTCTTGGGGTTCGTGAACTCTTCGATTACTTTCTCCGTATACATCATTCGGCCTCCGGCATCCGGGTGCGGGCAGGCGTCAGCGGCGATATCCGCCGCAGCCGCCCGATCACCTCCGGCAGCACTTCGAGGACATAATCGACGTCGTCTTCCGTGTTCGCATCGCCGAGCGTCAGCCGGAGCGAACCGTGCGCCTCCTCGTGGGAGAGTCCGGTCGCAAGCAGGACGTGTGACGGTTCCGACGACCCCGAGGAGCAGGCGCTCCCCGTGGAGGCGCAGATCCCGCGGCCGTCGAGCAGCAGCAGGATCGACTCCCCCTCGACGTAGCGGAAACTGAAGTTCGCGTTGTTCGGGAGGCGTTCGGTCGGGTGGCCGTTTAAGCGGCAGTCCGGGATGGAGCCGAGGATACCACGGATCAGCCGGTCCCGCATCGCGGCGATCCGGCGGTTGTGCCCCTCGATATCGGCGGTCGCAAGTTCGATCGCCCTCCCGAGCCCGACAATACCGGGGACGTTCTCGGTTCCGGCCCGCCTTCTGTGCTCCTGCCCGCCGCCGTGGATCAGGGTCTCGACCCGGGTCCCCTGCCGGATGTAGAGCGCCCCCGTCCCCTTCGGGCCATAGAACTTGTGCCCGGAGAGCGAGAGGAGATCGATATTCATCGCGTCGACGTCGATCGGCATCGCCCCGATCGCCTGGACGGCGTCGGTATGGAAGAGGACGCCGTGGTCGTGCGCGGCGCGGCCGATCTCCGCGACCGGCTGGACTGTCCCGATCTCGTTATTTGCCGTCATCACCGAGACGAGGATGGTCTCATCCGTGATCGCCGCTTCGACCGCCACCGGGTCAACCCTCCCGAACTCGTCGACGGGGAGATAGGTGACCGAGAACCCCTGCTTCTCGAGCCACTCGCAGGTGTGAAGGACCGCGTGGTGCTCGATTGCGGAGGTGACGATGTGGTTGCCGCGCTCCCGGTTCGCGAAAGCGACCCCCTTGATCGCCCAGTTGTCGGCCTCCGTCCCGCCGGAGGTGAAGAAGATCTCCTCGCGGTTTGCGCCGACGGCCGTCGCCACCTGTCCCCGCGCCGTCTCAACGCCGCTCCGGGATTCCCCGGAATACCGGTAGAGGGACGAGGGGTTGCCGAAATGCTCCGAGAGGTACGGGGCCATCGCCGCAACGACCTCGGGCTTCATGAAGGTCGTCGCCGCATGATCCATATAGAGGGTGCGCTCTACCTGATCGTTCATGTCCGGTAGATCGTAGGAGCCGGAAGCGTATCAGCGTTACCGGTCCGGAACCCTTCCCACCACGAGTAAGAAATTAAATAGGGTTCCATGCGCAATATCTGATAATGTATTCGAGACGCATGGATCACCTTCCCCCCTACCTTTTTGCACGCATTGACGAGATGAAAGAGGAGAAGCAGCGTCAGGGTGTCGACGTCATCGACTTCGGTGTCGGCGACCCGGATCTCCCCACCCCGCCCCACATCGTGGAGGCGCTCTGCACCGCGGCCAGAGACCCGGAGAACCACCACTACCCCTCCTACACCGGCATGCTCCCCTACCGCGAGGCGGTGGCGGACTGGTACCGGACCCGGTTCGGGGTCGACCTCGACGCGAAGGAGGAGACCCTCGCGCTCATCGGCTCGAAAGAAGGCATCGCGCACATCGCCGAGGCCTTCGTCAACCCGGGAGAAGTCGTCCTTGCCGCCGACCCGGGTTACCCGGTCTACAAGACCTCCACGCTCTTTGCCGAGGGCAAGATCCACGAGATGCCCATCCGCGCCGAGAACGACTTCCTCCCGGTGCTCGAGGATATCCCTGCCGACGTCGTGAAGCAGGCGAAGTTGATGTTCATCAACTACCCGAACAACCCCACCGCCGCAATAGCGCCCCTCTCGTTCTTCGAGGAAGTCGTCGAGTTTGCACGGGAGCACAACATCGTCGTCGTCCACGACAACGCCTACTCCGAGATCACCTTCGACGGCTACCGGGCGCCCTCGTTCCTCGAGGCCGACGGCGCGATGGAGGTCGGGGTCGAGATGCACTCGCTCTCGAAGACCTACAACATGACCGGGTGGCGGATCGGGATGGCCTGCGGGAACCCCGAGATCATCGCAGGGCTCGGCCGGGTCAAGACCAACATCGACTCGGGCGCGTTCAACGCCATCCAGCACGCCGCGATCACCGCGCTCACCGGCCCGCAGGACTGCATCGCAGAGTCCTGCGCGGTCTACCGGGAACGCCGGGACGTGCTCGTGAAAGGGCTTTCCGAGATCGGGCTTGACGTCACGGCGCCGAAGGCCACCTTCTATGTCTGGGCACCGGTCGACGACAGCATGGCGTTTTCCGCACAGCTCCTCGACAAAGCCGGGATCGTCGCGACCCCGGGCGTCGGGTTCGGCACGAACGGCGAAGGATTCGTCCGGTTCGCGATCACCCGGTCGATCGAGCGGATCAACGAGGCCGTAGAGCGGATGCGGGGGATTGACCTGTGATCCTCCCCTCGCACCTCACGGTCAGGGACGGCCGTCTCCGGATCGGGGAGCACGACACGGTCGACCTCGCGGAACGGTTCGGCACCCCGCTCTACGTCACCGACGATGAGCGGATCCGCGGGAACTTCAACCGGCTCTCAGGGGCACTCACCGCCCACTACAAAAAGATCCGCATCCTCTACGCCGCGAAGGCGAACGGCAACCTGGCGGTCTTTAAGACGCTCGCTCCATGGGCGCCGGCGCCGACGTCTTCTCCGCAGGAGAGGTCGCACTCGCCCTCACCTCCGGGATGCGCCCGGAGTCGCTCCTCTTCAACGGGAGCTCAAAGACCCCCGCCGACCTCGCCCTCGCGGTCGAGAAGGGTATCCGGGTCTCGGTGGACTCGCTCGACGAACTCCGGCAGCTCGACCGCGCGGCGGGAGCGGTGGGAACAACCGTCGATATCGCCTTCCGGGTCAACCCCGCAATCGAGGTTCCCACCCACCCGAAGATCGCGACGGGGCTTGCGACGAGCAAGTTCGGTATTCCCGCAGGGCAGATTCTGGATGCCTACAGGGAAGCGCTCGCGCTCGAGCACGTGAACCCGGTCGGTATCCACTGCCACATCGGCTCGCAGATCCTCGACGTGGAGCCCTTCGCCCGCGAGGTCGAGGTGCTGATCGGCGTCGCCCGCGATCTCCTCGATATCGGGGTCAACCTCTCGTTCATCGATATCGGGGGCGGCCTCGGCATTCCCTACCACCGGGAGACCGATCGCGCCCCGACGCCGGAGGAGTACGCGGAAGCGGTCATGCCGGTCTTCCTTCGCGGCATCAAAGAACTCGGGATCGAGCCCGAACTCTGGGTCGAGCCGGGCCGGTGGCTCATCGGCGACTCGACGGTCCTCTTGACAAGGGTCAACTCCGTCAAGACCGCCCATAAGACCTTCGCGAACGTCGACGCCGGGTTCAACCTTCTCGTCCGGCCGACGATGTACGACTCCTACCACGAGGTCGTGGCGGCGAACAGGGCCGACGCGCCCGCCGTGCGGGAGTACTCCGTCACGGGGCCGATCTGCGAGACCGGCGACATCCTCGCGAAAGACCGGATGCTCCCCGAACTCGAGGCAGGCGATCTCATCGCGGTGCTGGACGCCGGGGCCTACGGGTTTGCGATGTCGTCGCAGTACAACAGCCGGCCCCGCTGCGCCGAGGTGCTCCTCGCGGGCGAGAAGGCGGCGCTGATGCGCCGGGCCGAGACAATCGACGACCTGACCGCCCCCATGATGACGGTGCCCTGGCAGGAGTAGGGCCGGAGCCGCAGCCGTGAAGTTCCACTACCTCCTGGTCGACGACCTTCTCGAGAAGGGAGAGTTCGAGCGGCGGGTGGAGGAGAAGGTAGCGGAGTCGGGAGACCTGCTCGACGAACGGACTGCCGCGATGCTGGTCGTCAAAGACCTGGGGCGCTCGCACATCCGGATACGCGACCTTGCGGCCGCCCCGAGCCTCGCGTGCTTCTTTGCGAAGGTGCTCTCCGTCGGGGAGCCCCGGGAGTTCGAGCGGCCCGACGGCACGCCCGGCATCGTCGCGAACGTGACGGTGGGCGACGAGACCGGCAGGGCCAGGCTGACCCTCTGGGACGAGAAGGCCGCGGGCGTCTCCGAGATCGAGGCGGGCGACGTCCTCGAGATCCTCGCCGGCCGAAGGGGAAAGGAAAGATCCCCGACGTCACCGCCGTCGCCGTCCAGGAGGCGGCGTGCGAGATCTCCTGTGATGAGGGGGGAGACGCTTCGGCTCCCGGACCGGCGGGGGACCTCGAGGTCAGGCTGATCTCGGTCGAGAACCCGCGGACGTTCACCCGCCGCGACGGAACACCCGGCGAGATGGTCGAGGCGGTGATCGGGAACGAAGACGGCGTCTTCCGACTCGTCGCCTGGGTGCCGGACGTCCTCCTCGGGGTGGAGCAGGGAGAGAACGTCGTCATCCGCGGGGCGGTCGCCCGCGAAAACGACCGGGGGATCGAGTACAGTCTCGGCGAATCCGCGTCCGTTCTGCCCTCCGACCGGGAGATCGAACTCCCCCTGGACACCATCGCCGGTGTCGAGGAGGGCGGAACCTGCTCGCTTGCCGGGACGGTTCTCTCCGTCCAGCCCCCGCACTCGTTCGTCACGCGGAACGGGCGGCAGTCCTCGGTCAGGAACCTGGTCATCGCCGACGATACCGGCGAGATCCCGCTCGTCGCCTGGGGCGAGAAGGCGGACGAGCACCTGGTGCCCGGCGACCGGATCGAGGTCTACAACGCGACCGTACGGCGGGGCCGCTACGGCGATCTTGAGGTGCACCTCTCGTGGGGGAGCGCTCTCGCCGTCCTCGGCGAGGAGGAGAAAGAGGTGGAGGTCGAGGGAACGATCGTCGCCACCCGGCAGGGAACCGCTCTCGACACCGGCGACGCCTGCTACCTCCTTCGTGAACCGCTGCCCGTCGGATACCACGTGCGCGCCAGGGGAACGGTGCACCGGGGCGTGATCAGCCCGAGCAATCTCGAGGTCGTACACCCCGATCCCGACGACCTGCACCGACGCCTGGATCGGTTCGCCGAAGAACCCCGATCCTGATCTTCACTTTCACCCCGCACGGCAAGCGACCTTTATGTCTCTCGATATAGACTCTTAGTGTAGCGTAACGGAACACACCATAGAGATCAAGTGAGGAAAAAGATGTCAGAGATTGATCTTGAAGATTTACCCGGCGTCGGAGCAACCACTGCCGATAAGCTCCGCGAGGCCGGATACGGGACCGTCGAGAGCGTTGCGACGGCCACCACATCGGACCTCGCCGAGGCGGCGGAGATCGGCGAGGCCACCGCAAAGAAAGTGATTCTCGCCGCCCGGAAGATGGCGGATATCGGAGGGTTCAAGACGGGCCGCGATATCCTCGATAAGAGAAAGGATATCCAGAAACTCAGGACACTGGTCCCCGAGTTCGACGAACTGGTCGGCGGCGGCCTCGAGACGCAGGCGATAACGGAAGTCTACGGCGAGTTCGGGTCCGGTAAGAGCCAGCTCGTCCACCAGATGGCCGTCAACGCCCAGCTTCCCGAAGAACTCGGTGGGCTGCACGGTGGAGTCATCTACGTCGATACCGAGAACACGTTCCGGCCGGAGCGTATCGAGCAGATGCTCAACGGGCTCCCCGAAGAGGCGGAGATCGGAGAGATCGAGGAAGTCCTCGAACGTATTCACGTCGCGCGGGCGCACAGCTCCGACCACCAGATGCTGCTCCTCGAGACCGCGCGGGAACTCGCAAACGACCTGCGGAAATCCGACTACCCGGTCAGGCTCTTCGTCATCGATTCGTTGACGTCGCTCTTCCGTTCGGAGTATGCGGGACGGGGCACCCTCGCTCCCCGGCAGCAGAAACTGAACCGGCACATGCACGACCTCCTGAAACTGATCGACGACCACAACGCCGTCGGTCTCGTGACCAACCAGGTGATGTCGAACCCCGGCGTCCTCTTCGGCGACCCCACGAAACCGATCGGCGGCAACATCGTCGGGCACACCGCAACATTCCGGCTCTATCTCAGGAAGAGCAAGGGCGGCAAGAGGGTCGCCCGCCTGGTGGACAGTCCCAACCTCCCCGAGGGCGAGGCGGCGTTCATAGTCGAGCAGGCAGGGCTCAAGCAGTGTTGAAGGCACTCGTAACGGATGTCGACGGCACCATCACCAACCGGCAGCGGCGGATCAACACCGCTGCCGTCGAGGCCATCCGGATGCTCGTCGATTCCGGGATAGAAGTGGTGCTCGCAAGCGGCAACACCGTCTGCTTCATGGACGGTCTCTGCAAGATGGTCGGGACGGACGGGACGATCATCGGTGAGAACGGCGGCGTCTACCGGAGGGGGTTTTCAGGCACCCTCCGCATCCCCGGCAACAAGAAAGCCTGCCTCGTGGCATTCGAAGTTCTCAAAGACTATTTTGCCGGAAGGGGCATAGAACTCGAACTCTACAGTGCGCAGTACCGGTTCGCCGACGTGGCCTTCGCCCGGAACATCGACCCCGACGAGGCAAGAGCAGTCATCCGCGACCACGGCCTCCCCGTCCGGGTGCTCGATACCGGGTTTGCAATCCATCTCCAGACCCCCGGCGTGAACAAAGGAACGGCGCTCATGGAACTGGCCCGTGAGATGGGGCTTTCCCCCTCAGAGATGATGGCTATCGGCGACTCCGAGAACGACATCGAGATGCTCGAAGCCGCCGGGGTCGGCGTCGCGGTGCGAAATGCCCCGGCACGGACCCGGGCGGCGGCGGACCGGGTCACCGAAGAATCCTACGGGGACGGGTTCGTGGAAGCGGTAAAAGAGTATTTTGATGATCTTGGGGTACGGTAACCGCGTTCGTAGTCCGGCTCTCAATGACCGACCCTGAAGGTCATTCTTTAACGCCGGGGATTCTGTATTTCAATTATTACCTCGTCCTCCCGAATCCATCAATCATACCGGCTCCTCGCAACGGCGGAGTTTAATTGGTTTCGTTCTCGTCTTCCACAGGAGTCTGCTCCTCTATCGGCTCCTCAGTCGATTCCGGTGTGAATGTTGAGATTTCTTCCAGTTCCGGCTCCACAACCGTGGTCACCTCCGGGGTCGGCTCCTCGACCGTGGGCTCCTCAATTGGCTCCTCAACTGGGGTTGGCTTCGGTGTTGTCGATGGAGTGGCCGGGGGAACGGTTGGCGGTGGTGTCCAGTCTTTTGGCGGTTCCCGGTCATCCCGGGGCGGGGTCGGGGTTGGGTGGGGCGGCAAATGCTGCACCAGGGTTAGTTGCGGAACCGATGTTCCTACCGGGGATGGTGTTTCTATAGCCGTAGGAGATGCAGTTGGAGCAGTAAGGGTTGGTGTGAATGTGGGTGACTCAGTGGGCGTTGGAGTGGCCGGTAAATAGGGATTATCGGGCCTTCCTTCGCGATACAAGCGTATTGGGGAAGAGCCCGGGAGATCATAATATCTCGGTTTTCCGGGCTGTTTTTCGGGCATTACCTCTCGTTTATCGTAGTATTTCCGTGGGATATAATCTTCTTCGCCGGTGTAAGGATCTCGTATGAATCCGTCATATACGAAATCCACCGTGCTTACCACATAAACCGGGACATTCTCCGAGTAAATGAGAATCACCGTCTCAGTAACCGGATATTCCCATCGTCCAAGCCATGCCTCATGTCCAAAACGGGAACCAATGCTCGGGCCTCCGCCCATCTCGTAATCCCATTCCCCGTTCGGCCCGTGGTT
>NZ_JMIO01000049.1 GCF_000691865.1 Methanoculleus sp. MH98A | reverse complement strand
AGACTATACTACAGCCGCGCACTCTACCAGTCTGAGTTAAGGCGGGTCTCTGCTCTAATAATGTTAGATCGAGTTGTTATTAAACATTTCGCAGCATTTGCAGAGAACGGTGCAACGCGGACGTTATTCTTTATATACAACCTCGGATAACGAGTACGTATGAACCCTACAAACGCTGAAGCACCTAGGAACGCTGAAGCGTACTGTCTTCTTCACCGATAGCCGTGCGAACAAGAACGTCACTGTTTTCGACACCACACTGCGCGACGGTGAACAAACACCGGGCATCTCGTTCACGCTCGAAGAGAAGCTCGGTATTGCAGAACAGCTCTCCGGAATAGGAGTCCACGCCATCGAAGCGGGCTTTCCCGCATCCTCGGATGCCGAACGCGAGATAGTCCGGGCCATCACGAATCTCGGGCTCTCCGCACAGGTCTGCGGGCTTGCGCGGTCGATCCGGGCCGATGTGGATGCGTGCATCGACTGCGGCGTCGACATGGTCCACGTCTTCATCCCGACCTCCGACGTCCAGCGCGAGTACACCATCAAAAAGACCCGCGAGCAGGTCCTCGAGGCCACCGGCGATATCATCGCGTATGCTCGCGACCACGTCGACCGGTGCATGTTCTCCGCGATGGACGCCACGAGGACCGACTGGGATTACCTGATGGAGGTATACCGCGTTGCGGTGGACGCCGGAGCGACAATCATCAACGTGCCCGACACGGTCGGGGTGATCACCCCGACGGCCATGAAGCACCTCATCGAGCGGATCGACCGCGAGGTGAACTGCCCGATCGACGTCCACTGCCACAACGACTTCGGGCTTGCGGTGGCGAACACCATCGCGGCGGTCGAGGCCGGCGCCTCCCAGGTGCAGGTGACGGTGAACGGCATCGGAGAGCGGGCGGGCAACGCCGACCTCGCGCAGACGGTGATGGCGCTCTCGTCCATCTACGGTATCGATACCGGCATCCGGACGACCGGCCTCGTCGAGACTTCAAGGCTTGTCTCCCGCTACGCGGGGATGAGCATCCCGGCAACGCAGCCCATCGTCGGCGAGAACGCCTTTGCCCACGAGAGCGGGATCCACTCCCACGGCGTCATCACCCGGTCGGACACGTTCGAACCGGGAATCATGACGCCGGAGATGGTCGGGCACCGGCGCAGGCTGAAACTCGGCAAACACGCCGGGAGGCATGCGGTCAAGCAGATGCTCGCCGAGGTGCACATGGAGCCCGCCGACGCGCAGCTCGACGAGATCGTCCTGCGGGTGAAAGCGGTTGCCGGGAAGGGCAAGCGGGTAACGGACGCGGACCTCTACGAGATCGCGGAGAGCGTCATGCAGCTCGCGCCCGACGAGAAGACCCTGGAGCTCCAGGACGTCGCCATTATGACCGGCAACCACGCCATCCCGACAGCGAGCGTCAGGGCGACCGTCGACGGAGTCGAGCACACCTTCTCGAGCATCGGCAACGGCCCGGTGGACGCGGCCGTGCGGGCGATCCTCGGGATCATCCCGGCCCCGGTGCAGCTCAAAGAGTTCAACATCGAGGCGATCTCCGGGGGCACCGATGCTCTCGGGCACGTCACCATCTCCGTCGAGGACGAGCGGGGCCGGGTCTTCGATGCCAGCGCCTCAAGCGACGACATCATCCTCGCATCGGTCGAGGCGGTGATCAACGCGATCAACCTCGTATGCCGGACGCACAAACTCGACCGCGAGGAGTGAGCGACTCACTCCTTTTTCGGGTCAACCTCTGGATAAGCCCGGTTACCCATAGAGGTCTCCGGATTATCCATACATCACCAAAGTCGAATCATCGGTGATGTGGCCTCGCGCGAAGACGCGAAGGCGCGAAGTCTGGATGGGCATTGACAACCTCCTTCGCGTTCTTCGCACCTGTGGTGCTCAAACTCCGGGCGTTCCGCCCATCGCTCTTCGCGGCTTCGCGTGAGTCAGAGAGAATTTCAAGAAAGGCCTTTTTCAAAAAAGTTGACGGATCAGGCGGGGCCGGGAGGCTGCTGTTTACCCTCCAGCGCTCCCCTGATCTGCGAGGATAACTGCTCGAACCTGCCCTGCAGCGCCTTCTCCTGCTTTTCGAGCGACTTGACGCGGAGTTCGAGCGTCTCGATACGCTCGTTCAAGGACGCGAGCACCTGCTCCTTGCTCTTCTGCATCATGACGCTGCCGACGTTCATGAAGACCGCCGCATCCTCGGGGACGTCGGCCAGGTCCTCGACCGCGCGCCTGGCCTCGCGGATCGTCAGTTCATACTGCCCTTTCTGCGATACCACGGTCTGGATCTGCTGCTGCATCTGCTGGAGCATCGCCAGCTGATTCTGTACTTTTGGCGGGATGTTTTCCATATTCATCTACTCCTCGAATGAGACGAAGATCGGTAACGATATTTCGGGTGGCGGACAGCGGCCTTCCCGGCACCCTGCCCTTTCTCTACATGATAGGGGCGTGAAGGCCTTTAAATGTGAGGGTTCAAAGGAGGGGTTCCCGTCTCGCGCCCCAACGGGGCCGCATCGGACGGGACGGCAAGCTCCCGCATCTCGACGGCTATGGTGATCAGCCGCAGCCAGGTGTTCAGGGCCGCCCGGAGCGCGGGTATATCGGAGGCAGCCACCTCGAGGACGAGCGTATCGTCGTCCGCGAGCCCGACCCGGACGGACGACCGGTCGCCCACGTCGCCCATCTCCTGGCAGATGGAGAGGTAGAGAGCACGGGCATCGGGGGTCGCGAACCGGAAATGAGCCGTATGCATCATGAGGCCACCTTCAGGACGTAACGTCTCCGCTGCGTTCCGTCAAAGACGATCCGGTGTCCCGTAAGGGATTCACCGGCAAACGCGACATCGACGCGATCCTTGAGCGCCTCGTACACGGGGCGATCCGAGACGAAGAGCCCGCGGGCGATCGCGCCGGGCCGCTCTTCGACGGCAAACGACCTGACACGGATCTCCACCACAGGCTCTCCGCCGTCATATACCAAAATCAGAAAAAAAGGACCGGATTTCGAGACGACCAGAACCGATCCGTCAAGGGAAAAAAGGTCGCCCATGCCCGCTTTGCCGCGGGTGACGTACTCGGCGCCGATCGAGAACGCCAGATCCCGCGCAAGGGTGCGCACCTCGGGAGCGGGTTTGCGTGACGTCGTGACGACCGTCATCGAGCCTTCAGATCTTTTATTCCGGCTCCGCGTTCCTTGAAAAGGATGCGGTGCCCACAGTAGGGGCAGCGTATATTGACGTCGATTTCTACTTTTTGTTTACAGCGAGCGCACTTATAGGCAGCCACGACCGATTAACCCTCCTTCTGCAGCGACCGCTCGATGCTCCGCGCGGCGACGCGCATCGCCGGCGTCTCCGGGACATAGCTGCCGCCTGCAAACTTGAACCCGCACTTGCGGCACGTCCAGATGCCTGTTCCCTCACGCTTGACCGCTTTCTGGTCGCAACGGGGGCACGCATGGCTCGCGCGGGAGACCTTCTCGATCTGGTTGACTCTCTTCCGGATAAACCGGCCGTACCTCGGGCCGAAACGCCCGGAACTTCCGACTACCCTGCCCTTTGCACTCTGTTTGCGACTTGCCATTTCGCGTACCTCTTGTATGTCCTCTAATTTTTGTGCTGTCGATTAATATAGTTAATCACGACATCCGTTCGACGATCCGGGTCTCTGCATTCCCCTTGGAAACCTTGTTCACCAGGTCGTAGAACTCCTCCTGGATGCCCGCCGGAATTTTGACGACCGCGATCCAGGATCCGTCCTTCTGCCACTCTTCCTGCTCGAGCGATCCTGCGGTCGTGATCTCGTAGGCTCTCGCGGCATAATCCGCCGGGATCTTCACGGCGACCCGGATCTCCTCGAACCGGATGGGGAGAAGCGGGCGGAGCGCCTTGACCACGTCTTTGACCTGCTCCTCGACGGACTTGAAGGGGTCGATGCTCACCCGCGCCTCTTCCATCGCAAGCTCGATGCGCTGCGGGGGGTGAGGGAACCCGGACTGCGGGTTGACGGCATTCCTCGCGATGAACGTGACGACCCGGTTCCGCTTCTCCGCGATGAGGTGCCGGCGCTGTTCCGCCGTAAGATGGATCTCGCCCTTCCGGATGATCCGGAGTGCTGCCTGCTCGAACTCGGTCGTCTTGAAGACTTTCAGGAGAGCCTCCTCGGAGGCCCGTTCGGCATGGGCAGCGTTCGAAAAGATGGAATCGGCGGCAACGACCTCCTCCAGGTCGACGTCTTCGCCCTGCCGGATGCGCATGGCCTGGTTGGGGTCGACAAGGACCTCGAACCGTTCTCCGTAACTTTCAAGCCGTGCTACTACTGCCTGGTCGAGAGGGATCATACGGATGACGCTCACTCTTCGAACTGGTCGACGTATGCCTTTACCTCATCCTTCTCCATCTTCCGGAACTCCCCGGTCTCGATGGAGACGACGCCGATCTCGATGGCGCTCACGTCGAGCTTGCCCTCCGTCGCGGCGTGCAGGGCCTTGATTCCAAGCCTGATGGCGCCGGAGAAGTCCGCATCCTCCTGGTACTCGTCCTCGAAGGTCTTTATGACCGCAGGACGTCCGGTTCCGATCCCGGTCGCCTTGTACTCGAGCAGCGTGCCGCTCGGATCGGTCTCGAAGAGCCGTGCCTCCCCGTCGCTGACTCCTGCGATCAGGAGAGCGGTTCCGTAGGGACGTGCACCGCCGAACTGGGTGTAGGTCTGCATGTGGTCGCAGAGTTTTTTGGCGAGGATCTCGACGTTTATCGGCTCGTTGTAGGAGACGCGGTTGATCTGGGACTCAACCCGCGCCCGGTCCACGAGAGACCGCGCATCGCCGACGAGGCCGGAGGACGCAACGCCGATATGCGCGTCGATCTTGAAGATCTTCTCGATGGAAACCGGTTCGAGGAGCCGGGACGTCACCCGTTTATCGACAATCAGCACGACGCCTTCGCTGCACTTGATTCCGACGGCCGTCGTGCCCCTTTTCACCGCTTCTCTGGCGTACTCGACCTGGTAAAGTCTTCCGTCCGGGCTGAACACCGTGATTGCCCGGTCATATCCCATCTGATATTGTGGTTGCATTATCGTTCCTCCAAATCGGCTTCGGTGAAAAACAATGACTTCTGATGCTTAATACCTTTTTCAACCAAATCAACCTTTTGACGCGGATAGCGATAGACCGCGAAATAAGTTTCCCCGACCTTCACTTCCTCGTCCCCGGAGAGATGCCGGATAGGTTTCATCCGGCGCCGCAGTGCGTGGATTGTCCCCGAGGTGGCGACCGTCCGGAGCGCGATCCGCTCGTCGGCGACCGAGGTGACCGTTGCAAGCGCGACGGCAATATCCTTCTCCGTTCCCCGCCGGCACCGGACGACGACGTACCCTCCTTCGCAGAAGACCACCGCGGGCTGCGCAAGACCGACGGCCGCATCGCCGAGGAGCGAGGTCGCGGCCTCGATGACCGCGAAGTATACCTGTTTCTGGTCTACCCACGCCCCGTAAGGAAGGATTCGCGCCAGGATGTAGCGCCGCTTCGTCCGCATCGCCGGGGGTCGCGGCCTCATTTTACCACCCTCACGGATCGGTGCGGCTCGATGATCCGGCCGACGGACGAGAGCGCTTCGGTCACTTCCGCCCCGGTCATGCCGAAGAGTGCGCAGAGACCGCGAAGCTCGCGAACCGACCGCTGCCCGAGTATCGAGCGGGCATCGGACGATATCGTCAGTGGAAAGCCGTATCGCCGCTGCAGCGAGAGGACGTCCGCATACCGCTGTAGCGCCTTCTGGCGCTTCGTCCCGCGGAGGTGAACGATGGGAGCCATCGAGATGTCCACCGCCACGCCCCGCTCTGCCGCCGTCCGTGCGGCGACGTGATCGAAGGCGTTTCTCCGGGTGGCATGGATGCTCCTGACGACGTTCACCTCTTTCACCGCGACGACCGCACGGTTGAAGGCGATCTCCCCGGCATCGACGTAGACGACGTCGGCACGCCGGACGGCGGGATCGCGCACTCGCTTCAGGACCTCTTTTACGGACGCAGCACCGATCACGGCACCCCGGAGAACCTCGGCGCCGGAAGACCGATGCACGGCATCTCCGATAACGACGGCGCTATCGAACCCGAGTCCTGCCGCCTCGAGCGTCATTCGCGCAACCGTCGAGTCACCGGCAGGATAGGGATGTATACCGGCATCTGTGATCTTCATCGTGGGTAGGCCGTATGAAAAAAAGGGTATTTATTTGCCGCGGTTCGCGTGGGAACGGATGCTCGGGCGCGTCTTCTCGGTTCCACGTCCGCGCGTCCGCATCCCGCGCCCCTTCATGCCGGCGGAGGTCTTGCCGCGTTCCGCCCGGCCCCGGTGAACCGGGTTCGCCAGCCACGCGAGGTTGCGGTCGCTCTTGATCGAGGGGTGGTGCCCGTCGACCATGATGACCTCGAACCACTTGGAGCGGCCGTCCTCACCGACCCAGTAGGAGTTCAGGGCCTCCATGTTCGGGAACTTGCGGGATGCGCGCTCCTCGGCCATGCGCTGCAGGCTCTTTGCGGGAGTCAGCCGGCGCATGCCCATGCGTGCGGATCTGCGCCCGCGGGTGTACCGGGGCTTCCTCCGGCCGCCGCGGCGGATCTTGACCCGCACGACGACGATTCCCTGCTTGGCCTTGTAACCGAGCGACCGGGCCCGGTCGATCCGGGTCGGGTGCTCCACGCGCACGATACTCCCTTCGCGCCGCCAGGTCTGGAGCCGCTCCCAGAGGAGGGCTTTCACTTCCGACCGGTCGGGCCGTTTCCATGCCTCGCGTACGTAGGCATACATCGATTTTGCCATGTTTAGAATCACCTCAGGTTCAGCGTTTCCGCCACATTCCTTTTCGGGACGTATCCCGTGGTTCCTAACAGGTTGACGGGAGCGCAAATAAAGGATTGCCTCCCCCCTGCCTGCAGGAAGACCTAGACCCCTTTACGTTTCTCCACGACGCGGATGGCATCCATCCGGGTGACCGGATACTGTCCGTTCTCGTCTTTCTCCGCCGACTTGACCATGTCCCAGACAGTGAGAAGGGCGACGGAGACGCCGGTGAGCGCTTCCATCTCGACGCCGGTCCGCCCGTAGGACTTCACGCGGGCGATCGCCTCGATGTAGCCGTCGCCTTCTTCGAAGTCGATGGTGATGCCACCGAGCGGTATGGGGTGGCACATGGGGATGAGGCGCGGCGTGTCTTTCACCGCGAGGGTTGCCGCCACCCGTGCGGTCGCTAAAACGTTGCCCTTGACCGCGGTCCCTCCCCAGATGGCCCGGAGGGTCTCGCTCCGAAGGTAAATCCTGCCGCTCGCAACCGCTTCCCGGGTGACCTCGCTCTTTGCCGAGATATCCACCATCTGTGCGCGGTCGTTCTCGATGTGGGTGAAAACCGGGGTCTTGCCGTGTTCGCCGGACTCGTTCATGTGTATCGCAGGAGATCTTCTCTTTTTCAGGGGATAAAAGAAGGCGGCTATCGGCAGGTCATTCGGGTGCGGGGTGCCGGAAGAGAACTTCCGGGATGTAGCTGGGCATATCGGTGGCGAGCATGCCCTCCCCACGCTCTTCTGCGGCGAGCATGCCGGCCCTGCCGTTGACGTACGCGGCGATGCAGGCGGCCTCGAACGCGGGGATCCGGCAGAAGAGCGCACCGGCGATGCCGGCGAGCAGGTCGCCCGTCCCCCCGGTGGTCATGGCGGGAGTTCCGGTCCGGTTGAACCTGACCCGCGACCCGTCGGATACGACATCGACCGGGCCCTTGAGCAGGATGGTCCCCGCCGTCGCGGCGGCCTTCGCGCACCGGCCGCGCGCCGCAAGGTCCGCCGGGGGCTCCGCTCCGGTCATCCGGGCGAACTCGCCCGCGTGCGGGGTGTAGATCGTCTCCTTCGCCGCCGGCAGGGGGCGGGAAAGCGCATCGGCATCGAAGACCGCCCGCTTCGCCGCCTCCGCAACGGCGAGCACGACATCGTGGCTCTCCTTTCCGAGGCCCATGCCGCAGACGACCACGTCCGCCCGGTCAACGAGGGAGAGGATCGTCTCCAGATGATCAACGGTGATTGCCTTCCCCTCCAGGCGCTCGTAGATCAGGTCGGGCATGGGGACGTACGCGGGGGAGGCGACCCGCACGATATCCGCCCCGGCGCGAAGCGCACCCATCGCCGCGATGTAGGGCGCTCCCTGGTAGGGGCCGCCCCCGACGACGAGCACCTCGCCGCCGGCGCCTTTGTGGGCCCCGGACGCCCGGGCCGGGACGAGCGTGAGATCTCCGGGGCCGGTGAATATCTCCGCCTCGAGCGGGATGCCGATTTCCGCGACGTCCGCGCCCTCCACCTTCGGCCGGTGGAACGAGAGGATCCGGCTCGCACGGATGCCGGGGGTGGGGATGTCGACGGCAACGATCGGGGCATCGCTCGCGTTCGCCCGGGCAACGAGGGACGCAAGCGGCTCCCGCACCGCACCCGACGCCCCGGTGCCGAGCATCGCATCGACGATGACGTCTGCCTCGTTAAAGAGGCGGGAGAGGGCCTCGGTGTCAGAGGCGCACCGGACGGGGTGGAGGGCAACAGAGCAGTGCCGGAGGAGAGCGAGCTGGGCGGCGGCCGAGGAGGTCATCGAGCCGCAGTCGGGGTAGACGACGTCGATTGCGTCGAGGTGCTGGAGGTAGCGGGCCGCCACCATCCCGTCGCCGCCGTTGTTCCCCCTCCCGCAGAGGATGAGGACGCGGGAGGGGCTGCGGGCGAGGACGGCATCCGCGACCGCCCGGCCGGCGCTCTCCATCATCAAAAGCGACGGCTGGCCGAGCGCAACGGCGTTCCCTTCGACCGCTCTCATCCGGCCGACGTCGATAACGCCGGTCTCCAGAAACTCCCGCATATCGTTTGTTGCCATGTTCTGTACCTCCAGGAGCGTTGTCTGATCGGTGCTTGGCGTTTCTTTCATAGATAGTTTTAGTTTCTGACCGGGGATGCGCCGGGGGAGGCTGTTGGTTTAAAGCGGCGTCGACAGGCGACACCCACTGGTGCTTACGCTCATTCTCGGTTGCACATGCCCATACACGGATTCCCACCGGATATCGCCATTGGGGGAACGACCGTCCGCAGGAGCGACAGTTCACTAGAACTGGAGCGTGAGCACCGAAGGTGCGAAGAACCGGCGCTCGACCACCGTCAGGTGCGAGGTGCGAACGGAGTGAGCATGAGAAGACCGAAGGTCTTCGAGGGGGAGCATCCCCCCTCCCCTGTCTTTATCTCATAAAGCTCTACTTGTGACCCCCACCGCCCGCGCTTCGCGCTCCTCCCGCCCCCAAGGGGGCGGGCAGTGCGTGGCGATACTCCCACGAAATCCGTAACCCCGGAGCGGGCCGGGACGCCGCACTTCCTCTAACATCTTCTCGGACGGTGGACCGTGGGGGTATCGCCGTTGGGGGTGGGGCTGACGGAGAGTGCGAGCGAAGCGAGCTTGAGCACCGTTAGGTGCGAGGGGGCAAGACCCCCTCCCCTGTCTCTACCCGCAAGACTGTACCTGTGCCCCCACTCGAAGGCCTCCGGCCTCCTCCCCCTTCCTGCTGGGCGGGGGCAGTTCCCGGGCGTTGCCGGTGGGAATCCGTGCACAGGTTTGCACGATCAAACGGGCTTGAGCCCCTCCCTCATGGGATCCTGCCTGCATCCACCTCTCGAACATCGTCAACCCCTCACACCCCCATGCATTATTGACCCTTCACCACCCACTACTATGGAGATGAGCCTCGAGAACGATGTGCGGAGAGCGGCGGATCTAATCTGCGATGCGGACTCGGTGACGATCATCTCCCACATCGACGCCGACGGCATCAGCACGGAGGCGATCCTCGCGCAGGCGCTCGTCCGCGAGGGCATGGCTGTCGAATCCGTCTTCGTCCGCCAGCTCGAACCGATGGCGATGCGCCATGTCCCAAAGGACGGGTCCCTGAAACTCTTTGCCGACCTCGGCGCCGGGCAGCAGAACCTTCTCGAGGAACACGGCCTCTCCAGCGACGAAGTCCTGATCCTCGACCACCACGTCGGCCAGCCCTGCGGCACGGCCTACCCCCAGGTGAACAGCCTCGATCACGGCATCACCCGGATGAGCGCCGCCGGGATCGCGTACCTGGTCGCGAAGGCAATCGACCCGACAGCCATCGACCTCGCCAAACTCGCCGTCATCGGGAACGTCGGGGACATGATGGCCCGGGAGAACTGCGGGCTGGTCGGCCCGGCACGCGAGATCGTCCGGGACGGCGTGGAGTACGGCAACATCATCGTGCAGGACCATGACCTGAACTGCTACGGGACGTCCACCCGCCCGGTCCACGTCTGCCTCGGCTACTGCGACGACCCCTACATCGACGGGATCTCGAACAACACGAACGCAGCACTCCGGTTCCTCGAGAGGCTCGGCGTCGAACTGAAGAACCCGCGGGGCGGGTGGCTCGTCTGGGAAGAACTCCCGTTCGAGGACCGGCGCACGATCATCAGCGCCCTCGCCCAGCAGCTCATCGCCCACGGGAGGGAGACCGACCGCCTGCTCGCCGAGACCTACATCTTCCCCGACGAGCCGGAGCGCACACCGCTCCGGAACGCCTCCGAGTACGCCACCCTCTTAAACGCCTGCGGCCGGTGGGCGAAACCTCGGATAGGGAGCAGCATCTGCCGCGGGGAGCGCGGGGAGGCCTACCGCGACGCGGAGCACATGCTCGCCCACCACCGATCGGTCATCCGCGACCTGCTCCAGTACATCCTCGATGCCGGGGTGACCGAGTTATCCCACCTCCAGTACATCCACACCGGCGACCGGTTCCCCGACACCATCGTCGGGATCGGGGCGGGGATGGCGCTCTCCAAACTAAACTGGAAGAAGCCCATGATGGTGCTCGCCGCGATGGTGGACGAGCCGGAGGTGACGAAAGTCTCGATGCGGACGAACGAGTGGGCGCTCGGCCGCGGGGTCGACCTGCAGAAAGCGCTCGTCGAGGCGGCCGCCGGAGCGGGCGGCGCAGGCGGCGGGCACCGGATCGCCGCCGGGGCATTCATCCCCCACGATACAGAAGAGGAGTTTGTTGATAGTGTCAACCGAATACTCAAACGACAGTTCGCTTCGGCGGATCCGGACGATAGCTGACTTCCAGTTCGGCGCCGGGGCCGGAGTTGCGATCTTCCCCGACGAATGTAACTTCCAGTTCTCCACGACCGGACGCATCCGCCAGGTGCGCATAGGAAAGGAGAGACTTGCGACCGTTCGCGCACAGGATGGCCGCCTGACCCTCGGGATAACCGCAGCGGCGCGACTTTGCGCCCATCTGGCCCCCCCGGCCTACCGGGTGGCGGTGCAGGAAGACGTGGCGCCGTTCGTCGCGGACGGGAAGAACGCGATGGCGAAACACGTCGTCGTTGCCGACGAGGGCATCCGCGCAGGAGACGAGGTGCTGGTGGTGACGGCGGGCGACGTGCTCCTCGCCACCGGGGCGGCTTTGCTCTCCGGGCGGGAGATGCTGGCATTTAATTACGGTGTAGCGGTAAAAGTACGGCAGGGAAGGGGATCCGAATGTTTCCAGGAAAGATGAACCCGAAAAAGATGAAGCAGATGATGAAGCAGATGGGCATGGAGATGGAGGAGATCGAGGGCGTCGAGAAGGTCGTCATCTACACGCCCGCGGGAAACTACGTCTTCGACGATGCCCAGGTCGTCGCGACCACCATGCAGGGGGTCACCACCTACCAGCTCACGGGGGAGGCCCGGTTCGAGGAGGCCGTCCCGGAGATACCCGACGACGATGTCGCTCTCGTCGCATCCCAGACCGGGGCAACCGAGGAGGCCGCGAGGGCAGCGCTCGTCGAAACCCGCGGCGACATCGCCGAAGCGATCCTGAAACTCGCGCAGCAATGATCGAGATCGGCGAACGCCTCCTGCTCGTCGGCGAGGACCGCGAGTACTTCGTGACGGCGGGCGAGGGGCAGTTCTCCACCGACCGGGGGATGATCGATCTCGGGGCCCTCGCGGGCATGAACCCGGGAGACGAGATCCGGACCCACCTCAACGTCCCGTTCACCGTGCTGCGCCCCCGGCCGACCGACTTCTTCGTCCACGCAAAACGGAGCGGAGCGCCCATGCTCCCCAAGGACATCGGAACGGTGATCGCCTACACGGGGATGAACCGTGACGACCGTGTCCTGGACGCCGGAACCGGGAGCGGGGTCGCCGCGATCTACTTCGGAAAGATTGCCCGCAGCGTGAAGACCTACGAGGTGCGCCCGGAGTTTGCCAAACTTGCGGAAAAGAACATCAAAAACGCCCGCCTCGAGAACGTCGAGGTGGTCGCGGCCGATATGCTCGAAGCGACCGGCGAGTTCGACGTCGTTCACCTCGACCTCACGATAACCCCGGCGCACGTGGAGCACGCCTTCTCGCTCCTTTCGCCCGGCGGCTATCTCTCCTGCTACACGCCGTTCCTCGAGCACACGTTCGTCGCGCTCGATGCCGCAACGCCGCTTTTCCGGGACGTCCACTGCTACGAGTGCATGGAACGGGAACTGACGCGCTCCGCCCGGGGAACCCGGCCCTCGACCAGGGTTGCCCACAGCGGCTACATCACGGTCGCGCGAAAATAGAGTTAGTATTCCTTCAGCGGACGTTCCCACCCGGTGTAGCCGCAGTAGATGCAGCAGTCCCCGTCGCAGTGTCTGCACTTCTGCGAGGGCTGCGCCACCATCACGGTGCCTTTTTTGTTGCAGTACATGCACCCGGCCCCCTCACAGTGGCAGCAGACTTCGGGTGCGTACTCTACATTCTCTTCAGACATGCACTTCAACTCCTGAAATAGTATGAGGCGGGCGAAGGTGACAAAGGTTATCATGGAGGTAGGGCACGCACCCGAAAAAAAGGTATTTAGTGGGTGCGCGGCGAACCACTATTCAGGAGAGAAGAGGGGCGGAACAATCCGGGCGCCTACGCCGGATGAAAAGCCCCGGAAGGTAGCCGCACGATGTACCACATTATCTCAATCCGCGATTTTGAAAGAAGCGATCTCGATTATCTGCTCGATCGGGCGCAGGAGTTCGATGCCGGCAAGTACCAGCCGGAACGCTTGACGATAAACTCGTGGCGCTTCTCTTCTTCGAGCCCAGCACCAGGACAAGGATGTCGTTTGCGACGGCCATGGCCCGGCTCGGCGGACAGTCGATCAGCGTCGATTCCGTTGAGGCGAGTTCCATCGTCAAGGGAGAGACGCTCGCGGACACCATCCGGGTGGTGAGCGGCTACGCGGACGCCATCGTGCTCCGCCACCCGAAGGAGGGGGCGGCACGGCTGGCAAGCGAGTTCGCCACGGTGCCGGTCATCAACGCCGGCGACGGCGCGGGGCAGCACCCGAGCCAGACGCTGCTCGACCTCTACACCATCAGGCAGTCGATGCCGGTCGATGGGATCGACGTCGGGCTTTTAGGGGATCTCCGCTACGGCAGGACTGCGCACTCGCTGGCGCTCGCCCTCTCCCTCTACGGCGTCACGCTGCATACCATCGCACCCGTGGGGCTCGAGATGCCGGCAAACATCGCCCTCGAACTCAGGGAGCGCGGCATGGAGGTCGTCGAGCACCCGAACGTCGAGGAGGCGATCCGGGAACTCGACGTCCTCTACGTGACGAGAATCCAGCGCGAACGGTTCCCGGACTCGGCATCCTACTACAACGTCGCGTCCAGTTACCGGATCACGACCGACCTTCTCGACGGCGTGAAGGAGCGGCTGATGATCCTCCACCCGCTCCCGCGCGCCGGCGAGATCGACCCCGCGGTGGACCGCACGCCGTACGCGCGCTACTTCGAGCAGGCGAGGAACGGCGTGCCCATCAGGATGGCGCTCCTCCACGAGGTGATGAAATGAGCGCGAAAGACCCGTCACGGGGGCTGCTCGTCAGCCCCATCAAGAACGGAACCGTCATCGACCATATCACGGCCGGCGAGGCGCTGAACGTCCTGCGGATCCTCGGTATCACCGGGTCGACCCGGGAATGCCTGAGCATCGCGACGAACGTCGAGAGCAAACGGATGAGGAAGAAGGATATCGTCAAGATAGAGAACCGCGAGCTCCGCACGGAGGAGGTCGACCGGATCGCCCTGCTTGCGCCGCAGGCGAAGATCAACATCATCAGGAACTACAAGGTCGTGGAGAAGAAGGGCGTGGAGATCCCGGAGGTCATCAGGGGCGTGGTCCGGTGCCCGAACCCCGGCTGCATCACGAACACGGACGAGCCTGTGGAGAGCACGTTCGAAGTGCTCGATAAAGGGCTGCATTGCCTCTATTGCGACTGGCTGATCAAGGACGATATCGCGAACCACATCATCTGATCAGGCGGCCGTGCCGGTCGATCTCTCCCCGGCAGATCCGGGTGCTCGAGATCCGCCGGCCGTCTTCGGCGAGGACGCACGAGATCTCGTGAAGATCCACTTTTCTTTTCCCGCGCTCGCGCCGGCGTTCGTTGATCTCCACGGCGACCGGGAAGGTCTCCTCGGAGACGACGAGGATATCGAAGTCCGCGTCGAGGGCGCTGCCGTAGCGGTCGACGAGCGGCTCGACCTTCCACGTTGCGGTGTAGCCCCGCTCCCGAATAAATGACGTGATGGTTTCCAGCCGTTCCCGATACGTGTGGACGGGGTGCACCTTTGCACCGGCAAACTCTTCGGTCGTCAGCCCGATGGTCACCTCTCCATCAGGCCCGGCGAGCTCGAAGGAACGGGCGAGGAGTTTCCGGTGCCCGGCATGCAGGGGATCGAACGTCCCCCCGACCATCACTTTCATCCAGAGGCGTTTGCCGCGAGGGGTTTTATGGGTAGTGATCGGTTGGTGGGGGGCGGGGGAGGGGTTTCAGGTAGGCGGACGAGGAACCGCAGGACTAGGCACCTGGCATCTCCGGTGCTCACGCTCCGGTTCTAACGAACCGTCGCGTATCGGAACGTCGCCCTCCCCGTCAGCCCCACCTCGCACCTTCGGTGCTCGAACTCCGCTCCTCAAAGACCTTCGGTCTTCTCGAACTCCTGTCCGAAACCCTTCGGGTTTCTCAAGCTCCGGCCCTGCACCTTCGGTGCTCCTGCTCCGTTCCGTCGGAACGTCGCACCCTGCGGGCCCTCGCATCCTGCGGACAGTCGTTCTCCGGAGCGTCGTTCCCCCAGTCGCGATATCCCCTCGAAATCCGTGGATGGTTGTGAGCGACTGTCCAAAATACAGGAACGTGAGCACCCCCATGCCGGGTCCCGACAATCAATCTCCCGGTCTGCCTCCTCGCCTCCCGTCCCTCACCAAACCCACCCGCCCCTCCCTCACCCACGATGGAGAACATTTTGTATCGCCGCAACCAATAGTAGACTCACTATGGAGAGCGGAACGGTTGTGGGGAACCGCGTCTTTATCGCAGAGAACGCAACAGTCATCGGAGACGTGAGCCTCGGCGACGACGTGAGCGTATGGTTCGGCGCCGTGGTCCGGGGGGATCGGGATACGATCACGGTCGAAGCGGGCTCGAATATCCAGGACAACGCCGTCGTCCACACCACGCCCGGGTTTCCGGTCACCATCGGTGCGGAGGTCTCGGTCGGCCACGGCGCCATCCTGCACGGCTGCACCATTCGCGACCGGGTGCTCGTCGGGATGGGTGCCGTCGTCCTGAACGGCGCGGTGGTGGGCGAGGGTTCCATCATCGGCGCCGGCGCGGTGGTGACCGAAGGAAAGGAGATCCCGTCGAACTCGCTCGTCCTCGGCGTTCCCGGAAAAGTGGTCAGGGAGACGACGCCCGAGCAGCAGGAGGGCGTCCTCCACAACGCGCATGAATACGTCAAACTCGCAGGGAGTTACCGCCATGACTGAGGTCGCCGTCATCGGCGCCGGGGTCGCGGGCATCCAGGCGGCGCTCGACCTCGCCGACCACGACATCCACGTCCACCTCATCGAGCGCGAACCGACCATCGGGGGGCATATGGCCCAGCTCGACAAGACGTTCCCCACGAACGACTGTTCGATGTGCATCCTCTCTCCGAAGATGGTCGAGGTGGCCCGGCACCCGAATGTCACCATCCACACCTGCTCCGAGGTCGAGGGGATCGAGGGCGAGGTGGGGAACTTCCGCGTCCGGGTCCGAAAGCACCCCCGCTACATCCTCGAGAACGAGTGCAACGGCTGCGGGGACTGCGTCGCGATCTGTCCGGTGGAGGTCTACAACCGGTTCGACGCCGGCATCGGCGTCCGTAAGGCGATCTACAAACCCCACGCCCAGGCGGTTCCCGACATCGTCATCAAGGACCAGGAGCACTGCATCGAGTGCGGGCTCTGCTACGACGTTTGCGGAAAAGAGGCAATCCTCCGCGAGGATGAAGAGCGCCTGCTTGAGATAGAGGCGGCAAGCATCGTCGTCGCGACCGGTTATGCGACGTTCGATGCCAGAAACAAGACGCAATTCCGCTACCTCATTATCCCCGACGTCATCACGAGCCTGGAGTTCGAGCGGATGATCAACGCGAGCGGCCCGACGGGGGGCAAACTCAAGAGGCTCTCAAACGGCAGGCCGCCCCGGAGCGTGGCGTTCGTCCAGTGCGTCGGCTCCCGCGACATCTCCATCGGCCGCCCCTACTGCTCCGGGGTCTGCTGCATGTACGCGATGAAGAATGCCATACTTATCCGGGAGAAGAACCCCGATATCGAGGTCACCATCTTCTATAACGACATCCGGGCATACGGCAAGGGCTACGAGGAATATTACGAGCGGGCGAAGAGTCTCGGGGTCCGGTTCGCCCGCGGGTTTCCCGGCGAGGTGCTCCAGGAGAACGGCAGCCTGATGATGACCGCTGAGAACACCGAGACCGGCGAGCTGGAGACGTTCCACCCGGACCTGGTGGTGCTCTCCGTCGGGCTCGAACCAGCCCCCGGAGCGGATGAGGTGGCCCGGATGCTCGGCATCCCGCGGGACGAGTCCGGGTTCTTCGGGGTCGCCGACCAGAAAGTCGGTCCCGTGCTCACGGTGAAGCCCGGGATCTACGTGGCGGGAACCGCCACCGCGCCGAGGGACATCCCCGACTCCGTCGCAATGGGCGAGGCGGCGGCGATGCGGGCATATCTCGACACGATCAGGGTGGGATGAGCATGCTGGAAGGGGAAGAGCCTTACACCATCGCGTGGGATGCAGAGAACGAGTGCATCCTCTATATCGACCAGACCCTGCTCCCCGGCCGGTACGAGCAGATGCGGTGTGCAAACGTCGACGACCTCGCCCGGGCAATCCGGAGGCTTGAGATCCGGGGAGCCCCGGCGCTCGGGATTGCCGGCGCGATGGGCGTGGCGCTCGCCGCCGTCCGCAGCAACGAGACGGATCTCAAGCGGTTCCTCGACGAGGTCGGCCGGGCGGGAGACCTTCTCGCGGGTACCCGCCCGACCGCGGTCAACCTCGCGTGGGGAATCGACCGCGTGCAACGGAAAATGGCTGTGGCCGCATCGGTCGCGGAGGCGAAGATCATAGCGGTCGCCGAAGCGAACGCCGTCGCAGAAGAGGACGAACTGACCTGCCGGAGGCTCGGCGGGTTCGGCGAAGAACTCTTCCCGGAGAGATGCACGGTGCTCACGCACTGCAACGCGGGAGCGCTCGCCTGCCGGTGCCGGGGAACGGCGCTCGGAACGATCCGGTCGGCGATTGACGCCGGGAAGAGCGTGCGGGTGATCGCCTGCGAGACCCGGCCGCTCAACCAGGGCTCAAGGCTCACCTGCTGGGAACTTGCCCGGGACGGGGTCGACGTGACCCTCATCCCCGACTCGTCGGCGGCATACCTGATGCGGAAGGGGATGATCGACCTCGTCGTCGTCGGCGCCGACCGGATCACTCAGGACGCGGTCTTCAACAAGATCGGGACGTATATGCACGCCGTTACCGCCCGCCACCACGGCATACCCTTCTACGTCGCGGCGCCGGTCTCCACGTTCGACCTCTCCCGCAGGGAAACGGATATCACCGTTGAAGAGCGTGACCGCTCCGAACTCGCATACTGCGGCGACGTGCAACTCGTGCCCGACGACGTAAAAGTGCTCAACTATGCCTTCGACGCCACGCCGCTCGACCTCGTCGACGCAATCGTCACCGAGATCGGGGTGCTCCGGCCGCCGTATACGGAGTCCTTCCGGCTGGTCGGGAAAACTAGGGAGAACCAACCATGAGTCTCTTCGATTCCGAGATCTGGATCCAGTTGATGACCCTCATCGGGGAGGTCACGTTCTTTTTCCTCCTCGGGATGGTGCTTGCCGCAATAACCCTCGCGATCATCGCCGCCGCCTCGATCACCAGGGGGAAGTTCTACCTGCCGAGGATCCTGATACCCGGCATGGTCCTTTTAGAGGGGCTCGTGAAGGCGTTCTGCAAACTCCTCGGGCTGGACGACAAAGATCTCATCACGTTCTTCATAACGCTCAGGAACACCATGAACACAAAGGCCTTCTCCGAGACCCCTGTGGAGCAGCGGGCGGTCTTCCTGCCCCAGTGCCTGCGGTCGGCGCAGTGTCCGGCACACCTGACGCCGGAAGGCCTCAAATGCCGCAACTGCGGCCGTTGTTCGGTCGGGGAGAACACGGTGTGGCTCGAGAAACTCGGGTACCGGGTATTCATCGTCCCGGGCTCGACGTTCATCAAACGGATGGTCAAGAAGTATCACCCGCGGGCGATCATCGGCGTCGGCTGCCTCATGGAAGTAAAAGACGGAATCGATATGTCCGATCGGATAGGGATCATCGCTATCGGCGTCGTGACCTTAAAAGACGGGTGTGTGGAGACGATAGCGGACTGGACCGCGGTGAGAGATGCCGCCCTGCTCGGCATCAAACCCCCGTCAGGTTCCGTAGACTTTCACGGCCCTGCCGAATAGACGCTCGCTCGTGACCTTGCCGTAGACGAAGATCGTCTCGTCGCTGTTCACGGCACCGACATCGACCCCTGGTCGGAGGGTGACGTTGCCCCCCGCCTTGATCGAATGGAGGCTCGCGTTGTCGCAGATGGTGGCGGTCTCCAGAACCCTGACAGGCCCTTTTATCTTGACGTCATGGCCGACGACGATGCTCTCGGCCTCGATGAACCCGCCGACCGTCGAGCCGGGTCCGAGTTCGAGGCGGCCGGCAACGACCATATTGCCCCAGACGTGCGTCTCAGGAGGGGTGATGAAATTCCCATCTATCTTCACGTTTCCGTCAAAAAAGGAACCTTTCGGTGCTATATACGTGTCCCCGTGCCGGTAAACTTTCATGAAGATCTCCTGGATAACAGCTCGGCCCGTAACCAGATAAAATTATCAGTGCACTGTTCTGGACATTGGAAGGGAGGATATTTTTTTTGCCGGTCCCTATCCGCCGGACACTACTCACCCCCCCGGCCAGGGCCGGAGGCAATGCGTGGCGATAGCCAGGGGAAAGCCGTCCCGGGAGAGCGGGCCGGGACTCCACCCTTTTCCAGTGCCTTCCCATCCAGTGGACCGTGATGGACATCGCCATGGGGGGAGGGGCCGACGGGGAGGGGGAGCATCCCCCTCCCCTGTCTCTATCGCGTAAGGCTCTATCGATAGCCCCCACCCCGCCCGGCCTTCGGCCTCCTCCCCCGCCCCAAGGGGCGGGGGCAGTGCGTGAGGATATCCACAGAAAGCCGTGTACGGTTCTTCCCCAGGTTCTCCCCGTGCAGTGGACCGTGATGGACATCGCCATTGGGGAGTGCGACTGGTCGAAGGGTGCGACGGACAACGTCCGGAGCTTAAGAAGACGCGGAAGCGTCTTCGAGCAGGAGCATGAGAAGAACGAAGTTCTTCGAGAGGCCGACGCGGAGTGCGATGTTCCGACAGGAACGGAGCACGAGAAGCCGTTAGGCTTTGAGGTGCGAGCGAAGCGAGCGTGAGCACCGTTAGGTGCGATTTGCGACGTTCCGAAGCGCGATGGTTCGTAAGAACCGGAGCGTGAGCACCGCAGGTGCGAAGGAACGGAGCTCGACCACCGTCAGGTGGGGGGCAGCATCCCCCCTCCCCTGTTTCTATCCATCCCGGATATCAATAGTCCCCAATCCAGCCGGATGAAAATATTGAAATACTGAAGTTCCCCCGATCATATCACCGCGGCAATCGCAAAGACCGCAAGCGCGGCGAACATACCCGCCCGCAGGATCGACGTCGCATTTGACTCCCGGACGCAGCCCGGCGTCGTGCATGAAAGACCCCGGAAGGCCCCGAAGAGGATGACGAGATCCACGACCCCGATGCCGGCGAGATAAAAGAGGCCCCACCAGTCGCCGGAGGGGAGAATGCTTACCGCAACGGCGCCGCAGGCGCAGGCGAACGCGAGTATTCCCGTCCTCCGGACGCCGACGATCATGGGAAGGGTGCGTGCGCCTCCCGCCGCATCCCCGTCGACGTCTTCCGCATCCTTTAGAAGTTCCCGTGCGATGGTCGCGAGGAACGTGATCGCCGCGAGCGAGAGGTTCCGGACGAGCCCCTCGATGCCCGCAAACGCTCCGCCGAAGAGGAAGACGCTCCCCGCCAGGTAGGCGACGGCCACGTTGCCGAGGACGGGGGTGCGCTTCAGCCGGACAGCGTATACGATGAGGATGACTGAATTTATGATGGCGATCGCAAGGCAGAGCGGCGGCGTCAGGGTGGCAATCGCGATACCACCGATAAAGAGCGCCGCTGCATACGCCCTTGCACCGGCAAGGCTGATCTCTCCCGCCGGTATGGGACGGTCGGGGCGGTTGATCCGGTCGATCTCAACGTCGCGAACATCGTTGATGACGTTCCCGCCGGCGGTGATGAGCGCGACGATCACGGCGAGCAGGAGCGACGGCGGCGTGAGCGTCCCGGTGGCGATGAGATAGCCGATGAGCGCGGTAAGGCCGGCAACGACGGCGTTGTGCGGACGGGTAATCCGGATGAATGCGGAGACGCTCATTCTCGAAGAGTTAGGTTCTCGGGGGGAGGATAAATAACCAGAGGATTCTTCCGGAACAGAATTGAGAGAAGAAACGGGCTTGGGGGGATTCGAACCCCCGGCATTCAGCTTAGGAGGCTGACGCCATATCCTGGCTAGGCCACAAGCCCATACTTCGGAGTAAGAGTATTGCTCATGAGAAGGTATAAGGGTATCGAGCATCCATCTTTTCGGGAAGCATGGACGTTGTCGAGGTTACCGAAGGGAGAACCAGTTTTTTCGTGCCCAGACAGGATCCTCGCACCCAGTTCCCGCCGGGAAGCGGCCCGGTCTTTTATAACACGCGCATGGAGATGAACCGGGACGCCACCGTCCTCCTGCTCGCCGTGCTGAAGCCACAGAGTTACCTCGACGCGATGGGTGCGTCCGGTGTGCGGGGGCTCAGAGTGGCGCACGAGGCCGGGATACCGGTGACGATCAACGACTGGAACGCGAAAGCGGTCGACCTTGCCCGACGAAACGTGGAGGCGCTGGGTCTCGCCGCCGAGGTCACCCACGGGGATGCGAACGTGCTGATGAGCGGGAGAACGTTCGACGCCGTCGACCTCGACCCCTTCGGGACGCCGGCGCCGTTCGTCGACTCCGCGGCACGGAGCGCCGGGAATTACCTCTTCGTCACCGCCACCGACACCGCGCCGCTCTGCGGAGCGCACCTGAAGGCAGGCATGCGCCGCTACTTCTCCCGGCCCCGGAACACCGAGTACCACGCCGAGGTCGGCCTCCGGACGCTGATGGGGTTCGTGGTGCGCGAGGTGATCAAGTACGACCGCGGGGTGGAACCGCTCTTCTGCTATGCGCACGAGCACTTCCACCGCCTGCACCTCAAACTCAGATACGGGGCGGCGGCGGCCGACCGGGCGCTTGCACAAATCGGATACGTGATGCAGTGCCCGCAGTGCCTTTACCGCTCGGAGCAGGCCGGGATGCTCCCCGAACCCGAAGAGTGCCCGCTCTGCGGCGCGAACCTCGTGCCGGTCGGCCCTCTCTGGACAGGGAGGATCAACGACGATGCGACGCTTGCCGCGATGCAGGAAGCCCTGCCGTCGGTCACGGTCGGAACCGGGGCGCGGATCGGGCGGCTGCTCGCGACCTGCCGGCAGGAACTCGATACGTCGAGCCACTACGACTACCACGTCATTGCAAAACGCCTGCGGGTCTCTCCCGGCGGGATCGAGACGGTCATCGAACGGCTTGTAGCCCTCGGCTACCGGGCGAGCCGCGCACACTACTCGGGAACGGCAATAAAGACCGATGCGCCGCTCCCCATCCTCGAAAAAACGGTCAGCGGCGGGTGACGACGGTGAGGACGTCCCCGTCCGCGAGTTTGTGGGTGATGCCGACACGCTGAGCGTCGTGTTTGGCCGATTCGCCCCAGACCTTCGCGTAGCGGAACTTGTCCGCGAAGTCCCGGTGGAGGCGGTTGCAGACGTCCTCGACCGTTGCAGGGCTCCGGATGATCAGCGGCTCGTCCATATCCGCGGGGCCGCCGACCGGCTTTAAGTAGACCCGCATGAACCCCAGGTTCTCGAAGATGGCGTCTTTTAAGTCTTCGATGCGGTAGCCGCTGTGCGCCGAGACCATGATCGGAGGGGCGCCGAACCGTTCGGCCAGTTCTTTCTCGATCTCCGCCCGGGTGGTCTGGTCGACCAGGTCAACCTTGTTGACCGCGATGAACGCCGGGACGTAGACACGGTTCCCGATCATCGCATCGATGAAATCGTCCTGGCCGACCTCGTTTCTTATCAGGACATCGGCGTTGACGATCTTGTTCTCCGCGAGGATCGAGCGGATCTCCTCGACATCGAGGTCGACGGCGCCGACGGTGTTCAACCGGATACCGCCGTTCCCGGCCTTCTTGATGGTGATATCGGGTTTTTCCCGGTTGATCCGGATCCCGGCGTCGTGGAGCTCGCGGAGAAGGACGTCCGTATGCTTCTCGTTGAAGACGTCGACCAGAACAAGGATCAGGTCGGCGCTCCGCACGACGGCGATGACCTCTTTCCCGCGGCCCTTGCCCATGGCGGCGCCGGCGATCAGGCCGGGGATATCCAGGATCTGGATCTTCGCGCCCCGGTGCTCCATCGAGCCCGGGATGACGGAGACGGTCGTGAAGGCATAGGACGCCGTCTCGCTGAGTTCGTCGCCGGTAAGCCTGTTGAGCAGCGTACTCTTTCCGACCGACGGGAAGCCGACCAGGACGACGGTGGCGTCCCCCGACTTCTTCACGGAGTAGCCCTCGCCCCCTCCGGCGGAGGCCATGGCCCGGGCTACCGCTTCGTCGCGGATCTTCGCGAGTTTCGCCTTGAGGCGGCCGATGTGCTTGGAGGTCGCCTTGTTGTACGGGGTTTTCTTGAGTTCGTCCTCTATCTCCCGTATCTGCTCTTCGACACTGCTCATTGCTGCCGATACACGTATGCTGGGAAGCTACTTATGGGTGTCTGTGATGGAAATCACGAAGCGTTGGGAAAATTCCGGCCCGTATTGGGATTGGATTGCCCGGCCGCCGGCACGACCGGAGAAGGCGGAGCGCAAGACATGTTTAAATAGGATAAAGGCCAATAATTTAGAGCACGTTGGTGCAATGCGCTGCTATAGTGTAGACCGGCCAATCATGCAGGACTCTCACTCCTGCGACTGGGGTTCGAATCCCCATAGCAGCATACTGTTCTAAGGGCAAACGCCCACTTCTGCACCACTACCCGAGATAGAGACGATTCCATGCACCACTCCCCCGACAGTGACCGGCCGACCCAGCAATACCTCGGGGACCGCGGTCTCATCGTCCTTATTGCGCTGCTCTCCGCCTTCGTCCCGCTCTCGACCGATCTCTACCTCCCCGCCCTTCCCGGCATGGGCGACTACTTCGGTGTCTCCGCCGCTCTCACCAACCTGACGCTGATCCTCTTCTTTCTCTTCTTCAGCCTCGGGCTGCTCTTCTGGGGGCCGCTCTCTGATCGGTACGGGCGACGGCCCGTCCTGCTCGTCGGACTGGCCCTCTATATCGCCGCTAGCGCCGGGTGCGCGGTATCGTGGGATATCTGGCATCTCATCGCCTTCCGCATCCTCCAGGCCGTCGGCGGCAGCGCCGCCTCCGCGGTCGCTATGGCGATGGTCAAGGACGTCTACGACGGGCGAAAGAGGGAGTCGGTGCTCGCGCTCGTCCAGTCCATGGTCGTCATCTCGCCCGCCGTTGCCCCGGTTCTCGGGGCGTTCATGCTCCCCTACACATCGTGGCGGGGCCTCTTCGTGGCGCTCGCCCTCATCGGCGTCGTCTCGATGGCCGGCGGCCTCCTCCTCCGGGAGACCATACCCTCGCGGTATAACGGCACCATGGCGCAGTCCGTCCGCCGGCTCGGGGTCGTGCTCAAAAACCCCGGTTTCGCCTCGCTCCTCGTCGTATTCTCGCTCGTAAGCACCGCATCGCTCGCGTTCGTCTCCGCATCGCCGTACATCTACCAGGGGGGGTTCGGGCTCTCGGAGCAGTGGTACAGCTTCTACTTCGCCCTCAACGCCGTCGGCCTGATAACGGGCCCGTTCCTCTACCTCTGGCTCTCCCGGCACGCGAGCCGCCGCTCGATCGTCGCGTCGGGGTTCGTCGCTATGGTCGGCAGCGGGGTCCTCGTCTGCCTCTTCGGGAACATGGGGCCGCTGGCCTTTGCCCTTGCCCTCTTCCCGGCCTCGTTGATGGGGAGCGCCGTGCGGCCCGGAGGTGCGTTCCTGATGCTCGACCAGCAGAAGGAGGATACCGGCTCCGCATCCGCCCTGATCAACTGCGCTGGCCTTGTCTTCGGCAGCGCCGGGATGGTTCTCGTCTTCCTCTTCGGGAACAGCCTCGTCTTCGGCCTCGGGGCGATCAACGCGGCGGCCGGGGTTGCGTGTCTTTTAGGGTGGGCGGCGATCGGGAAGCGGGGACTGGTGAGGTTCTAAACACCTTTGCCGGGAGGGGGACACCCGTTCGCACCTTGCGGTGCTCATGCACCCGCCGTTCCGCCGGGTACACCTTCCCGTACCCTCCCCGCGTGGCGATAAGCGATGTTCCGACAGGAACGGAGTTGGAGCACCGGAGGTGCGAAGGTGCGATATCCAGTGGGAAGCCGTTTCACTCTTTTTACCCCAGATATGGTTCAGGTGGTAGAGTCCTCGAAGGAAAGTGTTTCGATAAGAGTGTACTGAAGACTCATAGATCTTTTTGGGACAAACTCAACCTTCGAAGGGAGAGCAGTTCCGGAGGAGATTGCTAAAAAGGTAATTGGCAAAATTAATGCCGCGCGACTCCGATCTTCTGGAAAGGGGTTTTTTCATGGGTCGGGATCTTGATACGCGGTTCTCGCAGCTGCTTGAGGCGATAGCAAAGCATGAGAATACAACCCTCGATATGCTGGGGAAAACATTCGCAT
>NZ_JMIO01000048.1 GCF_000691865.1 Methanoculleus sp. MH98A | reverse complement strand
CTGCAGATTATACCAATGCAGTAATGCTTGCGAAATCTCTGGTGCAATTTAAAAGTCCGAGATTTTCCCCCTGATTCCGAATTGGGGGCCATAATTTGATTTTTTCAATCGGCACCGTTCCCTGCCGGTTATCGAGGTGCCCTGTCCAGACATACCCTCAATGGTAAAGAGAAACGCAAATTTCCGAGATTATCCCGAAACGTTTAAATATTAACTAATACACCTCTTTTTAGAGGTGGAATGAGATTATGGCAGATCTACCTATTGCTGCGGTTGTACGTATCGCAAAGAAGAATGGTGCTGAGAGAGTCGGCAGCGACGCCGCTGCCGCACTGGTTACCAAGGCTGAGGCGTACATCGCCGAGCTGACCAAGGAAGCCAACAGGCTTGCCCAGCACGCGGGACGCAAGACGATCAAGGCGGAAGACGTCGACCTCGCGGTTAAATCCGCGTAAATCGACCTCTCTTTCCTTCTCTTTACCGGGGTCCGTTTGGGCCCCATTTCAAATCTCTCCCAGACCCGGACGTTCTTTGTGGTTCCTGTCGTCGACGGTATCGTAGCCCTCGCTCCGGGGTTCGTGTCCGGCGGGTGAGTGCCGCGTGCGGCGACTGCCGGGATACCGTGAAGCGCGAGCGGAAGCGAACGTGAGCGTCGCCTGCCCGGCCTGCAGGTGGGTATCCGGGCAGGTGATGGGTGTCAGACGCTTCTATCTTCGATTTCAGCCCGGTTATGCGTCGGTAAGGTGGAATCGGGCATCCGTCGCAGAACGCAGGTCTTAGGAGCCGATACGTCGTTGTTGGGGTGAGGCTTCTCCCGGAGAAACCGGACGGGACCCCGGTCAAAAAAAAGTTATCCTGCTCCCGGGCTCACAGCGAGCCTTTGGTGCTCGGCACGTCGCCTATCGCAGGATCGATTGCCACGGCGGCACGGAGCGCCCGGGCGAACGCCTTGAACGCCGCTTCGCAGATGTGGTGGTCGTTCCTGCCCGAGACCGTGATGTGGGCGGTGATCCCGGCATGGCTGCAGAGGCTGTAGAAGAAGTGCTCGATGAGATCGCCGGGGATGCCCCCCGGGCCCACCGGCGAGAAGCCGCCCTCGAAGACGAGGTAGCCCCTGCCGCCCAGATCGAGCGCCACCCGGGCGAGCGCCTCGTCCATGGGGACGGCGGCGTCGGCGAACCGGGTGATCCCTCTCCCGTCGCCGACCGACTCGGCAAGAGCCGTCCCGAGGACGATTCCGATATCCTCGATGGTGTGGTGGGCGTCCACGGCAAGATCGCCGGTCGCGCGGACGGTAAGATCGATCCGCCCGTGCCGGGCAAACGACGCGAGCATGTGGTCGAAGAACGGTACCCCGGTCTCGATGGTTCCGGTCCCGGTTCCGTCGAGGTCGAGGGAGAGCCTGATATCGGTCTCCCGTGTCGTGCGGTGGATCTCACTCATTCGCATGCGCAGCCTCCATGGCCTCCGGGAGCCGCACTTTCCCGGCGTAGAGGGCGGACCCGAGGACCGCCCCTGCCGCTCCGGCTTTCCGGAGCGCCGCGACGTCCCCGGGACTCGATATCCCGCCCGAGACGACGACCGGAACCTTCACTCTCGAGAGGAGTTCCGTCACGGGTTCGATGGCGATCCCCTGCTGGAGCCCCTCCACGTCCACGTTCGTGTAGAGGAGCGATCCCGCGCCGAGGCTCTCGAATCGCTCCGCCCAGGAGAGGTAACTGCCCGCCGGGCGCTCCCAGCCCTCGATCATCACCTCGCCGGCCCGGGCGTCGATGCCCGCCATCACCCGCTCGCCGCCGAACTCTTCGGCAAGCGTTCGGATCATCTCCGGCTCCCGGACGGCCTGGGTCGAGACGATCACCCGGTCGACGCCGGCGTCGAGCCACCCCGCGGCATCCTTCGCGCTCCTGATACCGCCGCCGAGTTCGACGAACGTCTCCGTCTCGCGGGTGAAGGCCCGGATCAGGTCGGCGTTTTTGCGCGCGCGGCCGAACGCTCCGTCCAGGTTGACGACGTGGAGGCCGTCCGCTCCCTCATCAAGCCACCGGTGCGCCCAGGCGGCCGGGTCGCCGTAGACCGTCGCCGCCTCCGGCCGCCCCTGCACGAGCTGCACGCATCGCCCGTCCAGGATATCAACTGCAGGATAGATCTCCATGCTCTCAGCGTATGATCCGTTCGATGGGCATGACTAATATGTCTTTTGCGCCGGCCCGTTTTAACTGGTTGATTAACTGATAGACCCGCTCTTCTTTCACGACGGCGTGAACGGCGACCAGGTTCTCGTCGGAAGCCACGTCCATCACCGTCGGGCCGGAGAGGCCGGGCAGCACCTCTCTCACGTCCGCAAGAGCGCTTTTGTGGACGTTCATCATCAGGTAGCACTGTCCCTTCGCCCGGATGACGCTCTCGAGGGCGAGGACAAGCTCGTCGATCTTCTCACGCTTGGCCGTAAGCGAGGCGGGGTTCGCCACCAGGATAGTCGTGGAAGCAAGCACCTCGTCGACGACGCGGAGGTGGTTCGTTCGGATGGTCGTCCCCGAGGAGGAGAGGTCGACGATGGCGTCGGCGATCCCGAGGTGCGGCGTCGCCTCGCATGCCCCGCCGACGGTCACCACCGTCACGGCAACCCCGTGCCCGGCGAAGAACGCGCGGGTGATCGCCGGGAACTCGGTCGCCACCTTTGCGCCTGCAAGGTCGGCGACGGTCTCGACGTCCGACTCCTCCGGCACGGCGACGACGAGCGTGGCCTTCCCCGTCTGCAGGTCGAGAACCTGTTCGACCGCGGAACCCCGCTCCATGACCATATCCTTCCCGGTAATCCCGAGATCGGCGACGCCGCTCGCCACGTACTCCGGTATGTCGATCGGGCGGGCGAAGAGGATCTCCACGTTCGGATCGCGGGTCCGGGTGATGAGTCTGCGCTCGCTGCCGCCTTCGGCCAGGTGGAGGCCGCTTTTCTCGATCAGTTCGTTGATGGGCCCGGAGATTCTCCCTTTGTTCGGGATGGCGAGACGGACGAGCCCGGGTCCGGGCACTGGGTGCCGGGGTGACGGTTTACTCATGGGTTAGAACAACTCCGAAAAGTCGGGAAGGTTAGAAGGTAGAGAGTTCTCCCCTGATAACCTTCTCGGTGATGGTGGGGGTCTTCTCCAGCCACTCGTCGATGATGCCCTCGACGTCGGGCTTGACGGAGTTGATGTCGACACCCGGTTTCGTGAGGATCTGGGCGCTTGCGACGTGCGGCTGGTCGATCGGGTAGCCGATCTGGGAGAGCATACGGATGTACATCTCCTCGATGCCGTCGACCTTCGCGACGCAGTCCTGCGCGACCTGGGTCGCGAGGAGGTTGTAGATCTTGCCGATGTGGTTGATCGGGTTCTTGCCGCTCGTCGCCTCCATGCTCATCGGGCGGTTTGGGGTGATCAGCCCGTTCGCGCGGTTGCCGCGGCCAACCGAGCCGTCGTCGCCCATCTCGGCGGAGGTGCCCGAGACCGTCAGGAAGACGCTGCCGCCCTCGAGGTCGTCGGCGGTGTTGATGGCGACGTTGACCGATCTTGTGGTGAACTGTTTTGCGACCGCCGCAATCTGCTCGGTCAGGAAGTTCTTCTGCTCGATGTATTCGGCGATGCTCGAGCAGTAGCAGTCCACGAACGCCATCGCGATGGTCAGGGTGATGGCGTCGCCGTCACGCAGGCACATGATCTTGCAGTCCTGGCCGATGATGGGATACTTCGGGCGGAGCGTACCGTCGATGAACGCGGAAACGCCCCGCACAATGCTCTCCGCCTCGCTGAACGGCGCGTGTCCGACGCCGAACGAGGTGTCGTTCGCCCGCGGGACCATTCCTTTGCAGGACCGGAAGACGTCCTGCAGGTCGGTTGACCCCTTCCCCATCCGGCAGTCGACGATGATGTCGCGGTCCATGTTGATGGCGGGGAGGATCTCCTTGATGTAGTCCCGTGCGGCCTCGACGGCGATCGCGTCCGCAGGGATGTTTATGCCGTTGAATGTCTTCGTGGCCCGTCCCGATATGAGGAAGTAGATCGGCCTCGTGATCGTGCCGCCGCCGAATTTCGGGATCGACTCTCCCGCAACGACCTCGCCCTGGTCGGTGTTGTGGTGCAGGACGCTGCCGCACTCTTCCAGGTACGACCTGCTGAGCGCCCTGCTGATCGACTCCGCGATGCCGTCCGCGAGACTGTCCGGGTGCCCGAGGCACTTGCGCTCCACCAGTTCTATCCGTTGCTTCTCGATCGGGATCTGGTCAAGCCCTTCTACGCTGATATTCCTGCTCATCAAATCCACCGTAGTTCTAAAGTGTGATAAGAGAAATGATTGCAACTCATATAACCATTTCTAACCGTCATTACGGAGGCGGATGTCGGAACGGATGCTGATCTTGCAGTTTCCATCCCTGAAGATGCGCACCATCCCCCCGCTCTCGGAGACCGTGATGCCGATGACCGGGATCTCGTGCGTGATGGACGCGGTCGCGCGGTGCCTCCCGCCGAGGCCTCCGGGAAGAGAGATGCCCCGCCCGGTGACGTCCAGGTATCGGCCCGCCGCCCGCACCTCGCCGGTTTTATCAATGACGAAGACGCCGTCGAGCTGGGCGAACTCTTTGATGCTCTCCCAGTTGTCCCGGTTCTTGATGTCCCGGAGTGTTCCGGGCTGCCCCTGGTAGGGGTTGAGGATCGCCTGGTGGGAGTGCCGGAAGATCTCCTCCGGGTCGCCGATGATGAACGCGGTGCCGATGGCTCTCCCTTCCCTCCCCTCGACCGCGATCTCGAGGGCCAGCGTGAGGGCCGAATGAAGCACCTCGCGGGGGACGATGTCGGAGAAGTCTTTGAGGTTGATGAAGTTCTTCCCCTCCTCGATGTCGTAGAGGATGACGGCATAAGGGAAGACGCCGACGACGAGCCCGGTCTCCAGGTTGCGCCGGAGGTAGAGGTGGACTGCGGCGTCGAGCATATGCCGCTCGCTCACCTCCAGGATATCGTGCATGGTGAGGTCTTTCAAGACGTCGAGCTGGAGTTCCTGCACCCGGATGATCGGGATATCAGGCACTTTTGCGAGAATCGGGGCCGGTTCGACGAAGGAAACGACCGCCCGCGCCCCGATCTTCTCCGCCACTTCGCAGGCGGTTGCAAGCATCAGGTCGCCGTTCATAACACCTCGCGGATCAGTTTCGGTATCTCCGAAGGACGGGACGCGACGGGGATCTCGAGGGCGCGGAGCCGACTGACCTTGGACCGGGCGTCGCCCTCGCCGCCCTCGATGATCGCGCCCGCGTGGCCCATCCTCTTCTCGGGCGGGGCGCTCACGCCGGCGATGTAGGTGACGACCGGAAGATCGGTCGACCGGACGCCCTCCTCCTCCAGGTTGCCGCCCACCTCGCCGATGACGACGACCGCCTTCGTGTGGGGATCCTCGTCGAACCGGGCGAGGACGTCGACGAACGTCTGGCCGATCACCGGGTCACCGCCGATCCCGACCACCGTGCTCTGGCCGATGCCGGCGCGGGTGAGCTCGTCGACCACCTCGTAGGTGAGGGTGCCGCTCCGGGAGACGACGCCGACGTTGCCGCGGCGGGCGAGGTGGGCCGGCATGATCCCGAGTTTGCACTCGCCGGGCGAGAGGAGCCCCGGGCAGTTCGGGCCGATGACCGTGCAGTCGTGGAGTTTCGCGTAGGCGATGGCCGACATAGCGTCGTGAACCGGGATGTGCTCGGTGATGACGACCGCAAGCTCGATCCCCGCGTGCGCCGCTTCCATGACCGCGTCGCCAGCGGCGCCTGCCGGGACGAAGACGACGCTTGCGGTCGCGTCGTGCTCGGCGAGCGCTTCCCTGACGGTGTTGTAGACGGGTACACCGTGAACCTCCCGGCCGGCCTTCCCTGGCGCGACCCCGGCGACGACGCCCCGTCCCCCGACCTCGCGGGCGTAGGCGTTCATCAGTTCCGTGTGGAACGTGCCCTGCCTGCCGGTGATGTTCTGGACGATCACGCCGAGATTCTTATCGCCGTAGATCATGGTGAGACCTCCATCGCCGCTTTCACGGCGGCATCCATGCTCTCGAGCATCCGGTAGCCGCATTCGGCGAGCAGACGCCGGCCTTCCTCCTCGTTCGTCCCGGCCATCCGGACGATGACCGTCGGCGCGACGCCGGCGGCGATGATCCCCTTCGCCACCTCGTCGCACCGGGTGATGCCCCCGAGGAGGTTGACGACGATTACGTTCACCCCGGGCATGCTCGCGACGAGCCTGACGGCGTGCATCACGCGCTCCTGGTCGGCGCCGCCCCCGACGTCGAGGAAGTTCGCCGCCCGCCCGTTGTAAAACTCGATGAGATCGAGCGTCGACATCGTGAGCCCGGCGCCGTTGCCGATGACCCCGATGCTCCCGTCCAGCTCCACGTAGGAGAAGCCGTGCTTCTCGGCCTCGCGCTCGCGTTCCGAGAGGTCGCGGTTGACGGTTATCCCCTGGCGGGCGAGGGCGTTGTCGTCGACGATCAGTTTCGCGTCCGCCGCGTAGACCCCCCGCGCCGTCGTCACCAGGGGATTGATCTCCGCGAGCATGGCATCCTTGCCCTGGAATACGTGGTAGAGGCTGTTTATGACCGGCGCGAGTTCCTTCGGCGCGCCGCCGAGGAGTTCCCGCATCAAAAACGGCGGGATGTCCCGGAGGAGAGGGGATACGATGACTCTCCGTACGGCGGACTCGTCCTCTTCTGCCATCTTCTCGATCTCCACCCCGCCGGCGTCGGCGAAGAGCACCACCGGCTGCCTGCTCGACCGGTCGACGGTGATGCTGACGTAGTACTCGTGCTCGATGGGGAGCCGCTCCTCTGCGAGGATCTCCTTGACCGGGACGCCCTTGATCTCCCGGGAGAAGAGCTCCCGGGCGGTCTCGGCCGCCGTCTTTGCGTCAGCAAAAAGGACGCCGCCGGCCTTCCCGCGCCCGCCGACGTCCACCTGCGCCTTCAGCACCACGCCGTCGCCGAGGTCCGGCAGGTGTGGTGTGACCTCCTCCGGTGCCCGTATCACGACCCTTTCGGGACCGGTATCCCGTACTCTGCAAAGACCCGTTTTGCCTCGTATTCCAGTAGTTTCATAGGTTCACGCTCGTTCTCCGAGTTCGAATCCCCTCTTTAACGCTTTCAAATTCAGTTCCTCGGTGCCTTTCGGGACGCTGTCGAGCACCGCACGCTCGATCGCCTCCCTGCTCACGACCCCGGTTGCGGTCACGAGGGCGCCGATCATCACGATGTTTGCAACAATCTCCCGTCCGAGAGTGCCTTTCGCCTCCGATGTCGCCGGGATCTCGTAGTAGCGGCAGTCCGGGCGCGACCGGACCAGGTCGGAGTCGACGAGCATGACCGCGTCTTCCCGCGCTGAAATCCCGTACTTCTCGAACCCCTGCTGGGACATGATGACATAGATGTCCGGTTCGGTCACCTCGGGGTAGAGGATCGGCTCATCGTCGATCACCACCTGCCCCATCGAGGCGCCGCCCCGCGCCTCCGGGCCGTAGACCTGGGTCTGGACGGCGTATTTGTCGTCGTAGAGCGCCGCCGCCCGCCCGAGGATGACCGCGGAGAGGAGGACCCCCTGTCCGCCGTATCCCGAGAACCTGATCTCGTGTCTCATGGGCGCACCCCCATCGCCGGCCGGTTCCGCCGGACCAGTTCCCCGACGGTGAAGGCCCCTTCGGGGATTGGTTTTCCTTCCGCGACCAGCCGGTTGTGCTTCTGAACAAGCATCGCGTGGCTCCGGAGGTGTTCGATCATGTCCGAAACCCGCCGGAGCTTGTTGTGGCGGCCGTAGTTGGTCGGGCACTGGGTCCGTACCTCGATGAACGCGAGCCCCGGCGTCTGCAGCCCGGCGGCGACGGCCTTCGTGAGTTCCTTGACGTGGTAGGACGTCCAGCGCGCGACGTAGTTCGCGCCTGCGGCGACGGCGAGTTCCGCGAGGTCGAAGGCCGGTTCGCTCATCCCGTAGGGCGTCGTCGTCGAGATCGCCCCGAGCGGCGTCGTCGGGCTCCCCTGCCCGCCGGTCATGCCGTAGATGTGGTTGTTCATGCAGACCACGGTCATGTCCACGTTCCGGCGGCAGGCGTGGATGAAGTGGTTCCCGCCGATGGCGGCGAGATCGCCGTCTCCTGTGAAGACGACGACGTGCAGGTCCGGCCGCGCCATCTTCACGCCGGTGGCGAACGCGAGCGCCCGCCCGTGGGTGGTGTGGAGCGAGTCGGTGAGGATGTAGCCGGGAGCCCGGGAGGAGCACCCGATCCCGGAGATGAAGACCGTCTCGTTGCGTTTCCAGCCCATCTCCTCGACCGCCGCGAGGGTGCAGTTGATGACCGTCCCGTTCCCGCACCCCGTGCAGTAGATGTGCGGCAGGCGGTCGTCCCGGAACCAGTCGGGCGCGATCATCGGTACGCCTCCAGCGCCTGCACGAGTTCGGTGGGGGTATGCAGTTCGCCGCCGATCTTTGGGATGGAGATGACCGGCTGGTCGACGTGGCGCTGCACCTCCCGCACCATCTGGCCCATGTTCAGTTCCGGCATCAGGAAGACCTTCGCGTTCGGGAAGACCTTGAGGGCGAACTCCGGGAACGGCCAGACGACCCGGAGGCGCAGATGCCCGATCGAGTCGTCGGGACGGTCGCGCATCACCTGCTCCACCGTCCGCGACGGTGGGCCGTAGGTGACGAAGACCGTCTCGGCGTCGGGGTTTACGACCTCGTAGTCGGCGATATCGCGGCGTGCCGACTCGACCTTGGCGACCAGACGCCGCACGAGCCGGTCATGCGCTTCGGGGTCGGTCGTGTCCGGGTAGCCCCGCTCGTCGTGGGTGAGGCCGGTCACGTGGACGGCCCTCCCCGACCCGAAGGGCGCGAACCCGGGAACGCCGTCGTCCCCTCCTCAAACGGGAGAGCGCCCTCCGCAAGCGGGCGGGGGCGTCCGGCCTCGACCGCGTCGGGGATGGTCACCCGCTCGCGCATGTGGCCGACGATCTCGTCGGACATCACGAATGCGGGGACCCGGTACCGGTCGGCGAGATCGAACGCTTTTGCGGTCAGGTCGAACATCTCCTGGACGGAGTTCGGGGTGAGCGCAATGGTGCTGTAGTCGCCGTGCGACCCGAACCGGCACTGGAGCATGTCCCCCTGCGCCGCCCGCGTCGCTGCCCGGTGCTCGGGCCGCCGCGCTGGATGTTGACGACGACGCACGGCGTCTCGGTCATGACCGCGTAGCCGATGTTCTCCATCATCAGCGAGAACCCGGGCCCGCTCGTCGCGGTCATGGCTCTCGCCCCCGTCCAGGCGGCGCCGATGACCGCGGCGATGCTCGCGAGTTCGTCCTCCATGGAGATGAAGACCCCGCCGGCCTTCGGGAGTTTCCTGGCCATGGCCTCGGCTATCTCGGTCGACGGCGTGATGGGGTAGCCGCCGAAGAACCGGCAGCCGGCGGCGAGCGCGCCTTCGGCACAGGCGGCGTTCCCCTGCATGAACTCGGTTCGGCTCAAAACTCCACCTCCACCCGGTGAGGCTCGAACGGCTTCTCCTCGACCCAGGAGATGGCCTGGTCAGGGCAGATCATGTGGCAGACCCCGCAGAGCATCCTGCCGTAGAGGGCCTGCAGCCTGCAGTTCGTACACCGTTCGGGGCGGTCGAGGATGGGGGTGACGATCCCCCGGCTGTTGAGCTCCGTTCCCTCCCGAAATATACCGTAGGGGCAGACCAGCACGCAGAGGTTGCATCCTTTGCAGCGGCTTTCATCGATGACGAGTTTCATGAGACGGTATCCTGCTTAGTATTGAATCGCTGGTGAAATTGTGTTTTCGCTTTCTCGCGTACGGCGCGGAAGAGATCGCCGCCGTGGGCGTCGATCCCGACCGTCAGCGGCAGGTGATCGACCTCGATAACCCAGACCGCCTCGGCCATGCCGAGGTCTTCGAAATAAACGCCTTTGAGGGTCATGCGGGCGGCGGCGAGCGCGGCGCACCCTCCGGTGAGCGCGAGGTAGACTCCGCGACCCCGGAGGTGCTCGACCACTTCCTGTCCCATGCCGCCTTTGCCGACGAGGGCACGGACGCCCGCGTCGATGAGAAATCCCGTGAGCCTGGTCATCCGGGCGGACGTCGTGGGGCCGGCGACGACGAGCCGGCCGTCCTGCACCACCGGACCGCAGTGGTAGACCGCGGCGCCCGCGGGATCGAAGGGGATACCCGCCTCCATCATCCGCAGGTGTGCCTCGTCCCGGGCGGTATAGATCGTCCCCGAGAGCGTGACCGTATCGCCCGCCCGGAGGTCGAGCACCTCGTCGCCGAGCGGTGTCGTGAGGTTCACCGCTTCACCTCCACGGTCGCCCGGCGGCAGGCCCAGCACTGGACGTTCACCGCCACCGGGAGGGACGCGGTGTGGCAGCCGGCGCGCTTCACCTTCACGCTGAGCGCCGTCGTGTCGCCCCCAAGCCCCATCGGCCCGATCCCGAGAGCGTTGACCGCGTCGCAGAGTTCCGCTTCAAAGTCGTCCATGGTATCCACCGGGAGGAGGAGCGCTTCCTTTGCAAGCGCGGCCGCCATATCGAACGTTCCGCCGATCCCGACGCCGAGGATCACGGGCGGACAGGGCTTCCCTCCCGCAAGAAGCATCGTCTCGGCGACGAACCGGGGTATCTCCCCTGCCTGCGAGGGAAGGAGCATCCCTATCCTCGAGACGTTCTCCGAACCCGCGCCCTTCGGGAGAACCGTCACCTCGAATCGGTCACCGGGCGTCACGTGTACCGCAGGCATCCCCATACCGGTGTTGTCGTTGGTGTTCTCACGGGTAAGGGGGTCGACGACGTTCGGGCGGAGGGGGATCGCGGCGGTCGCTCTCTGCACCCCTTCCCGCACTCCTTCAAAGAGGGCGGGTGAAAACGGGACATCGGGCGGGAGGGTGAGGTAGACCACCGGCACGCCGGTATCCTGGCAGATCGGCACCTGCCGCTCTTCTGCGAGTGCGATATTCTCGAGGATATTGCCGAGTTCCCGGCGTGCGATCTCGTCCCTCTCGGCCGCCGCCGCTCTCCGGAGCGCCGCGAGCACATCGGGGGGCAGCCGGATCTCGGCCTCTCGAAGTGCTCTCTCTGTGGCGTCTGCCAGTGCGCTCGAAAGCGTCGGATCTGCCGGATTAACCATCATTTATACTGGTGGGAAGAGACTATAAATACCTATATTCCCCCTGCTAGCGGATACGCCGCCTGCGGGGAGTTCCCCGGAAAAAAGATGGGAAGTGGTGCGGGTTTATGCTGTCGGCGCCCGCTCTTCGATGATTCTTGCGGGAGACGGAAGTTTGTATGTGCCGCGCTTGAGCGAGGCCTTGGCCTTCTCGGCGTACTGCGGGTTCGTCCAGACGGAGAAGATCTTCTGGCCCTTCTCCACCCGCGCCGCGGTGCCGACGGCCTTCCCGAAGGCGAGACGCATGCCCTCCGAGACACGGTCCGCTCCTGCGCCGGTTGCCTGCTTGTTCTCACGGAGAACGTGGTGCGGGAACGGCCGGATCTTCAGGTGGTAGTTCCCTCTCCCGACCTCCTTCTGGAGCCGCCGATTGATGCCGCTACGGGCGGCCTCGAGAGCCGTGTGGCGTATCTGGCAGGCCTCGTCGACGACGATGGAGAGTTCGACCGGGTAATCCTCGGTGAGGTTGCCCATATCGAACAGCACGATCTTGCTGCCCGGCACGCCGCCCATGTATTCCCTGCGTGTATATGCTTTCTTTGCGAGATTCCTGTACATCTTCGCTGGTTTTCGTACCATCGTTTAAAACTCCTGCCGATCTTTGAGTGCTTTATAAAATGGAGATGTCTTCTAATAAACCTTACTGGGCGTTTTCGGTCTCGTCGATCATCCGGAGCACCCGTCGCCGGACTTCCGCGAACTCTGCACTGGTGCGGTCCCGCGGGTGCGGCCAGGGAATCTCGATGATCTCCTGGACGGATCCCGGCCGCGGTGAGAGGACGACGATCCTGTCGGCGAGATAGACCGCTTCGTCGACGCTGTGGGTGACGAAGACGATTGTCTTCTTCGTCTGCTCCCAGAGGGAGAGAAGTTCTTTCTGCATCCTGTTCCGGGTCTGGGCGTCCAGCGCCCCGAACGGTTCGTCCATGAGGAGAACATCGGGGTCGTTTGCGAGCGCTCTCGCAATCGCCACGCGCTGCCGCATCCCGCCGGAGAGTTCGTAGGGGTAGGCGTCCCGGAACTGGGAGAGGCCGACCATCTCGATGTAGCGATCCGCCGCCCGCCGCCGTTCCTCCTTTGCGGCGCCTTTCATCTCGAGGCCGAAGGCGACGTTGTCGATCACCCGCCGCCAGGGGAAGAGTGAGTACTCCTGAAAGACCATCCCCCGCTTGGGGTCCGGGCCGGTGACCGCGCGGCCGTCGACGGTCACGATCCCGGTGGTTGCGGTCTCGAGCCCGGCGATGATCCGGAGAAGCGTCGTCTTCCCGCATCCCGACGGCCCGACCAGGCAGATGAACTCCGTATCGCCGATCTCCAGGTTGACGCCCTCGAGTGCCTGCGTGAAGGTGCCGTCTTCTTTCGGGAAGGCCTTGCCGAGATCCCGTATCGTAACCCCGCTCATTCTAGGCCACCTCCCCGGCATGCCACCGCAGGAGCCGTCCATCGACGTAGTTTCGGAAGATGCGGTCGATGATGAGACCTGCAAATCCGAGGATCAGCATGTAGACGACGACGTTGGGCATCTGGTGGAGGTAGTAGTTATGCCAGAGCTGGTAGCCGAGTCCCGACCGGGAGACGCCGAACATCTCGGCGGCCACGAGACACATCCACCCGACGCCCATGGCGATCCTGATGCCGGATGCTATCGCCGGGACGGCGGCGGGAAGGGCGACGTAGCGGATCAGCTCAAGCGAGGTGTCGCACCCGAGCACCTTGCCCGCCTCGACAAAGACCTTCGGGACGGACCGGAACGCGGCGTAGGTCGCGGTCAGGATCGGGAAGAATGCCCCTACGAAGATGACGAAACCGGCCGCCTGGGTGGTGAGCCCGAACCAGATGATGGCGAACGGGATCCAGGCGAGCGGCGGTATGGGGCGGAGGATCTCGATGATCGGGTCGAGCAGGAAATCCGCCACCCGGAACCACCCCATCAGGATCCCTACGGGGACGCCGAGGAGGAGCGCTGCGAGGAGTCCTATTCCGAAATGCTGTAAACTTACTGCGATGTCGGCAACGAGGGTGCCGGACTCGAGGAGGGTTACGAATGCGCTGGCGACGTCGGTGACGCTCGGGAGGATGAAGGATCGCCCCACCACGTATTCGGCGACGATCTGCCAGATCGCAGCCGCGACGACGAGCGCTGCGATGCCGAGTAGTCGTTTCTGTGTCTGTCTGTTCATGTCTTTATTCCGTTGCCTGACTGTTGCCGAAACGGGATGAGAGCCGGTTCATCCCGGATGATTCTCCACTATTTCATCGGCACGCCCATAAAAGATACTTTTGGGGAGTGAAAATGGTGAAGTTCCCGGGTTATGCCCGGGCCCTGTCGTAGAACGAGAAGTCGAAGAGGTCGTCTTCCGTGAGGGGGTTGCTGATGTAGCCGAGTTCGTACTGGAGCTCCGTGTACTCGACGACCGACGTCGTGATGACGTGCGGGTCGGCGGTCCAGGTGCCGTCCCAGTCCCGGAAGGATGCCTTCACGGTCTCGACGTTCTGTCCGGTCTTGCTCGCATAGATGGCTGCGGCTTCGTCGGGGTGCTCGAGGTTGTACTCCGTCGCCCTGACGTGCGTCTTCACGATCTGGTCGACGATCCCGGGGTGATCGCGGATCAGGGAGCCGCTTGCAACGAGGACGCAGCATGCGTGGTCTTTCATCATCTCGCCCGATTTAACCACGGTTCTTCCCGTGCCCTCCGCCGCGATGATGGCCGGGGACGGGTGGGGCAGGAAGACGCCGTCGACCTGGCCCGCGGAGATGGCGGTGGTGGCGGCGCCGGGGTCCATGGCGACGATCTCGACGCTTGCGGGGTCGACGCCGTTCTCCTGCAGCCAGGACCGCAGGATGGTGTCCTGGATTGTTCCCGGCGGGAAGGTGGCGATCTTCTTGCCCGCGAGGTCGGCTGGGGTCGAGTAGGGGATCTCGGTCCTGAGCACCAGGTCGGAGCCCTGGGTCTGCACCGCGGCAACGATCTTGGCGTCAAGCCCGCTGCTCACGGCCGCGACAAACGGGGCGGCGCCGACGAAGGCGATGTCAAGGTCGCCGGCAAGCATCGCCTGCATCTCGGGCGCGCCGGTGCCGAACTCGTAGTCGGTCACCTGCGTGATGCCGAGCGGTTCGAGGTCTTCCTGCCACCATCCCTTCTCCATCGCGGTGGTGTGGGAAACCTGGTGCGTGCTCGGCTGGTAGCCTATCCGGAGATGCGTTACGTCGCCGGTTTCGGTGCCGGTGCACCCGCTTACAAACGTGAACGCCGCGACCAGGGCCACGGCCAGAAGAATTGCGGTTAGCGATCTCATTGGTCTCTCCATCCGTATGTGGATGTGTAGTCTTCATGGTATCAGTATATAGTATTGTCGAAAATAGGGGGGATTGTTATACTTTGGTGGTAAATTTTGCTTCTGTTTTTTCCTTATAGGGGTGATCGAGTGCGGGGTGGGGAGATGTGTGGGCACCACGGGCTGACTATCGGAGTCCACTGTGGCGCTCGTTCTGATTACAACTGCCAGAACATAGGAGTTGCCAACAATTCCGATGCACTGGATCGTGGGGGTATCACATTAGGGGGGGAGG
>NZ_JMIO01000047.1 GCF_000691865.1 Methanoculleus sp. MH98A | reverse complement strand
TTATTCGTCGACAGGGCTTCTTCGATCAAAAAACACGCTTAACCTGCACCTTATCCTCAATGAACCGGCGAAACCGTTTTTCCGGCGATAATACCTGCATGTTCTGAGGGAGGGGTATCGCCCTGCATGACGGGATCCGCGGGACCGTATGTCCCGGCCGTTTGCAGCCCGCCCCATGAGCAGAATGGGTTGACTCACCCCGACGTGTAGAGGATCGTGACAGAAATCGTATATAGTAAGAAGGTAACTTCTCAGGAAGAGTTACAGGATCTAACAGCCAGACCGCGGAATTCAATCCCCGGTTCACGTCCCGGACGGTGCAGTATGTCAGGTAAGATCGTCGCCTCGCTCCCCAAAAGCCCGCTATCGCCGACCATCCCCCCGCTCGTTGCGGTCGTCGCATGCGTGATCTGGGCGGGTACTGCGAGAACCGCCTCCGGGATCATCGGACCGGCGCCACCGTTCGTCCTCCCCGTCTTCGTTCTCGTGATGGTCACCCTTGCGGTCGCGGGAGCCGCGACGCCGATTCCGCTTATCTCGGGCGCCGTCCCGGTCAGGAGAGCGCGGCAGGCGATGCTCGTCGCCGTTGCAGCCTCCGTTCCGTTCGTCTTCGCCCTCCTGATAAACCCGGGCCAGTGGGAACGGGGCGACGCCCTTCCGCTCGTCGCGGACAGCGTGCCGGTCTTCGGGTGGCTCTTCGACGGGATCATGAGCGTCCTGCCCCTCACCGCGGGCACCCCCGCGTATAGCCTGCTCTTCTCCGCCTTCGGGGTCTTCGGGTTCTACCTCGAGTGCGTGCTGGTCGCCACGGTCATCTACGCCGTTCTCCGCCTGACCGCCGCCCCCGCCCCGGGGCTCCGGGAAGAGAGACACGCCGAGGAGGAGGGGTGAAAAACGGCGCCGGAGAGACAGGCGCTCCCCCTCGCTTACCACCAGAGTGCGGCGCAGCATCAATAAAAAACCCCCTTTCGGAACTCTCCGGCCGGGATGCATGTAGAGAGGTATTTGAGGGCGGCGGCTCCATACTCCCTGAACAGCAATGGTCCCGTGGGAACTCCTATTCGCCATCATACCCGGCCTGATCCTCTTCTTCTACGGGATAGAGAACTTCTCGCGGGAGATTCTCGCGGTCGCGAAAGGCAGCTTCGCGAACCTCCTGGGGCGGCTGACGTCGCGGCCGGTCGTCGGCGCACTCATCGGCGCCGTCGTCACCGCCCTCGTCCAGTCGAGCGCGGCGACCACGATCATCACCATCGGGCTCGTCAACGCCGGGACGCTCTCGTTCCTCCAGAGCCTCGGGATCATCATCGGCTCGAACATCGGGACGACCGTCACCGCCCAGCTCGTCGCCTTCAAGATGACCGCTCTCGGGCAGGTGCTGATCCCGGCCGGGTTCCTCGTCGGGATATTCGGGCGGCGCTACCGGTTCCTGGGTAAACCCCTCTTCTACTTCGGCCTGGTCCTCTTCAGCCTGAACCTCATCTCCACGGGGCTTACCCCGTTCCAGAGCGATCCCGAGATCATCGCGCTCGTTACCGAGTACTCGGCCCTCCCGCTCGCCGTCCTGATCGGGTTCCTCTTCACCGCCGCGGTGCAGTCGAGTTCCGTCACCACCGGCCTCGTCGTCGTCCTCGCCCAGCAGGGGCTGCTCACCCTCCCGCAGGCGATCCCCATCCTGCTCGGCGCAAACATCGGTTCGACCACGACGACCCTGATCGCCTCCGCCCGGATGAACCTCTACTCCCGGCGGGCGGCGGCGGCCCACTTCATCTTCAACCTCGGCGGGGTGCTCCTGATTCTGCCCTTCCTCGTACCGTTCGCCGACATCGTGACGGCGATCGGCGGGACCGAGGCGCAGATGGTGGCAAACGCCCACCTCATCTTCAACCTGATCGCGGCGGCGGTCTTCCTCCTCTTCATCGGGCGGTTTGGGCAGGTCGTGGAGCGGGCGGTGCCCGGGAGCGAGCCCGAGATCCTGATGCGGACGCGCCACCTCGAGGAGGGCATCCCCGACGACACGCAAGCAGGGTTCGAGGTGATCCGAAAGGAACTCAGACACGCCCATGAGGTCACGCTCGACCTCTTCCGGGCGGCGATGACCTACCTCGTCACCTCAAAGGAGGCGGACTACCAGATGGTCGAGCGGCTCAAGAGCCTGAACAACTACCTCGATGCGAGGATCGAGCAGGCGCTCCGGGCGATCTCGAAGAGGCAGCTCTCTGACGGGGAAGCGACCGAGGTGGTCTTCCTGGTACGGATGTCAAACGAGATCGAGCGGCTCGGCGACCTCGGGGCGGATCTCGGGGAGTTCTTCCGCAGGATGTCGGGGAACGGCAACGGCGCCCCCGCCGCCCTGGTGAAGAAGACGGACGGCGTCTACCGGATCCTGGACGAGAACATCGTCGGGCTCGGGCTCCTCTTCCCGAAGATCCTGGACGCGACCGTCGCGGAACTCCGCGGCCGGGACGTCGAACTCCAGCACGCCATCAACGACCGCTACCGCGAACAGCTCATCAACCTCAAGAGGGAGGGCGCGTTCGGGGACAGCCGCTACCTCGAGGTTCTCTCGATCATCGAGGCGGCGAACGCCAAAGTCCGGGACCTCCGCAAGCTTGCCGAGCAGTACTCGCGCGAGAAGACGGCCGGGACACCGTCAGCCGGTCTGGACGACCCGCTTTCGCTGCGCAATCCGGTAGCCGGAGACGACCTGGAGAGAGTCCCCGACCTCCCGGTCGAGGGCCGGATCGCCGGAGTCGACGTAGAGGAGGGGTGTTGCGGCGAGCTTCCCCGGCGTGGCAACCACGACCAGGTTCCGTAGCCCGGCCTTCCGGATCACCGCGGGGCTGATCTGCTGGTTCCCCCTCCCGAGGACGAACCCCTGGGCGCCGATGGGGCTCGCGACGATCTTAGCCCGCGGGTAGGTGTCGAGGAGGGCGAGCAGCGTCCGCTCGTCGGCATTGCGGGCGAGGGCCTCCCCGTTCCTGACGACGTCGACCCCGAGGAGCGTGGGGAGAAGCCCGAGGCGCTCCATGATCCGCGCCGTCGTGCTCCCGGCGCCGATGATATAGAGGGTGTCCGGGATCATGATCTCGGCGATGAACGCCGCGATGTCGTCCTTCGCCCGCTCCTCGTCCTGCTGCTCGAAGACCTGCTTGCCGCCCTGCGTCCGCTCCGCGACGTAGGGGACGCACGCGTAGCCATAAAGCCGGGCGGTAAGCCGCCCCGAGCGGTAGGCCTCCTCGTCGACGTCCATCACCTCGGAGTCCCGGCAGGGGACCGCCCCCGCCCGGCGGATGAGGTCGGCCGCCGCCGCCGGGTTGACCGAGAAGACCGCCGAGTACATCTTCACCCCGGCGGGGATGCCGAGGATAGGCACCTCCCGCCCCACTGCGTCGAAGACGTCCCGGGCCGTGCCGTCCCCGCCGCAGAAGACGACGAGATCCACCCCGGCCGCAAGGAACGCCCGGCACGCGGCCTTCGTGTCGGCCGCACCCGTCGGGACGGCGGGCCGGTAGAGGACGGTGTAATGGTCGATTCCGGCCGCCGCGAGGACGTCCTCGCCCATCGGCGCGGCACAGGTGCACCATGCGATATCCTGACCCCGGAGAGCGGAGAGGGCCTGCACCGCCCGGTCGGCAGAGTGTGGGACGGCGCCGCGCCGGAGGGCTTCGGCCGCCTGCCCGTCCGTCCCCGCGAGCCCCACGGCGCCGCCCATCCCGGCGATGGGGTTGACCAGGAACCCGATGGTCTTTCTCATCCCTCTACCCTTTCGCGCCGGGGCATATCAGGTTCGGGGTCGGGGACGAGCCCGCGCCGGAGGGTGGCTATCGCCGCCCGGAGGGCATCCTGCATCCCGGCCTCGTCGCCCGCGTGCTCCTCGATCAGCCGGACGAGGGCGCTCCCCACGATGACGCCGTTCGCGCCGGCGTCTGCGACGGTCCGGACGTGTTCCGGGCGTGAGACCCCGAACCCGACGGCGAGAGGAAGACCGGTCTTCTCCCGCACCGCGCCGACCAGCCCGGCGATACCGGGCGGGAGCCGGTCGCGCTCGCCGGTCACCCCCTCGAGCGAGATCAGGTAAACAAACCCGGATGCTCCGGAAAGGATCGCATGCTGCCGCTCCGGCGACGTCGTCGGGGCGATGAGGGCGATCCGGTCGATGCCGTATCGGGCGGCGTAGGGTGCGACCTCGCCCGACTCCTCGACGGGAAGGTCGACGATGAGGACGCCGTCCGCGCCGGCGGCCGCGGCCTCCGAAAAGAACCGGTCCGGCCCCCGGCGGTGGATGATGTTATGGTAGGTGAAGAGGACGAGGGGGAGCGCCGGCGCATATCCCCTGAGCTCCCGGACGAGGGCGAAGACGTCGTCCGGCGTGGTCCCCGCCCGGAGGGCGCGGACGTGCGCCCGCTCGATCACGGGGCCGTCCGCCACCGGGTCGGCGTAGGGGACAGCGATCTCGAGGAGGTCGGCGCCCGCGTCGATCATCGTCTTCGCCACACCAAACGACGCCTCGATCCCGGGGTCCCCCGCGACGGTGAACCCGATGAAGACCGAGCTCTTCCGGGCAAAGAGGCCGGCGATCCGGCTCATGCAACGCCCCCGTGAAGACTCGCGACGTCGGCGACGTCCTTGTCCCCCCTCCCCGAGAGGTTGACGACGAGGATGTCGTCCTTATCGAGATCGTCCGCCGCCCGGAGAGCGTAGGCGACCGCGTGGGCGGACTCGAGCGCCGGGATGATCCCCTCGGTGCGGGAGAGGTAGCGGAAGGCGTGGAGCGCCTCTGCGTCGGTGACCGCCTCGTAGCGGACCCGCCCGGAATCCTTCAGCATGGCGTGCTCCGGCCCGACGGAGGGGTGGTCGAGGCCCGCGGCGACGGAGTGCGTCTCGAGCGCCTGGCCGTCGCCGTCCTGGAGGAGGTAGGAGAGCGCCCCCTGAAAGACCCCGACCGAACCGGCAGAGAGCGAAGCCCCGTGACGGCCGGAATCGAGCCCCTCGCCTCCCGCTTCGACGCCGACGAGCCGCACGTCGTCGCCGACGAACGGGTAGAAGATGCCGATCGCGTTCGAGCCCCCGCCGACGCAGGCGACGACGGTGTCGGGGAGCCGCCCTTCCCGTTCAAGGATCTGCCTTCTCGTCTCCTCGCCGATCACCGACTGAAAGTCGCGGACGATCCGGGGGAAGGGGTGCGGGCCGACGCAGGAGCCGAGCAGGTAGTGGGTCTCCCGGAGGTTCGCCACCCAGTCGCGCATCGCCGCGTTGATGGCGTCCTTCAGTGTCCGCGTCCCGGAGGCGACCGGGATGACCCGGGCGCCGAGGAGTTCCATCCGAAAGACGTTCAACGCCTGGCGGCGGGTATCCACCTCGCCCATGTAGACCTCGACGGGCAGACCGAGGGCCGCGCCCGCGATCGCCGTCGCGACGCCGTGCTGCCCGGCGCCGGTCTCCGCGATCAGCCGGCGCTTGCCCATGAACTTCGCCATCAGCGCCTGGCCGAGGGTGTTGTTCAGTTTGTGCGCACCGCCGTGGAGGAGGTCTTCCCGTTTGAGGTAGACCCGGCAGCCGAGGTCACGGGAGAGGTTCCCGCAGAAGGTGAGCGGCGTCTCCCGCCCGGCGTACTCGTGGAGGTACCAGGAGAGCCGGCTGGAGAACTCCGGGTCCTCGCGGATTCGCCCATAAGTCTCCTCCAGCTCGATCAGCGCGCTCATCAGGGTCTCGGGCACGTACTGCCCGCCGTATACTCCGTATCGTCCTGTTTTCATGGATACATCGTCCTCGACATCTTCACGAACGCCCGCACGAGGCACTCGTCCTTGATCCCCGGCGCCGCCTCGACGCCCGAACAGACGTCGACCGCATACGGCCGCACCGCCAGGATTGCCTCTGCAACGTTGCCGGGGGTGAGCCCTCCCGCTAGGATGACCGGCACCGGGGAGGCGGCCACGCACTCACGGGCATACCCGGGGTCGAACGTCCGCCCGGTTCCGCGGCTGCCATCGACGATCACCGCGTCGCAGTCGTCCCGGAGAGCGTCGCCGGGCGAGAGCATCCGGATGACCCGCACCCCCGCATCACGGGGCACCTCCAGATCGCCCGGCACCTGCACCGCGTCCGGCCGCGAGGAGAGGAGCGCCGGGATGTCTTCGGGCCGGTCGGTCGAGGTGACCGCGACCGTGGTCACGAACGGCGAAACCGCCGCAAATATCTCCCGTGCCACCTCAGGGCTCACCGACCGGGGGGAGGGGCTCGCGAGCACCACGCCGATCGCGTCGGCTCCGGCCGCCACGGCGAGGAGTGCGTCGCGAACGCTCGTCGTCCCGCAGATCTTCACGCGAATACGAACCCCTCCAGCCGTTTGCGCCGGTCGCGGGCCGACATCAGGGCGGACCCGATCAGGAACGCGTCGCAGTGCCGGGAGAGGCTCCGCACGTCGTAGGGCCACATGATGCCGCTCTCCGAGACCACAACCCTCCCTGCATCGCGTGCCGCCCCCGCCAGGCGGACGGTCGTCGAGAGATCGATCGTCATCGTCGCGAGGTTACGGTTGTTGATCCCGATGAGGGTCGCATTCGTCGCGAGAGCACGCTCCATCTCGCTTCGGTCGTGAACCTCGACGAGCGGCTCGAGCCCGAGTGCGAGCGCCCCGTCGACGAACGCGGGGAGGCGGTTCCCGAGCACCCGGGCAATCAGGAGGACGGCGTCGGCGCCGAGCGCCCGGGTCTCGCCGAGCTGGCGTTCGTCGACGATGAAGTCTTTGCGGAGAACCGGGACAGAGACCGCACGCCGCACCCTGGCGAGGTTCTCGATACTCCCCGAAAAGTAGGTGGGTTCGGTCAGCACCGAGAGGCCGGCGGCCCCGGCGGCGACGAACTCCCGGGCGATCGCCTCAGGCGTGCAGCCTTCGTGGATCCTCCCCCGCGACGGGGAGGCGTACTTCACCTCGGCGATGACCGCGTGCCTCTCGGCGCAGGCACGGATGGACGCTCCGAGGCTCCGGCGGGGCAGGGGATCGGGATCGACGACCGATTGATCGAGATCCCGGAGGCGCTCGCGGGTCGACCTGACGATATCGTCGAAGATCATGCCGCTCCTCCGGTCGCCTCAGCCAGGCGGCGGAGCCGGTCGAGCGCCGCCCCCGAGTCGATCGACACCCCGGCACGGGCAATCCCCCGGGCGATGTCGCGGGCCTTTCCACCGAGGTAGATCGCCGCACCGGCGTTGAGAAGGACGATATCCCGGGCGGGGCCCTCCTCGCCCGCGAGGACGGCGAGAAGGGTTGCGGCGTTCTCTTCCGGCCCGCCTCCCCTGAGGGCGGCGACGGATGAACGCGGGACCCCGAACTCCGTGCAGTCGAGGGTATACGTCATGACCTCGCCGCCCCGGAGTTCCGCGACCGTCGTCGGGCCGGCCGTCGCGATCTCGTCGAGCCCCGCGCCGTGGACCACCATCGCCCGCTCCGCCCCGAGGTCGGCGAGCACCCGGGCGACCGGGACGGTCAGGCGGGGGTCGTAGACGCCGAGGAGGTGGGCTCCCGCACCCGCCGGGTTCGTCAGGGGGCCGAGGAGGTTGAAGACCGTCCGTATCCCGATCTCCTGCCGGGCGGTGCGGGCGTACTGCATCGCCGGGTGGTAGGCCGGGGCGAAGAGGAACGCGATCCCCGCGGCCGCAAGAACCTCCCCGACCCGGTCGGGCGGGATCGCGACGGAGACCCCGAGCGCCTCGAGGACGTCGGCCGAGCCGCACCGGCTCGAAACCCCCCGGTTCCCGTGCTTCACGACCGGGACGCCCGCTCCGGCCGCGACGAAGGCCGCAGCGGTGCTGATGTTGAACGTCCCGGCACCGTCGCCCCCGGTCCCGCAGGTATCCACCCGCGCCTCCGGGGCGGGAAGAGAGACCGGGACGGCCGCCGAACGCATCGCCCGGGCGAACGCCGCAATCTCTGCAACGGTCTCCCCCTTCATCCGCAGAGCCGTGAGGAATCCGCCGATCTGGGCGGGTGTCGCCGCGCCGTGCATGATCTCCGCCATCACCCCTCCAGCCTCGGCCGGGGTGAGATCCGTGCCCGAGGAGACCCGGGCGATCGCCTCGCGAATCATGCCGCACCTCCCGGGCCGAAGAGGAAGTTTGCCACCAATCGGGCCCCCTCGGGGGTGAGGATGCTCTCCGGGTGGAACTGCACCCCCTCGATCGGGAACTCCCGGTGCCGGACGCCCATGATCGCCCCGTCGTCGCTCGTGGCGGTCACCGCGAGGCAGTCAGGGACGGATGCCGGGTCGATGACGAGCGAGTGGTAGCGGGTCGCGACGAGGGGATCGGGCACGCCTGCGTAGATCCCCGCACCGTCGTGCCGGACGAGCGACCGCTTCCCGTGCATCAGCCGATCCGCCCGGGCGATCCTGGCGCCGAAGACAAGGCCGATCGCCTGGTGGCCGAGGCAGACCCCGAGCGTCGGGACGGTGCGGCTGATCGAGTCGAGAACCTCCCGGTAGAGAGCGGAGTCCCGGGGATGCCCCGGGCCGGGCGAGAGGACGACGCGATCGAACGATTCGGACCGTAGCCGCTCAAACGGCGTATCGCTCTTCACCACGACCGGCTCCGCCCCGAGCACCCCGATCTGCTGACAGAGGTTGAAGGTGAAACTGTCGTAGCTGTCGATGACGAGCACCCGCATCACTCCACCTCCGCGCCGAGCGCCGCAAGCATCGCCCGCCCTTTGTTTCCGGTCTCGATCCACTCCCGGCCGGGATCGGAGTCGGCCACGATCCCGGCCCCCACCTGGACGGACGCGACGCCGTCCTGCACCAGAACCGTCCGGATGGCTATCGCAAGGTCCATCGTGCCGGAAAACCCGACGTAGCCGACGGCCCCGGCGTAGATCCCGCGCCGAAGCCTCTCCGTCTCGCCGATGATCTGCATCGCCCGGACCTTCGGGGCGCCCGAGACGGTTCCCGCGGGGAAACAGGAGCGGAGGGCGTCGAACCGGTCGCATCCCTCCCGGAGTGTGCCCGAGACCGTCGAGACGATGTGCTGGACGTGGGAGAACCGCTCGACGGTCATGAAATCCGTCACCGAGACGGTTCCGAAGGCGGAGACAGCCCCGACATCGTTTCTTGCCAGGTCGACGAGCATGACGTGCTCCGCCCGCTCCTTCTCGTCGGCGAGGAGTTCGGCCGCGAGCAGGTCGTCTTCGGCCGGGGTCTTCCCCCGCGGCCGGGTACCGGCGATCGGGACGGTCGTCACCCGGCCGTCCTCCACCCGGACGAGCATCTCGGGGCTGCTCCCGGCGACCTGGCGGTCGCCGAAGTCCAGGTAGTACATGTAGGGGCTCGGGTTTTCCGCCCGGAGCCGCCGGTAGACGGCGAACGGGTCACCCTCGATGCGGCAGGCGAGCCGCCGGGAGAGGACGGCCTGGAAGACGTCACCCGCCGCGATATGCTCTTTGATCCGGAGAACCGCGTCCGAAAACTCGTCCGGGGTGCAGGACGACGCCGGGACGCCGGACCTGCACGGCCCGCACGGGGACAGCGGCGGGAGATCGCAAATCCGGGCGGCCCGTTCCGCGATCGCTGTCCCGGCCCGGGCATACTCCTCCTCCGCGTCGGTCCCGTCGGCAACCAGCAGGTTCGCGACGACCGCGAGCCGCTCTCTTTTGTGGTCGAGGGCGAGGCAGTCCTGCGCCAGCATGAACCGGGCGACGGGTTCTTCGGCCCCCTCCGGTCCGGGAACCGGGTAGAGGGACGAGACGAGGTCGTAGGAGAAGTAACCGGTAAGCCCCCCCGAGAACCGGGGGAACGGCGCGGAGGCGACCCGGAACCGGCCCATGAACGACCGGAGGGCATCGAGGGGATCCTCGCCCTCGACGCCGGCGGCAACCTCCCGGATACGCGAATTACCGGAGACCGTCAGGGTGCCGTCGGAGGCAACGGCGACGGTCGCGGCAGGGACGGTGCAGATGAACGAGTAACGGGCGGCCTTCTCGCTCCCCTCGAGCGACTCCAGCAGGAACCCCGGGCCGTCCCGGAGGGAGGCATAGAGGTCGGCCGGCGATGCCGCGGGGAGCGGGATCTCTACAAAAACAGGGACAACAAGAGGCCGGCCGGCCGCGTCCGCCGCGGCAACGGCCTCGTCGTATCCCGGGGTCGTGTTCAGCTCTCTTGGAGCGCTGCCCAGTCCACCGGCATCACCCCGTCACCGGCAACCGGGCGAGCGACTCTTTGATCAGCTCCGCCGGGTACTCGTAGTCGACGAGCTTTCCTGCAAAGTAGGCCTCATAGGAGGAGAAATCGAAGTTGCCGTGCCCGGAGTTGTTGAAGAGGATCGTCTTCGCGTCACCGGTCTCCCGGCACCGGAGCGCCTCGTCGACCGCGGCCTTCACCGCGTGAGCGGCCTCGGGCGCGACGACGATCCCTTCCGTCCGGGCGAACATCACGGCGGCCTCGAAGACCTCGTTCTGCCGGTAAGCGACCGGCCAGATCACCCCATCCTGGGCGAGCCGGGAGACGAGCGGGGAGGCCCCGTGGTAGCGGAGCCCTCCGGCATGGATCGCCGGCGGGACGAAGTCGTGGCCGAGGGTGAACATCCGCATGAGCGGGGTCAGCCCCGCAACGTCGCCGAAGTCGTAGGCATAGAGCCCCTTCGTCAGGGTCGGGCAGGCGGAAGGCTCCACCGCAATGAGATCGGTCTCAGGATGCTTCCCGGTAATCTTATCGCCCGCAAACGGGAAGGCAAGCCCCGCATAGTTGCTCCCGCCGCCGACGCACCCGATCACCACGTCGGGGTAGGCGTCCACGGCCGCGAGCTGCTGCTGTGCCTCCTGGCCGATGATCGTCTGGTGAAGGCAGACGTGGTTGAGGACGGAGCCGAGGGCGTAGTTCGTATTCTCGTGGCTGGCCGCATCCTCGACCGCCTCGGAGATGGCGATCCCGAGGGAACCCGGCGTATCCGGGTCGCGGGCGAGGATCGCCTGGCCGGACCGGGTCCTCTCCGACGGGCTCGGGATGCACTCGGCGCCGTAGACCTGCATCATGCTTTTGCGGTAGGGCTTCTGGTCGTAGGAGGTTCTGACCATGTAGACGGTGCACTCCATGTCGAAGAGGCTCGTCGCAAACGCGAGCGACGACCCCCACTGCCCCGCTCCGGTCTCGGTCGCGAGCCGCTCGATCCCCTCCTCGCGGTTGTAGTAGGCCTGGGGGATGGCGGTGTTGGGCTTGTGCGACCCCGGCGGGCTCACGCCCTCCCACTTGAAGTAGATCTTCGCCGGGGTCTTCAAGGCCGCTTCGAGCCTTCTCGCCCGGTAGAGCGGGCTCGGCCTCCAGAGGGTCAGGATATCACGGACTTCCTCAGGGATATCGATGTAGCGCTCGGTGCTCATCTCCTGCCGGATCAGTTCCATCGGGAAGATGTGGCGGAGATCGTCGGGGACCGCCGGTTTCCCGGTAGCCGGGTGAAGGGGCGGATCCATGGGCGTCGGGAGGTCTGCCTGGATGTTGTACCATCGTTTCGGCATCTCCTCCTCGTCAAGGAGGATCTTCGTCTGCATGCATCACGGTGTACTCTGCACACATATATACATTATCCAACATTATTGATCACCCCAGATCATCTTGGTGCTCCACGGGCCCGATTCCTGTCCGATCCGCACGAGAAAAGAGTATATGCACGCCCCGCCACGGAATAGCGATGTACCTCCTCGCCCACGCCATGGCCGGTCTCCTCATAGGCGTCGTGTTCGCGGCGATCGCCGGCGACAGGCGGGTTCTCGCGCTCGCCACGCTGGGCGCCGTGCTTCCCGACCTGATCGACAAGCCGCTCGGGCACATCGTCCTCGCCGGAACCCTGGACTACGGCAGGATCTACTTCCACGGCCTCACCATCCTCTCCCTGGTCGTCATCGCCGGCCTCATCCTCTACCGCTACCGCCGGCGGCTCGATCTCCTCGCCGTTGCCGCCGGGATGGCGAGCCACCAGTTCCTCGACGGGATGTGGCGCCACCCGGTCGAGTGGTTCTGGCCGTTCCTCGGCCCTCTCCCGCAGCACGGCTACCCGGAGGACTACTTCTGGGAGTCGGTTCTCCGGGAGCTCGCCCAGCCGAGCGAGTGGCTCTTTTTCCTCCTGATAGCAGGGTTGTTCGCCTACATCTACCGACGGGAACTCGCGACCGTCCTCAATCGGTTCGTAAACCTCTCCTTCCGTATGGCGCTCGTCGCCGCGCTCGGCCTCGCCATCCTCGCCGCATTGGCCGTGGGATGGCGGCTCCTGCCGTGAGGACGCCCGCCGTCCTCCCTAAACGGCAGGCGGGCGCCGGGAAACCCCAACCATTATATACGAGGCCGGAGAGTGGATTACCTGTGGTGAATAATTTGACTGGCGAATCGATGCTTCAGATAACCGTCGATCAACTTGCACGAACGCTCTGCGCGAGCGCGGTCCTCGGTGCCCCGATCGAGGCCGGCGAGCGGGTTATCATACCGGTCGCCGAGTTCGGGCTCGGGTTCGGCGGCGGCGAAGGCTCCGGTGAGAAGAAGGAAGGCGGCCCTGCCGGCGGATCCGGGTCCGCGAGTGCCGGCGGCGGCGGGATATCGGCCGTCGCCCTGATCATCATCACCAAAGGCGTCCCCGGCCCCGAGGGCATCCAGGTGGTGTCGCTGAAGAAGAAGAGCGAGATCGCCGAGGTCATCTCGACGATCGGAGAGGCGGTCGGCCCCCACGTCGAGCGGGTGCTCGAGAAGGGCTCCGAGATGGTGCAGCAGCGCAAGGGCGGCAGGACGTCCCCCGCGCCGGAAGGCGGAAAGGAAATCCCGATCGGCGGCGAAGGAGAGGCGTAGGGCTCTCTTCCCCTCCATTCCATGGTCGCGACCCTTCTTTTCTTCATCCTGCTCGTCGCCGCCGTCCTTATCCTCGTTCTTCTGCTGGCCCTCTACCTGGTTCCGGTGACCGTCTCGGCGGTCGCCGACTGCAGCCGGGAGAGGGCCCGGGCGACGGCAACCGTAGCCTGGGGCATCGCGGGGGCGAGGATCCTGGTCGCCGACGAGGTGCAGGTGCTCGAGATCCTCCTCGCCGAACGCCGGATCATGACCCGGGATCTCGGGGAGATGATGGCAGAAAAACCCGAGGAGAAAGAAAAAAGGGTCGAGGAGAGGCGGCCGGTGCGGGAGTACCTCGACGCCGCCGGCGACCTCTGGCCGCATATCCGGAGGATCCTCGAAGCCGTCTACCGGTCTCTCCGCCTTGAGACGCTCCGGGGGGACATCATCCTCGGCCTCGAGAGCCCCGCCGACACCGGCGTCGTGTACGGCTACTGCACCGCCGCCCGTTACGCGCTCTGGCCGGCGGAGGCGATCGACTTCGCGATGACCCCGGTCTTCGACCGCGAGGTCTTCGAAGGCACCTTCATACTCCGGATGCAGATCCGCCGCCCGCTCCTGATCCTCATCGCGGTCGCAAAGGCGCTTCTGAAAAGACCGGTGAGAGAACGGCTCCGCCAGGTATCGGGAAGAGGTGTCCCGGGTGCCTGAAGGAACCGATCTCGTCGTCGGCGGCGGCCGTACGGCAGGCGGCCGGTGCATCATTCCCGTCGTCAGGACATTCACGCTCTGTATGGGGGGAGCGGCCGCACTCAGCCTGACCCCGGTTGCGCTCCTCGTCGTCGAGGGGGAGCGCGAGTACCTCGCCCTCCTCCCCGGTGCGCCTGAAACGATCGACGAACTCCTCGAGACGCTCCGTGACGATATCGATCGGGAAAAAGAGAGATGTATGGGCCAGGCCGTCACTCGTGGCGCAGCGCCTGGATCGGGTTTAAGTGCGCCGCCTTCCAGGCCGGGTAGAGGCCGGACGCCACGCTCGTGATGACGCCGAAGGCCATCCCGAAGACGATGTAGAGGAGGCTCGTCGGGTCGAAGAGGTAATCAGGGTTCTCGACGAAGACCGCCGTCACCACGTAACCGGCGCAGAAACTGAGCACGCCCCCGATGAGAGCGCCCGCAAGGCCGAGGAAGAGAGCCTCGTAGATGAACATCCGCATCACCTCGCTCCGGCGGGTGCCGATGCTCCGGAGAACGCCGATCTCCTTGATCCGCTCGGTAACCGACATCAGCATCACGTTCAGGATCGAGACGCCGGCAACGAGGAGCGATATCGCGCCGATTCCCGCGAGAAACACCGTAATCGACTCGGTGGCCGCGAAGACACTCTCGAGGATTCCCCGGGTATCCATGACGTTGACGGTATCCTCCCGGCGGTTCATCCTCTGCTCGATCGACTCCTTGACCGCGTCGATGTTGTTGACGTCCCTGACCTTCACGATAGCCTGGTCGTAATCGTCCTCGTCGTAGTGATTCGAATACCAGGTGTAGGGCACGACGATGGCGTAGTCGGGATTGATGTCGAATCCCATTCCCCGCTCCTTGAGCACGCCGACCACCCGAAGGGTCTCGTCGCCGATCCTGACCCGGGCACCGAGTTTCAGGCCGTTATCCCTGCTGTTCGCAGCAAGCTCGCTCCCGACCAGGCACCCGCCGCCCGTATCCCTCGGGTAGCCCCCCGACTCCACGTCGAGCAGAGCGGGGATATCTCCGGTGGGGATCGCGTAGATCATCGCGGCGCTCTCCTTATCGCCCACGGCTAACCTGTCGGCGGTGCTCGAGAACGGTATGACGTCGTTGGAGCCGACCGCCCGGGCGAGGTCGGAGATCTGCCGCTCGGTGAGTTTGCCGCCGCCCACGCCCATCGCCGGGGAGACGATGACGGTGTCGCCGACGTCGCTGACCATGTCGTTGAACATCAAGCCGATGCTGTTGCCCATGATGCCGAGGGAGGCGATCGCAATGACGCCGATGACGATCCCGATGACCGCAAGAGACGACCGGAGCCAGTGGCGGACGACGTTCCGGCGGGCGAGGTCGAAGAACGTCATGCGATCCTCCCGTCGACGAGGCGGATGGTCCGGTCGGCGTATTCGGTCATGCGGGGGTCGTGGGTGACCATGACGACGGTCTTGCCGTCCTCGCGGTTCATCTTATCGAGGAGGGTCATGATGGCGGTGCCGGTCTTCGAGTCCAGGTTGCCGGTCGGTTCGTCGCAGAGGAGGAAGGCGGGGTCGTTGACGAGCGCCCGGGCGATGGCGACCCGCTGCTGCTGCCCGCCGGAGATCTCGCCCGGCTTATGGGTGAAATGGGTCTTCTCGATCCCGACCGCTTCGAGGACTTCTTCCGCCCGTTCCCGGGTGCCGTTCTGCCGCCCCTTCAGGATCAGGGGATACTCGACGTTCTCGACGATGGAAAGCAGCGGGATCAGGTTGAACTGCTGGAAGACGAACCCGATATGGTCGCGCCGCAGAAGGGTCAGGTCGTCGTCGTCCATCCCGCCGATGCGCTTTTCGGCGATCGTGACCTCGCCCGAGGTCGGAACGTCGAGCGACCCCATGATGTTTAAGAGCGTCGACTTCCCCGACCCCGAGGGGCCCATGACCAGGACGAACTCGCCCTGCTCGATGGCGAGATCGACGCCGTCGAGCGCCACGACGTCGCCCGCCGGGAGGGGGTAGACCTTGGTGACGTGCTCGAAACTGATGACCGGCATCGTCGTTACGTCCGCTTCCACGAGTAGTAGATTGCCCCGGCGATCCCGAGCGCGACCAGCACCACGACAATGAGCCCGACAACCGGGAACCCGCCGTCTTCCCGCTGCTCGTCGATGGGTGCGGGTGCGCTACCGAGCCCGACCATCCGCGTCGACGTGTAGCGGTTCCCGTCGTCGTCCCGGTACTCGACGACGACCGGGATCTCCTCCACGGTTCCGTCGGTCGTGAACGTCACCTCAAACGACGAGATGTCGTCGGAATCAAGCGTCCCGACGACGTAGACCCGGAACGGGTCGATGGGCGTCGCGGGTGCGCCGGGGGTGACCAGCACCGACCGGGCGGACTCGAGGCCGGCGTTCATGACGTCGCCCACGATCCGGTAGCCCCCGGCGATCGGCGTGACCTCGACGTTGGTGATGACGGGGTCGGCCTGCTTCTTGTCCTCGCCGAACGCAACCGGCAGCATCAGATCCGTAGTATGGGTGTTGATCCCGTTGCGCCAGACCACCCGGAACGTGACGTCCGTTTCCGCAGTGGGCGTCAGGTTGAACGTGACCGTCCCGGAGGCGTCGGGGGCGAGCGCCCCGATGAACCCGCCGGTCGGGGTGACGGAAAACCCGCTCCCCTGCGGAATCACCTGGACGCCCGAGGCGGCGTTCGGCCGCGGGTTGCCCACCCGGACGGTGATGTCGGCCGTCCGCGACGCGGCGAAGGCGTCCGGTTTGCTGATTACCGACGCGCTGAGCGGGGTATCCTCGACCTGGACCGGGACCGGGTAGCGCAGGCTGCCGGCACCGTCCCGGAAGTCGAGCACGAACGTCGGGTAGAACGTCCCCTCCCGGCGGCCCGCCTGGACGGTGAAGGTGAACGTCTTGCTGTTCCCGGCCCCGAGCTCCCCGACCGAGGGGTAGGGATCGCTCAACGGCACGACCTCCGCGCCGTAGAGCCGGGCGTTCCGGATCGCGACCGGTTCGGCGCCGTTGTTCTGGACCACCACCGTCAGCGTCGCGGTATCCCCCTTCATCAGGACCGAGGGGTCGAGCGAGGAGGAGACCACCGTGACGTCCGCAGGAGCGGCGCTAACCGGTGCAACGAGGGCTATCGCGGCACAGAGGAGTGATATAATCAAAACGTTGAGTGGTTTCATGTTACAGCCATCCGGCAAGTGTGATGAGCAGATAGAGGATATAAAGCCCCACGGGTATCCCGACGGTGAGAACCGCGTCCCGCGTGGAGAGGTTCCGCGCGTACTTCATACCGAAGATCCAGATGTTCGCACTCCAGATCGTGAAGAGGATGGTCACGATCCCGGCGATCTGCGCCAGAGGATCGGTCGCGAGAACGCTCACCAGTTCCTCGGAGAACTCCGCGATCTGTTCGGGGTTTGTCATGGGCGGGACGTTCAGGCCCGAGAGGAGCTGGTAGGAGAAGTAGGTCCCGATGATACCCCCGAATACCTGGGGCAGAAGCCCGTAGCCGGTGAACTCCATCGTCCGCTCGAGGGGGCCCTGGCCCTTGAAGATCATCGAGACGAGGTGGAAGACGAAACCGTAGATGATCCAGCCCAGGAACCCGCCGGCGAAGGCAATGGCTGCGAAGATGATCGTCATGAACACCCCGAGACCCTGCATCTCCGCGGGAAGCATGGCCATGGTTAGATCCATCATCGGTATGACCGAGACCGCACCGATCAGCCCGACGGCGAGCGCGATCAGCGCCGGTATCTTCAGGCTCGGCCTGTCCTGCATCCGCGCCTCGAAAAACCGCCCGGGATCGAGCAACACCCGGAGAAATCCAGTATCCATGGTAAGTACGCCTCGTATACTCTTGGCCGATGGGAAGGTATAAACTTTTTTCAGGATAGTGATGCCGAATGCGGGGATATTCACCGGATTTCCGGGATCCTCCGACAGGGTCCGGCTCAAAGCGGGGGACGGGGGCGGTTCGTCCCCGGACCCCGTACCGCATGGCGATCCTCGCACGCGCCGCCGGCACGTCAACCGTGATCTGTATCGATTACGTCCCCGCCGTTACAGGTGCCCGAGCTCCTTCAAGCTCGCGTGGCCGTTCTTCGTGACGATGATGTGGTCGAGCACCCGAATACCGAGGATCGACCCGGCCTCGACGAGCTGCCGGGTGATCCCGATGTCCTGGGTGGAGGGCTCGAGCGTGCCCGAAGGATGGTTATGGACCAGGATGACCGAGGCCGCACGGTCGGTGATCGCCTCGGAGAAGACCTCCCGGGGGTGGACGAGGCTCTGGTTCAGGATGCCGACGGTGACCACCCGGCGCTCGATCACCTCGCCGGCACCGTTTAAGGTGATGCAAATGAAGTACTCCTGCTTTTTGTCCCGCCACTTCTCAACCAGCGGGAGCACGTCCTCGGGACGGGCGATCCGGTGCCCGGAGACGCCGTCGCCTCCGAGATACCGCCGCCCCAGTTCGAAGCAGGCCATGATCTCGCAGGCTTTCGCCGAGCCGATCCCGTCTATCGCGAGAAGGTCATCATAAGAGAGATCGCCCCTGGCATGCTCCAGATAGCGTTCGACGTCACCCGCGACCTGCCAGACGTCCCGTTCCTTCGTGCCCCGCCCGAGGAGAAGGGCGAGCAGTTCGGCATCGGTGAGCGCCTGCGGTCCTCGTGTCGCCAGTCTCTCGCGCGGACGATCGCGGTTCGGGGTATCGCGCATCCTCTTTCTCATGCTCATCCGGCCCACCAGGGATACCGTGATTTCCGGTTTGGATCCCGAACCATGTATATATTGCCAATCGATCCGGCGCACCGGACCGGCCCGGATCCGGGAAGGAGAGACTGCGAAACGGGGTTTTTCCTCCGGCAAGAGAGATCCCTGCGAACTCTATCGAAACGCTTTTTTACCCGGTGGCGCTACCTCTCACGAAATGGAACTCCCCTGGAAGAGCGCCGAGGCCTGGTGCAAAAAAGGACGGGCATACGCCGAGCAGGGGCAGTACGACCAGGCTGTCGAGTGCTACGACCGGGCCATTCACCAGAGCGCCGGCGCCGGCGCCGGCGCCGCCTGGTATTACAGGGGGCTCGCCCTCGCTGGCGCCGGGAGCCACCGGGAAGCAATCGAATGCTTCGACCAGGCGATCAGTATCGACCCGGCCTGCGGCCGGTTCTGGCTGGCCCGGGGGCAGGCGCTCTACGACCTCGGGGAGTACCGGGAGGCGATCGGTTCCTGCGGCCAGGCGGTGAGACTCGCATCGGACTCTGCGAACGCCTGGTTCGTCCGGGGCCACGCCCTCAGAAAGATCGGGCTTATCCCCGAGGCAATCGCGTGCTACGACCGGGTGGTCGCGCTCGAACCGAACCGGGTCGATGCCTGGCTCGCCCGCGGCACGGCGCTTGCCGCCGAACGCCGGTACGAGGCGGCGATCGAGTGCTACGACCGGGTGGTCGCACTCGAGCCAAAAAACGCAAACGTCTGGTATGCCAGGGGGACCATCGAGACCCTCCTCTCCCGCTACGAGGACGCGCTCGAATCCTACGACCGCGCCGTCGCCATCGACCCGAACCACGTCGATACCTGGTACACCCGGGGGTGTGCGCTTTCGGCGCTCCAGCGATACGAAGAGGCGATCGGGTGCTTCGACCGCGCGATCGCTCTCCGTCCCGACGACGCGGAGATCTGGTACAACCGGGGCCGGGCACTGCAGAACCTGGAACACTACGAAGAGGCGCTCGACTGCTACGAGCGGGCGTTCCGGCTCAACCCCGATTATCCCGGTATCTGGCACCACAAGGCCACGGTGCTGAAGAAGCTGAAGCGCTACGACCTCTCGCTCGCCTGCTTCGACCGCGCGCTCCGGGTGAACGCCGTCGACGCGGAGATCTGGTACCAGAAGGGCCTGCTCTACTTTACCCTGAAGCGCTACGGGGACGCGATAGAGTGTCTGGGCCAGGCGCTCAAACTCCAGGCCGACCACACCGACGCAGAATACTACCGGGGCGAGAGTTACTACGCCCTCGGGGACTGCGAGGCCGCGATCGACTGCTATCGGGCCGTGGTCAGGGCGCACCCCGAGAACGCCGTCGCCTGGAACAACTGCGGCAACGCACTCTACCACCTGGGTCACTACGAGGAGGCGCTCGTCTGCTACGAGCGGGCGATCGAGATCGACCCGGAGAACCGCCGGGTCTGGAACAACAAAGCGAGCGTTCTCTCGGTTCTGTCGCATTACGACAAGGCGCTCGTCTGCTACGACCAGGAACTCCTGGCCCACCCGGAGAACGCGGACGCCTGGTACAATAAAGGGCTCGCGCTCTTCGTCCTTGCGCGGTACAGAGAAGCCGTCACCTGCTACACCCATGCGCTCGAGATCGATCCCTCGAGAGTCGAGGTCTGGAACACGATGGGGAACGCACTCGTGATCCTGGAACGCTGCGAGGAGGCGCTCGACTGCTACGACCAGGCGCTCGCCGCGAGCCCCGACAATATCGAAGCGCTCAACGGGAAAGCGGTGGCCCTCATCAGTCTCGACCGTCCCGCCGAAGCGGCCAAATACTACGAGAGGCTGCAGCGCCTGCCGGCATGGCAGCGAGAACGGATTTCGGAAAAAAAGAAAGGGCTTTAGACCCGCGCTATTCGTTCGACCGCTTCTTCGAGGTTCTCCATCGCGGTCGCGTAGGAGAGCCGGAGCCAGCCGGGAGTGCCGAACGCGGTTCCCGGGGTGACCGCCACATGGGCGTCGTGGAGCCACGACCGGGCGATCGCCATGTCGTCCCCGTCGACCTGCACGTAGGCGTAGAAAGCCCCGTCCGCCGGAGCGGTGGCGTAGCCGAGGTCGCGGAGCGCCGGGATGAGGTAGTCTCGCCGGCGCTCGAACTCGCGGCGCATCGCTTCCACGCAGTCCTGGCTGCCCCGGAGCGCGGCGAGGGCGCCGAACATCGCAAACGTCGCCGGGTGCGATATGGTGTGCTGCTGCACCTTCTCCATCTGCCGGAGGATCGGGCGGGGAGCAACCGCGTAGCCGATCCGCCACCCGGTCATCGCGTAGGCCTTCGAGAACCCGTTGATCGTGATCGTCCGCTCGGCCATACCGTCGAGCGAGGCGAGGGAGACGTGCTCCTTGCCGTAGACCAGGTTCTCGTAGATCTCGTCGGAGAGCACGTAGAGGTCGTGGTCACGGCAGATATCGGCGACGAGCCGGAGCGAGGCCGCATCCAGCACCGCGCCGGAAGGGTTCGAGGGGGAGTTGACCACGACCATCTTCGTCCGGGAACCGACGGCCTCGAGAAGGGTGTCGTCGACCTGGAAGGTCCCGGTCGAGAGCGGGTGGTGCCGGGCGACGGCGCCTGCAAGCTCCACGCAGGCTCGTAGGATACCCACGCCGGATCGAGGATAAGTGCCTCGTCTCCCGGGTTCAGCACGGCCTCCATCGCCTCATAGATGGCGTCTTTCGCCCCGCAGGTGACGATCACCTCGTCCGGCTTTGCGGGGACGTTATTCTCGCGGGCGACCTTCTCGGCTATCGCGGCCGTCAACGCCGGTATCCCGGTGCTCGGGGCGTAATGCGTCTCGCCGCGACGGAGGGCATCGATGCAGGCGTCCTTGATGTGGAGTGGGGTATCGAAATCCGGCTCCCCGATGGAGAGGCTGATGACGTCGACGCCCTCCTGCGCCATCCGCTTTGCCGCGTTCGAGATCTCGATCGTCGCGGAGGGGGCGATGGCCGCAATCTTCTCCGAGAGGCCCCTCATTCCAACCGCTGGACCATCTTCACGGCCGATTCGACGGCGCGCTTCGCGTAGTCGATGCGCTCGGTTGCTTCCATCCGGGTCATCCCCGGCCCGGAGATGCCCAGCGCGACGGGCTTGCCGTAATCGAGGGAGAGATCGATGATCTTACGCGACGCGTGCTGTACGACGATCTCGTCGTGCTGGGTGGCGCCCTCGATGACGCAGCCGATGGTGACGACCGCGTCGATCTCGTCGCGTTCGAGCAGTTTCTTGATCGCGAGCGGCATATCGTAGGCGCCGGGGACGTAGATCGTATCGGCAACTTCCGCGTCGAGGAATCCGGCGTGTTCCCGGGCCTCGATCTCCATCATGTAGGTGATGTCGCGGTTGAACTCCGCGACGACAAATCCAAGTTTTACCGTCATGTTAATCCTTCCTGTGGTACTACTCGCACCGGTTGTTGATAATCCTCACTTTTTTCATCAGGGGCGTGCGGGCCCGACGTCCTCGAACCCCTGCCGCTGGCCGGTCCCGGCGAGCTTCTCAAGCTCCTTCGGGCGGAGCGCGAGCCGGACGGCGTTCGCCGCGTGCTCCCTCGTCCGCTGCTCCATCAGCCAGGCAAGTTCTTTGGCGTTCCTTGCCTCGTCCTCGTGGACGAAGACCTCGATGACGTGTTTGTTCGTCATCAGCTGGCAGAGGATGAGGCCCTGGGAGGCCTCGTGGGCGCAGACCTTGTCTTTCTCCGCTCCCCCGGGCATCCCGAGCGCCATCACGAGGTCGCACCCGCGCTCCTCGATCAACTTCTTGCACGCCACCGGGAGATCCTTGATCCCGGGGACGACGTAGCGTTCCAGTCCGACGCTCGCGTGCCTGCGGATCTCTTCTGCGGCAATCCCGCCCATGTCGACCCGGGCGAACGTCGTGTCGGCGATCCCGATCTTCATCTGAGCAGCACCCCGGCAGCGGCTTCGACACCGTCGCCGGCCGCAACGTTGGACTTTTTCAGGGCGAACTGGACGGCCGCGAGGGTGGCGAGGATCTCCTGCGCCCCGACGCCGCCCATGGTGCCGATCCGGAAGATCTTGCCCTTGAGATGGTCCTGGCCGCCGGCAATCTCGATGCCGAACTGCTTGACGGTTCCCCGGAGATCCGTGTCGGTGACACCTTCGGGGAGCCGCATCGCGGTCACGGTGTTCGAGTAGGCGTGGTATTCGTCGAGGGTCGGGAAGAGTTCGACACCCCAGCCTTCGCCGCGGCGCGGACGGCTTCGGTCATTCGGCGGTGGCGGGCGACCCGGGCATCGACGCCTTCTTCCTCGATGATCTTGCAGGCCTCGCAGAGCGCGAGGAAGAGCGGGACCGCCGGGGTGTAGGGGGTCTCCATCGGGGCCTTCGTTCCGCTCTTTCGGTAGGCGGCCAGATCAAGGTAGAAGGGGCGCTTCTCCGAGATCCGGTCCCAGGCACGCTCGCCGACGGCGATGGCCGCAAGGCCCGCGGGAGCCGCGAGGCACTTCTGCGAGCCGACGACAGCGACATCGACGCCCCATTCGTCCATCCGGACGTCGTCGCCGCCGATGGAGGTGACCCCGTCCATGATGAAGAGCGCGTCGTGCTTCCGGGCGAGTTTCCCGACCTCGGGTGCGGGGTTCCTGATACCCGCGCTCGTCTCGTTGTGGACCATGGTGACGACCTCGGCCCCGGCCTCGAGTTCCCGCTCGAGTGCCGCGAGATCGAGCGGGGTTCCCCACCCGGACTCGAGAGCGGTGACGGTGCCGTAGCGTGCGCCGATCTTTGCAAAACGGTCGCCGAACTTGCCGTTAACGAGCGAGACGATTCGTTTGTCCCGCGCAAAGTTCGCGACGCCGGCCTCCATGCCGGCGCTTCCCGAGCCGCTGATAATATAGAGCTCGTTTTCGGTGCCGAATAGGGTCTTTAAGGTCCGGACAGTGTCCGCGTATGCGGCGCCGAACTCGGGGCCGCGGTGGTTGATGGCCTGCCGCGTCATGGCGGCGCGTACCCGCTGCGGAATGGGTACCGGGCCCGGGATCATCAGGAGTGGTTCGTGTTCCATAAGATATCAGTCCGTATCGTCTCGTCGAGGACAGACGCTGTTCCTGCAAGGAACTTGGATGTGGTTTCATATCAACCTCACCACCGTGCAATATCGACAGGGTGAAAAAGAGGCGGGGCGCAATTGAAGCTGGATATGGCAGACGTCACGGTTATCTGCGGTTCCGCCTCGGACGGCCCCGTCGCGGAGAAAGTCTTTGAGACCCTGAAGGAACATGGCGTGTCCTACGACTACAAGGTGATCTCGGCGCACCGCGACCCCGAGCGGCTGGACGAGTACGTGAAGGCGAGCGATGCACGGGTCTTCATCGCGATCGCCGGGCTCTCGGCGGCCTCCCGGGAGTGATTGCCTCAAAGACGAAGCGGCCGGTGATCGGCGTCCCGGTGAGCGGGACGCTGATGGGCCTCGACGCCCTCCTCTCGATCGCCCAGATGCCGAAAGGTGTTCCGGTGGCCTGCGTCGGGGTGGACAACGGCGTGAACGCCGCCCTGCTCGCGGTCCGGATCCTCGGGGCAGGGCGCGCCTGAGACCTCCTCTCTCCTGCCGGGCCGGGGGTGCCCGCCGCACGTTTCGTAGCATCGCGTGAGCCAGCGGCATATGCCGGCAACCTTTTTCCACCCGGCCGTGCAGGGAGGGGTATGAAGCAGAGAGTGCTCTTCATCGGCACGAACAACGCCGCACGGACCCAGATGGCGGAGGGCTACCTCCGTGCCCGCTACGGCGACCGCTATGAAGTCTGCTCCGCCGGGATCACCCCCACCGCTCTCGACCCTCTTGCCGTACGGGTGATGGACGAGATCGGGATAGACATCTCGAAGCAGCGGGCGAAGGACCTCGCCCTCTTCGACGGAAAAGAGATGGACTACGCGGTTGTACTCTGTGCAGGGGGCGTCTGCCCGATGTTTCCCTGGACGAAGGAGACGATCCACGTCGACTTCCCGGACCCGGGCCGGGCCACCGGAACCCCCGACAGGGTGCTCGCGGCCTACCGCCGGAGCCGGGATGCGATCATCGCCTGGATTGGCGGGCGGTCCGGGGTGAAGTGAGGAGACGTTTTCACGATCCGGGACACCCCGGCTCCGGTGCGGCTCCGCAGCCAGTCGCTCCTTCTCACGGCTCCATCCGCTCTTCCGGCACCGGGAGGAGATCCCGCACCATCTTCACGGCGCAGAGATCCCCGCACATCGAGCAGGTCTCGAGGTCACCGTCGCGCTCGTGAAGCCGCCGGGCCTCCTCAGGAGCAAGCGCCGCCTCGAACTGCTTCTCCCAGTCGAGCGCCCGGCGCGCCTCCGCCATCCGGATCTCGCGGTTCTTCGTGTGCGCGGCGGCACGGGAGAGGCTCCCGACGTGCGCCGCGATCTTCGCCGCCCGCGTCCCCTCCACGATGTCGCGGACGTCCGGCAGCGCCAGGTGCTCGCTCGGCGAGACCATGCAGAGGAAGTCGGCGCCGTTCATGCAGGCGATCGCGCCGCCGATCGCCCCCACGACGTGGTCGTAGCCCGGCGCCACGTCGGTGACGAGCGGGCCGAGCAGGTAGAGCGGAGCGCCGTCGGTCAGCTCCTTGATCATCCGGACGTTGTAGCCGATCTGGTCGGCCGGGATATGCCCCGGCCCCTCGATCATCCGCTGCACCCCGGCGGCGAGCGCTCGTTTCGCGAGATGCCCGAGCGCCAGGTACTCGGTCGACTTCGCAAGACGGCCGGCGTCCACGAGCGCGCCCGGCCGCATCCCGTCGCCGAGGCTCACGACGACGTTGTGCTCGCTGAGGATCTCGAGCAGGTAGTCGTACTCCGCGTAAAGGGGATTCTCCTCGCCCGTCGCGGCCATCATCGCCACGTGGAACGCCCCGCCCCGGGAAACAACGCCCATCGTCCGGGGGTCGGCCTTGAGCGACGCGAGCGCGTCGCGGTTCACGCCGCAGTGCAGCGTCAGGAAGTCCACGCCCTGCCGGCAGTGCTCCCGGATCACCTTGAACAACAGATCGGCGTCGACATCCGCGGCACTCCCCGCCCGCCGGACCGCCTCGTAGACCGGGACGGTACCGACCGGCGCATCGAGCTCCAGGATCCTCTGCCGGATGCGGACGAGATCGCCGCCGGTCGAGAGGTCCATCAGCGCGTCCGCCCCCTCCCGAAGGGCCGCCTTCGCCTTCTCGGCCTCGAGATCCTCGTCGCACCGTGTTCCCGACGTCCCGACGTTCACGTTGACCCGCACCCTGCAGCCCTCCCCGATGGCGCAGAGCCGGTGCGGTCTCGCGGGGTTTGCGGGAATGACTATCCGGCCGCGGGCGACGGCCCGCGCGGCGGCGTGGGGGGGGAGATCCTCTTCCCGGGCGATCGTCTCCACCTCAGGGGGAACCCCGCGCAGGCACGCGGAGATCAGGGTATGCATAAGAACCATTTGCCCGGAAGCCATATTAGTCTGCATGCCAGTCCGGTGGATCGCGAGCAATGCGACCTACGCCAATTCGTTCGTTTACGAAAACGTCCTTATCGACGCGGGCGTTCTCCCGATGGCAGTGGAGCCGTACGCCGCCGCGATCGATACGATCGTTCTCACCCACGCTCACTACGACCACATCGCCCATCTTGCGGAGATCGCGCGACTCTGCGGTGGTGCCGCCGTCTGCATCCACGAGGCGGACGCGCCCGGCCTCCTCGACGATTCCCGGAGCCTCTCGATGGTCTTCGGGGCCCACGCGCCCGGGATCGTTCCCGACACCGTTCTTGCCGACGGCGACCGGATAGGGAACCTTCGCGTGATCCACACCCCCGGGCACACCCCGGGCGGGATCTGCCTCTACAATGAGGCGGAAAAATTGCTCTTCTCCGGAGACACCGTCTTTACCGGCGGGTCCTTCGGGCGCTACGACTTCCCGGGCGGCGACCGGACGGCGCTCGCGGCATCCATCGAGCGCCTCAGCGCCCTCGATGTCGAGGGGCTCTACCCCGGCCACGGCGAGCCCGTCGCCCGGGGCGGCGGGAGGCATATCGCGGCCGCCCGGGAGGCGCTCCGGTTCTATGGATAAAGGGGTCTACGCCCTCGTCCTCGAAAACTCCCATTGCGTCGTCCGGGTCGGCGCTCTCGGGGAGAGGGAGTTTGCCGCCGGCAGCCACGTCTACGTGGGCTCCGCCCGGGGGAGCGGCGGGCTCGCCCGGGTTCGGCGGCACCTGCAGCTCGCCCGCCGCCGCGACCGTCCTCCCCGGTGGCACATCGACTACCTCCTCCTCGACCCGCATTTTCTTCCCGCCGCCGTCGTCACCGCCGCGACAGACCGGGACTGCGAGTGCGATCTTGCCCGTGCCGTCTCCGGGGAGTACGTTCCCGGGTTCGGATGCAGCGACTGCGCCTGCCCTTCCCATCTCTTTTACCGTTCCGGCGACCCGGTCCCTGAGGTCGCCGCAGCGTTCAGGAGTCTCAAGCTGGATGCCCGGATCACAAGAATCAAGAACGAGGGGAACCAGCATAGGGTATGAACGTTCTCGGTATCTCCGGAAGCATGCGCAAAAACGGCAATACCGCGACGCTCGTCACCACCATCCTCGACGGGGTGCGGGAGGCGGGCATCGAGACCGAGTATCTGACGCTCGCCGATATGGATATCCGGCCCTGCACCGGGTGCGAAGCCTGCAAGGACGCGAAGTGGTGCGTGATAGAGGATGACGACTGGGGCCTTGTTGCAGAGAAGATAATCGACTGCGAGGTGCTGGTTCTCGGCGCCCCGACCTACTACTACGACATCAACGGCCAGACGAAGAACCTGATCGACCGGACCTACTCTCTCTACCACGACAGGAGGCTTTCGGGGAGGAGAGCCGTCGCCGTCGCCGTCTGCGCCGACCGGGGGTGCGAGCGCTCCCTCGAGACCATTGAGGGGTTCTTGAACACCCACGAGTTCTCGTATCTCGGCTACGTCTGCGGGAAGGGCTACGCGCCGGGGGATATCCGCAAAGACGCGCAGGCGATGAAGAAGGCCAGGGCGGTCGCGGATACGATCGTCAGGTACCTCCGGCCCGAAGATTGAAAACCGGATCCCGCGATACGGGGCAGATCCGCCGGAAAAAAGGGTGCCGCAGCCGAACGCCCCACATCCCCCATCAGATCATCAGAGCAATAGCGATATTATCGCAAGGACGATGAAGATGATGACCAGCCACTTTGCAACCGACATCGACATCCCTGCAATGCCCCGGGCCCCGAGTATGGCGAAGATAAGTGCCAGTACGAAGAAGAGGATTGCAAGGCCAACAAGACCACCGTCTAACATACCGTTTTCCCCCCTATCGCCGGCATCCGGCCGACGTTGAGGAGGGACGATCTATCCACTGATATTTATATTTTTCCGGGAATGGAAGGAGCGGAGCGAAAACCGTCCGGCTCTTCCCGGTGATCAGCCAAGAAGGGCATAGGTCGTCATCCGCTGCCGGAGCACCCGGCCGAGATCCCCGGCCATCCGCCGCATCTCGGCCGGATCCAGGTACTCGGTGTCCCGGGCGCCCGCTTCCCGGGATATGCTCTCCTCAAAGAGCGTCCCGCCGAGGTCGTTTGCACCCGAAAGGAGCGCCATCCCCGCCATCTTCGTCCCGACCTTCACCCAGGAAGCCTGAATGTGATCGAAGTTGTCCAAAAAGAGCCGTGAGACCGCAAACATCAGGAGATCCTCTCTGCCGGTCGCCCCGGCCCGGGCGAGCCCCGCCCGGTAGAGAGGAGTATTCGGGTGGATGAACGAGAGGGGTACGAACTCCGTGAACCCGCGGGTCTCGTCCTGGATCTCGCGGAGGACGCTAAGATGCCGGGCGCGGTCCGCCTCGCTCTCGCAGTGGCCGTACATGATCGTCGCCGTCGACCGGATCCCAAGACCGTGCGCCTCTTTGATGATCCGGACCCAGGTCGCCGTATCGACCTTGTCCGGGCAGATTACCCGCCGGACATCGTCGACCAGGATCTCGGCCGCGGTACCGCAGAGCGTCCCGAGTCCCGCATCCCTCATCATCTCCAGCACTTCCCGGGTGGAGATGCCGCTCTTTTGCGCGGCATACGCCACCTCCATCGGGTTGCTCGCGTGGATATGTACCCCGGGAACCTCGTCCCTTATCCAGGAGTAGATATCGGCGTAGGATTGAGCGTCGAACTCCGGGTGGAGCCCGCTCACCGTGCAGATTTCGGTCACATTGCGCTCGCGCGCCGCCCGCGCCTTCTCCCGCACCGCTGCCTCGCCGTAAAAGAAGGTATCGGCGTCGCCCGGTTTGCGGGAGAAGCCGCAGAACCCGCAGGCGTTCACGCAGATGTTGGTGACGTTGATGTTCTGGTTGCGGACGTAGGTGACGACGTTGCCGACCTTGCGCTCGCGGAGTTCGTCCGCGGCGGCGGCGATAGCGAGGACGCCCCGGTCGCGCGTCGAGAGGAGGCGGACGGCCTCCTCCTCCGTGAGCCGGTGGCCGGCAAGCACGTCGTCAAGCATCTCTCGCAGTGGCGGCGTCATACACTTCATCCGTCTCCCCGTGTGGGATACGTTGATCTGGCCCGGTCAGGACAAGAACCTTCGGGCGCGCCCGGCGGTGGTGCATACACTTATCAGTTCCGGGGGTATCCCGGCGCCCATGGCACAACAGATCCTGTGCCACCAGCGCACAAGGCTCAGCTACAAGGACGCATACGGCTACGTCATCCCGGTCGGGAGCACCAGCCTGATGACCTGGGTGACCGACGAGGGGATGATCGGGACGGACGGTTTCGATATCGAGGCGCTCGCGAACGCCGGGGTTCCCGCGGCGATTGTCGGCGCATCGGAGGATTCGACCCTTGATAACCTCGACAGCCTGATGGACGCCGAGGTGAAGGCGGTGAACCTCCCCGCCGTGCAGCGCCGCGTCGAGATCGGGATGCCGGGGAGGGAGGCCCTGAACCGGATGTGAATTCCCGTTAGACCGTCCCGTAGGTCGTCGTCCGCTGCCGGAGCGTCCGGCCGAGATCTTCGGCGATCCGCCGCATCTCCGCCGGATCGAGGTAGTCGGCGCCCTCGCCGCCGGCATCCGTGCTGACGTCGTCGCAGAACATCGTCCCGCCGAGGTCGTCGCCGCCCGCAAGAAGCCCGAGCTCCGCCATCTTCGTCCCGACCTTGCCCCAGGAGATCTGGATGTGGTCGAAGTTGTCGAGGAAGAGCCGCGCGACCGCAAAGAGGAGGAGGTCTTCGCGGCCGGTGGCGCCCGCGGGGGCGAGGCCTTTTCGGTAGAGGGCCGTGTTCTCGTGGAGGAAGGAGAGCGGGACCAGTTCGGTGAACCCACCGGTCTCATCCTGGATCTCGCGCAGAATTGCAAGGTGCCGGGCGCGATCACCCGCGCTCTCAGAGGAGCCGTACATGATCGTCGCCGTCGAGCGGAGCCCGAGACGATGCGCCTCCGTGATGATCCGGACCCATGTCGCCGTGTCGCACTTGTTCGGGCAGATCACCCGCCGGACGTCGTCGACCAGGATCTCGGCCGCGGTCCCCTGCAGGGTTCCGAGACCCGCATCGATCAGGCGCTCGATCGCCTCTTTCGTCGAGACGCCGCTCTGTTTCGCCGCCCAGGCGATCTCGTCGGGGCTTGCCGTATGGATGTCCGTGCCGGGAGCCTCCTCGTGCACGCAGGAGATGAGGTCGACGTAGGAGTCGAGGTTGTAGTCGGGGTGGACGCCGGAGAGGAGGCATATCTCGGTGACGTTCCGCGCCGCGGCCGTCCTGGCCTTCTCCCGGATCGCATCGGTATCGTCGTAGAACGCCTCCGGATCGTCCGCCCGCCGCCCGAAGCCGCAGAACCCGCAGAGGTTCTTGCAGATGTTGGTGACGTGGATATTCTGGTTGCGGACGTAGGTGACGACGTTGCCGACCTTGCGCTCGCGGAGTTCGTCTGCAGCGGCGGCGATAGCGAAGATGCCCCGGTCGCGCGTCGAGAGGAGACGGACGGCCTCCTCTTCCGTGAGCCGGTGGCCGGCGAGTGTGTCATCGAGCAGGGTATGCAGCGAGTACGGCATCGTAAACAGCTCTCTTGTAGTCCCGGATTTATTCTTCTTTCTCTTTTTTGCGCGCAAGGACAAAGTCGTGGACGAGGATGACCAGGATGACGACGACTGCGAACTCGGCGAGGTGCAGGGGCAGGTAGCCGACGAGCGGCACCGCGAAGAAGGCTTTGCCGACGATCCACTCCTTCTTCACCGGCTCGACAACCCCGACGCCGGAGATCCGGAGGTTCGGCTGGTCGGTGTAGGGGTTGTTGTCGCCTCTGGTGATGTAGCCGCCGTGCGGGTCGTCGTAGTAGGCCCCGAGCCCCGACTCAACTACGGCGGCGGTATCGACGTAGGTCATCGCCCGATGGATGATCGGGTGGACGGAGTCGGCGCCGTTCGGGCGGTAGACGATCACGTTGCCGTAGTCACCGAACGACGATTGACCCGTCCGCTGCCCCTCGGCCCAGGTCGCGAGCCCACCGAACCGGTCCTCGTCGACGACGAGCACCAGGTCGCCGACGTTCATGTTCGGGACCATGCTCTCCGACTCGATCGTGACCACCGCCGGCCAGGTGCCGGCGAAGAGGTAGAGAACAAGGGCGATACCCCCCACGACCGCGACGACCCAGAGGAGGTCGCGGGCGAGCGAGACGAGCGGGCGGTCGCTCTCCCGGAACGCTCGCATGGCCGATGCTGCACGCTGCAGCCAGGTGGTATCCGACATCTGTTCTAAAGAGATTGCTATCCTTCATATACATAGGTTCTCCGCGACACCCGGACGTGATGTGAAACACGAAAAAGATAAACCCATATTGCCGGGGGGAGAATATCTTGGAGTCCATGCTCGCCAACGCCGAGATCGTACGCCGGTTCCTTGAGCTGAAACGTCAGGTCCATCCCGACGTGGTGAGTTACATCCGCGAGCAGAACGACCCGACGCTCATCGACCGGACCGCGGCGGGGGTCCCCGCCGGCATCCCGGTCATCTTACCCGAACATATCCCGGGCCTCAAGAAAGTCCGGGACGGGACGCGGTTCCTGGTCGACCCGGAACTCGAGGTGATCATGGGGAGCGCCGGGACCACGGGGAGCGTCAGCGGTCACGAGGACGCCGTCCACTACTTCCGGAACCGCTACAACTGCCTCTCTTCGATGATCCGGAGCCGGATGACCACGATGCCGATCGAGGCGCTGGTGAAGTCGCCCCACCGCTACCGCGACGAAGAGTGCAGCATCATCGGGATGGTGGCCGACGTCCGGACGACCGCAAAGGGGCACCGGCTCGTCGAGGTGGAGGATCCCACCGGGGCGATCCGGGTGCTCTTCAACAAAGGGAAGGAAGACTCGTTCGCGGAGGCGGAGCGGATCCTCCCCGACGAGGTGCTCGCGGTCAATGGAAAACTCTCAAGCGACGGCGGCCTCTTCTTCGCCGAACACCTCTTCCGCCCGGACGTCCCCATCAACAACGCCCCGTTCAAGAGCGACCGGGAGGGCAAAGCGGTCCTGATCTCCGACGTGCATGTGGGAAGCGACACCTTCCTCGAAGACGGATGGAACCGGTTCGCCGACTGGCTCCAGGACTCGGATGCCAGCTACCTCCTGATCGCGGGCGACCTCGTCGACGGGATCGGGATCTACCCCGGCCAGGAGAACGAACTGACGATCAAGAACATCTACGAGCAGTACGACGTCTTTGCGGAGATGCTCCGCGATCTGCCCTCCCGGATCCGGATCGTCGCCGCACCGGGGAACCACGACGTCGTCAGGATGGCCGAGCCGCAGCCGGCGATCCCGCCGGAGTTCACCGCGAAGTTCCCGGAAAACTGCACCCTCGTCGAGAACCCCTGCCTCTTAAACCTCCAGGGCGTCCGGGTCCTGATGTACCACGGCCGGTCGATCGACGACATGATCGGGCTCATCCCGGGCGCGAGTTACGAGCGGCCCGGCGAGATCATGGATGAGATGCTCAAACGCCGGCTGCTCGCCGCCCCCTACGGGATGCGCACACCTATCGCCGCGATGAAGACCGACCGGCTCGTCATCGACCCGCTCCCCGAGATCCTCCTCACGGGGCACGTCCACATCTGCGGCATCACCCGCTACCGGGGCGTGCTCGGGGTGAATGCCGGAACCTGGCAGGCTCAGACAGCGTTTCAGAAACAGATGAACATCCACCCCACACCTGCACGTGCGTTCGTCGTCGATCTCCAGACGCTCCAGCCCGAAGTGATCGATTTCAGCTGAATAACCGCCGGATACCCCGGATCTTTTCCACATATTTAAAAATGTTGAATTCCTCTGTATATGGTACTACAACCGGAGGAATGCAGAGAGATGGATCTGGTATATCTGGCACCCATCGGTGCCGTTCTTGCTCTCCTGTTCGCAGGGTACTCGTACATGAGTATCAGGCGGGAGGGCATGGGTACCGACCTGATGCAGAAGATTGCTGCCGCCATTCATGAAGGGGCAATGGTCTACCTGAACAGACAGTACCGCGCTATAGCTATATTTGTTATTGTCCTTGCCGTCGTCCTCGGCGTCTGGATTAACCCCCTCACCGCAGCCTGCTTCGTGCTCGGTGCGGCGCTCTCGGCGACTGCCGGCTACATCGGCATGTTCACCGCCACGGCCGCAAACGTCCGGACGACGAACGCCGCACGGCGCGGGATCGCCGATGCGTTCCGTGTCTCGTTTGCGAGCGGTTCGGTCATGGGCATGGCCGTGGTCGGGCTCGGGCTTCTCGGGCTCTCGATCGCGTATGTGACCATCAGCACCGTAACGGGGCTTCCCCAGGCTGAAGTCCTCACCATCGTGACCGGCTTCGGCCTCGGTGCAAGTTCGATCGCCCTCTTCGCCCGTGTCGGCGGCGGTATCTTCACCAAGGCCGCTGACGTCGGTGCCGACCTCGTCGGCAAGGTCGAGGCGGGCATCCCCGAGGACGACCCCCGCAACCCTGCCGTCATCGCCGACAACGTCGGTGACAACGTCGGCGACGTCGCCGGCATGGGTGCCGACCTCTACGAATCCTACGTCGGCTCGATCATCGCGGCGATGGTTCTCGGTGTCGCCGTCGCAGCCACGCAGTTCCCGAACGCCGAGATCATGAACGTGATCCTCCTCCCGCTGCTGATCGCCGCGGTCGGCATCGTCGCGTCCATCATCGGCTCGCTCTTTGTGCGGACGAACAAGACCGAGAGCAGCGCCATTCACATGGCCTTCAATAAGGGTTTGCTCGCCGCGATGGTCGTGACGGTCGCCGCCACCTACTTCCTCGTGACCCAGCTCCTCGGGGCGGAGTACATCGGGGTCTTCTACGCCACCGTCGCCGGTCTCGTCGCAGGGTTCGCCATCGGCCTGATCACCGAGTTCTACACCTCCTTTGACCGGAGCCCGACCCTCGCCATCGTCAAGTCGACCGAGACCGGGGCCGCGACCACCATCATCACAGGGTTTGCAAAGGGGATGGAGAGCACCATCTGGCCGGTCCTGATCATCTCCGTCGCGATCTTCATCGCCTACCAGGTCGCAGATCTCTTCGGTATTGCCATCGCCGCCGTCGGCATGCTCGCGACACTCGGAATCTCCCTCTCCGTCGATGCCTACGGCCCGGTCGCCGACAACGCCGGCGGTATCGCCGAGATGTCCCACCAGAAGCCCGAAGTCCGCGAGATCACCGACACGCTCGACGCCGTCGGGAACACCACCGCCGCCATCGGCAAGGGGTTCGCCATCGGCTCTGCGGCGCTGACGGCGCTCGCCCTCTTCGCCGCCTACACTCAGGCGGTCGGCCTCTCGGTCATCGACGTCTCTGTCCCGAACGTCTTCATCGGTGTCCTGATCGGTGCGATGCTTCCCTTCCTCTTCTGCTCCATCACGATGATGGCGGTGGGTAAGGCGGCATACAGCATCGTCCACGAGGTCCGCCGCCAGTTCAAGGAGATCACCGGCCTCATGGAGGGGACGGCCGAGCCCGACTACGCCTCCTGCATCGCCATCTCCACGAACTCGGCGCTGCGTGAGATGATCCTGCCCGGCGTCCTCGCCGTCGCCGCGCCGCTCGCAGTCGGGTTCGTCCTCGGCACCGAGGCGCTCGGCGGCCTGCTCGTCGGCTCGCTTGCAGCCGGGTTCCTCCTCGCCGTCACGATGGCGAACTCCGGCGGAGCCTGGGACAACGCGAAGAAGTACATCGAGCAGGGCCACCTCGGCGGCAAGGGCTCCCCGGCCCACAAGGCAGCGGTTGTCGGCGACACCGTGGGTGATCCCTTCAAGGACACCTCGGGCCCCGCCATCAACATTCTCCTGAAACTGATGTCCATGGTCGCGCTGGTCTTCGCACCGCTGATCCTGGTCGTCTAATCTCACCCTTTTTTACCTGACGCCTCCCGGGGAGGGCGTCCTGTCCAGGTACTCCTCGTCCGGTCTTCATCGGCATCCTTGTTCTCGCCGTAAAGCATCCCGTGAACGAAAAAAAGACTTTCAGCGGCATTTGCACCACCAGGCACCCGAGTGAAGAGTGCACCACTTGTTCCGGCGACCGCAAAGTTTATCACAAATTATACATTATTAATCGTGTAAAATTTGGGGCGGCCGTACAGAGAAGAGGTCTGCGACGGTCACGCCCCCGCGGGGACCGGCACCGCCTGCCGGCGACCGGTATGCATGGTAGCACGATAACGGGCCGGAGAGGTCCGGAAGATGAATGAAAACGGAAATGAGAAGCATGGCTGAGTCGTTCGCCGTGAAACTGGAAGAGAAGTGCTACTACCCCGACCCCCGGTGCAAGGCGACCGCCTGGACGCCGGACTACACGCAGGCCTACAGCGAGTTCCTGCGCGACCCGGAAGGGTTCTGGGACCGGGTCGCCCGCGAGCTCGACTGGTTCGAGCCCTGGGACCGGGTCAGGGAGTGGAACTACCCCTACGCGAAGTGGTTCGTCAACGGGAAACTGAACATCACCACGAGCTGCCTGGACCGCCACGTCGCCGGGGGCCGGAAGGATAAGCCGGCGATCGTCTGGCACGGGGAGAGCGGAGAGAAGCGGATCCTCACCTACGAGGCCCTGCACCGCGAGGTGATGCGGCTTGCAAACGGCCTCCGGTCCCTCGGGGTCGGTAAGGGCGACCGCGTCTGCATCTACATGCCGCTCGTCCCCGAGCAGGTCGTCGCGATGCTCGCCTGCGCCCGGATCGGGGCCGTCCACTCGGTGGTCTTCGGCGGGTTCGGGCCCGATGCGCTCGCGATGCGGATCAACGACGCCGAGGCGAAGGTTCTCGTCACCGCGGACGCCGGCTACCGCCGGGGAAAGACCGTCCCGCTCCGCAGACTCGCGAGCGAGGCGCTCGCCCAAACCCCGGGCGTCGAGAAGGTCGTCGTCCTCCGGCGCGAGACCCCCCCCGTCGAACTCGACCCCGACCGGGAGGTCGATTACGCCGATCTGGTGGCCCGCGCCGCACCCGACTGTCCGGCGGAGGCGATGGATTCGGAAGACCCGCTCTTCATCCTGTATACCAGCGGTTCGACCGGCGCCCCGAAAGGCATCGTGCACACCTGCGGCGGGTATGCGGTCGGAACCTACTACACCACCCGCCACGTCTTCGACGTCAAGGAGAACGACGTCTACTGGTGCACCGCCGACACCGGCTGGATCACCGGCCACAGTTACATCGTCTACGGCCCGCTCGAGGTCGGCACGACCGTCGTCCTCGCCGAAGGGACGCCGGACTACCCCGACCCCGGCGCCTACTGGCGGCTGGTCCAGGATCTGGGGGTGACGATCTTCTACACCGCCCCGACCGCCATCCGGATGTTCATGCGGGTGGGCGAAGAGTGGCCGAACCGTTACAACCTCTCGTCGCTCCGCATCCTCGGCTCGGTCGGCGAACCGCTCAACCCCGAGGCGTTCGAGTGGTACTACCGCGCGATCGGCGGCGGGCGGTGCCCGATCGTGGATACATGGTGGCAGACCGAGACCGGGATGCACATGGTGACCACGATGATCGGCGAGGCGATGAAACCGGGGTTTGCCGGAAAGCCCATCCCGGGCGCCGTCGTGGACGTGGTCGACAGGACGGGGAAACCCGTTCCGCCCGGCACCGGCGGGTTCCTGGTCATCAGGGAACCCTGGCCGGCGATGCTCCGGACGGTTCACGGCAACGACGAGCGCTACTGCACCTACTGGAACACCATCCCGGGGTGCTACACCGCGGGCGACCTCGCGGTGAAGGACGAGGACGGCTACATCATGGTCCTCGGCCGGGCCGACGACCTGATCGTCGTCGCCGGGCACAACATCGGGACGGCCGAGGTCGAGAGCGCCCTCGTCTCCCACGACGCGGTGGCGGAGGCGGCGGTCATCGGGAAACCCGATTCCCTGAAAGGGAACGTCATCAAGGCGTTCGTCACCCTCCGCGTGGGGGTGAACTCCGGCGACGGCCTCACCGACGACCTCGCCCGGCACGTCAGAAAGAGCCTCGGGCCGGTCGCGGTCCCCGCCGAGTTCGAGTTCATGGACCGGCTCCCCAAGACCCGGAGCGGCAAGATCATGCGCCGGGTCTTGAAAGCCCGCGAGCTCGGCATGGACCCGGGCGACATCTCAACGCTCGAGGAGTAGATCCCATGCCGGACACACCAACGATCTTCGGCCTGCCCGCGGAGAAGGGGCGATGGGGGCTCGTCGCCCTCGGCCTCGTCGTCAACCTCTGCCTCGGGAGCATCTACTCCTGGAGCGTCTTCGTCGCGCCGCTTGCGGCGCACTTCACCGCGGCGCTCGGCCGGGAGGTGACGGCGGCGGAGGTCCTCCTCCCGTTCTCGGTCTTCCTCGCCTTCTTCGCGATAGCGATGCCGCTCGCCGGGAAGTACATCGAGCGCTACGGCCCGCGGAGGGTGACGGTCGTCGGCGGGCTCCTCACCGGCCTCGGGTGGCTCCTCGCCTCGACGGCGACGTCGGTCGAGGCCCTCTACGTCGTCTACGGCGTGATCGGCGGTCTCGGGGTCGGGATCGCCTACGGGGCGCCGGTCGCCGTGGCCGCCCGGTGGTTCCCGGACCGGCGGGGGCTTGCCGTCGGGCTCGCCCTGCTCGGGTTCGGGTTCTCGGCCTTCGTCACCGCGAACGCCGCGGGAGCCCTGATCGCCGCCTACGGGGTGATGGCGACGTTTCAGGTCTTCGGGGCCGCGCTGATCGCCGTGCTGGTCCTCTCAGCCCTGCCGCTCCGGTTCCCGCCGGAGGGCTGGCGGCCGGCGGGATGGGCGCCTCCCGCGCCCGGGGTCGGAACGGCGCCGGTCTGCGAGTGCGACCGGAGAGGGATGCTCCGGACAGGGACGTTCTACGGCCTCTTCGCCTGCTACTTCGTCGGCTGCCTCGCGGGGCTCATGGCGATCTCGATCGCGAAACCGGTCGGAACCGAACTCGCCGGGGTTGATGCGGGGCTGGCGACACTCCTCGTCGGGTTCTTCGCCGTCTTCAACGGGCTGGGCCGGCCCGCGTTCGGCGGGCTTGCCGACCGGATGTCGGCGCAGAAGACGGCGATGCTGACGTTTGCGCTGATCGCGGCGGCATCCGTCCTGATGTGGCTCGCACCGGGGGTTCCCGCCTATATCGTCGCGTTCGCCGTCCTCTGGGGATGCCTCGGGGGCTGGCTCGCCATCGCGCCGACGGCGACGGCGTCCTACTTCGGGACGTGCGACTACCCGCGCTGCTACGGGGTCGTCTTCCTCGCCTACGGCGCAGGCGCCATCGCCGGGCCGCAACTCGCGGGATTCATCCGGACGGCGACCGGGACCTACCTCGGGGTCTTCCCGTGGGTCGCGGCCCTCGCCGCCGTGGGGTTCGCCGTCGCCTGGCTCCTGATGCGGCCGCCGGCCGGCGTTCCGGCACCGGGGGAGGAGAGAGAAGAAGGGGTTACGCCTTCTCCGTAAGCCCGAGCCGCCGGAGCACGCCCGCGGCCGCGTCCATCCCGCCGTCCAGGTAGACGGCGCCGACGAGCGCTTCCAGGCACTCGGCGAGGACCCGGCCGGAGATCCAGACCTTCTGGGCGGCCTCGCCCTTCCCCCACCGGACATAGTCGGCGAGAACGAGGTCTTCTGCAAGAGCGCGGAGCCGGGTCATGTTCACAAGGTTCATTTTGCGGTTGCTGATCGCGCCCTTGTCGTGCGCCCCGCCCGCGACCACCGCCTCCACGACGGCAACGTTGATGACCGCATCGCCGAGGGTGGCGAGGGCGTCCATGTGGGCGTCCGCAGGAAGGCCCCCCTCCAGGGCGTAGGCGAGGCGGGTGAGCGCCCGCTCGAGAAGTGTGCGGTCATTGAAGGTATAGCCGATCCGCTCCTCGATCTCCGCCGGATCGCGGCGGCCGGCGCCGCTCTGGTTCATCACTTCAGGACTTCCGCCTTCTCGATCCGGACAGGGACCTTCGGCTTATCGGCGGAGTTCGTCTTCACCTTCCCGATCTTATCGACGACGTCCATCCCTTCCACCACCTCCCCGAATACCGGATGAGCGCTCGGCGTCTGCGGGTTGTCCCAGTCGAGGTAGGTGTTGTCCACCAGGTTGATGAAGAACTGGCTGCCGCCGGTGTTCGGGCGTCCGGTGTTCGCCATAGCGATCGTTCCCCGCTTGTTCGAGTGGCCCTTCACGAACTCGTCGGTGATGGTGTAGCCCGGTCCGCCCGTCCCGGTGCCGGTGGGATCGCCGCCCTGGATCATGAAGTTGGCGATCACCCGGTGCAGGATCGTGCCGTCGTAGAACCCGGACTTTGCAAGTTTCTCAAAGTTCCCCGCGGTCACCGGCATGTCGTCGTAGAGGCGGATCGTGATGTCCCCCATGGTCGTGTGGAGCACGACTTTTGTCTCTGCCATAATCATTAACTCCGTTATGGTATTGTCCCGCATTTCTACTTATACTGATGGAGGGCGGCATGCCGGGAGGCCCTGCAGCCGCGGCCCCGGCCCACCCTGTCAACCAAATTCCATAAACAAAACCAGCAAGTAAAAATGATTTATATGATTAGCCCGGAAATATATGCATGTACTCCGGAGCGAACACTCCCTATCCGATCTTCGGCAGCGGAGGGCTCCCCGAATGAACCACCGGGCGCCGGTCTTCATCATCACCGGCGGGCAGGGCCAGTGCAAGACGACGTTCCTGCACCTGGTTCTCGGGCTCATCGTCGGGCTGAACGTCCGGGTCCGTGGGGTCATCGCCCCCGGACACCTGCGGGACGGGCGGAGGTCCGGGTTCACCCTGGTCGACCTCGCCACCGGGGAGCACGAGGAACTCTGTTCGATCGACCCCGATCCCCGGTGCGAGGCTCACGGCCGGTTCTACTTCCGCCCCGTTGGGCTCGCGTTCGGCCGCCGGGCGCTCGCGCCGCCGGACCCGCGGGAGACCGACCTTGTGGTCATCGACGAAGTCGGGAGGTTCGAGCTCCAGGGTGCGGTCTGGGCGGAGCAGCTCGACCGGTTGACCGCGCACCCGCACCCGCCGATGGTCTGGACGGTCCGGCGCAGGCTCCTCGATACGGTCGTCGAACGGTGGAATATCACGAACCCTGTCGTGGTGGACGTCGGGACCGCGAGCGCCATGGCGACGGCGGACGCCGTGATGGATGCCGTCTGGGAGTGGCGCGAAGCACAGACATTCTCCCCGATCACGGCGGCGCCGGTTCCGGGGGATCGCGTCGCCCCTCCAGCGCTCTTTGCCGATACAGCCGCCGGAGCGCCAAGGAGCACCCCGGTCATCCTCCGGCGCTGCTACGGCCCGGAGGGGTGAGGGGGCCCTCCTCTGATCCAGAAGAGAGCAGAACGACCACGACTTCCGGCCCTCGATTGCAGCTGAAAAACGGGATCTGCCTGCCGTGTCGCATATTCAGGTTGCCCAACCGCAAACGTGATGACGACGGTCGTCCATTCCGGGCCTTCATGCCCAAGAAAGAACGTTGGGAACGGCCTTACCCCGAGCGAAGCCACCGCAGGAAGACCCGCGAGGAAATCCTTGGAGATTGTGCAACACGGTATTATGAGTGATATCGTTATGAGCGCTTTTCAGACCGTAGTTTTTCTTTCACCCGCAACAACTCCCTCTATGCGAATTTAGAGGCACGGAACATTCGGCGGTGCTTATGCCGTTCCGCTGAGTATCTCTGCCGCCTGATCTCGCGTTATGTCGCAGTTGTAGAACTCTTTGTAGAAGGCTATGACCTCAGCCTCCATATCGAGGTCCTTGAACTGCTCCGGGTAGATCGTCTTCGCCGTCCAGAGCACCATCAGCGGCGTCTCGCTCGTACGCTGGCACCAGTAGTGTGCTCCCATGGGCGCCGCATACACGTTCCCGTTCTTTATCGCGCTTACCCCGCTGAGCCTTGTATCATTTCGAACAGGGGCAGTCTGTTCGGGATTGAAGAGGATGATCACGTCGGGGTCCCATGCGAGTAACTGCTCCAGATCGAACGTCATGCTCTCCGCAACGCGTTTGTTCTTGGCGACAGCTATGCCTCCGGCTTTCTCGATCCACCAATCACTTATCTTGAGGCCTGCCGACATGCTGTTGTAGTTGCAGAACAGCACCTTCGGCCGCTGGTCGTCCGGCAGGGATGCGACGACCTTACCCGGGCGGGCGGTGGCCTCGTCGAAGTACCTGACGTATCTCTCAGCCCTCTCCTGCTCGTCGAAGATCCCTCCGAGCACTCTCATCAGGCCCTTCACGTCCTCGGCATCCGTCCAGGAGAGGTAAATGACAGGGATATCGTTCTTCTCGAGTGTTTCTACTTGCCCCCTCTCCATGGTAAACACAACGTCGGGGTTGATCTTCATGAGCTCCTCGATATTGATCTCCCCGCCTGCTGGTTGGATCGTTGGCTTATTCTTTAGACCGGGCTCGATCGCATACTGGTACTTCCACTTGCCTTGTTTGATAAATGAGTCGGGCAGGTTATTAGCGATCTTATCCCCCTTCCCCATAATGAACATGAAACTGTTCTGCACCGGCACGGAACCGATCGTCACGATACTATCGATATTCTTCGGGACGACGACCTCCC
>NZ_JMIO01000046.1 GCF_000691865.1 Methanoculleus sp. MH98A | reverse complement strand
TTGACGATGTAATCGTCCGTCTTTTCCGTGATGAGTTTTGCGGTGGTCTCGATAAGTTCCTTATTGTGGGGGAGCTTGCTCCCGTGTCCAACCAGTAACATGCCTTTCAGAGCCATATGTTACAAGGTACTACGATGCTATATTAAAATAATTACCGATTGTTTTTAAGGCCCCGATCTAAAACTTATCTGATGGCAAACTTCGAACGGGAGATCACCTATTGCATCAACCGATTCTTCACGCACCGGCAGATCCACGGGTTCGCCTACCGGCTCAAGCAGAGCAAATTCAATACCCAGTACGTCGACGTCCTCGTGGACTCCCTCGACCCCCGCTACTATCTGGCCATCGAGTGCAAGTCGATCTCGAGCAAGAAGATCTACTTCTCCCAGCACTTCCACTCCGACAGGAACAACGTCCACCAGATCGATGCAATCACCGACTTTATCAGCAAGACCGGCCGCCGGGGGTTCCTTGCCGTGGAGTTCCGGTTCGGTGCGGGGAAGGCGAAGGAGGCGTACCTCATGCCCTGGGATACGGTGCTCGGCTACTACGGGAACGCCCCGGGCATCTCGATAGACGATTTCCGGCTCTGTTGTGCGCTCGACCGCTCCGGTGAGGAATACGATCTGCCGGGACTCGACACAAATCAATATCCTCTCTCACCGCCAACTAATGGAGAAGCATGATGGAAGCATATGATCGTTTTGAACTCCTCATAAACGATCGGATCGTGAAAACACCGGTGGCAATAGCATCCATGGCCGGGATCGTGGATGCGGCATATGTTCTCGAGCGGGCCGATCACATCGGGGCGGCTTTCATCGGGGGCTACTCCATCGACGCCCCCACCCTCGAGGCAAGCCGGCGGATGGCAGAGGAAGGTCGCAAAGAGTTTTTGTACGACGATCCTCTCGAAGCGCTGGGTCGCGAGGTTGAAGCCCTGAAACAGAGCGACGTCGTTACGGGCATCAACCTCCGCGGGAGCACGCCCGCCTCCTACGCCGAAGTCGCCCGGGCGTTCGAGGACGCAGTGGTCTACGAGATCGACGCCCACTGCAGGCAGCCGGCGATGGTTGAAGCCGGGTGCGGCGAGTATCTCCTCCGGCACCCGGCGAAACTCGTCGAGATCATCCGGGCCCTGAAAGCCGAGGACGTGACCGTCTCGGTGAAGATCCGGGCCGGTGTCGCGTCGAACGACGCCGACCTCGCCCGCATCGTCTGGAAGGCGGGGGCGGACATCATCCACGCCGACCTGATGGACTTCGGGCACAACAAGGTCCGCCAGATCCGCAACGCCTCTCCCCTGACGCTGATCGCGAACAACTCCATCACCACCTTCGATAAAGCGATGGACGCCTTCTCCCACGGGGCGGACCTCGTCTCGCTTGCCCGGCAGTCCGATGCCTGGACGCTCGCCGGCCTCGATGCCGCCATCACCCGGTCGGCCGAGGAGGGCGGCTGGTACAACGCCCCGAAACAGCTCTGCCGCGGCGGGGACATCAGGCGCTCACCTTCTGCTGCATGCCGGTGAAGGCCTGCCCGCTCATCCCTACCCTCGACAAGATCGGGCTCTCCCGCGATGACTACCTGAAGTTCAAGCAGGAGGCGGTGAAGGGTACCCCGCTCGAAGACGGGAAGAACACCTGTTTCGGGAGCCTCGCCTGGTGCTGCAAGATCAGTTCTCCCTGCATGTTCCGCAACATGACGCTTGAGAAGAAGGGCCTCTCTGCGCGGGAGTACATGCGGTGCAAGCATCGCCTCGCTGAAAAGATCATGCACAGGATATTCGATGAAGGAGAATCTGCCGACGAATCGAGCTGAACGTGCGCAGATGGCGATGATGCTCGAGGTCTGCGCCTACCCGAAGCCCGGGAACGTGGATAGGTGCCACGATTATCCGGATACCCGTCTCGAGCATTTCCTCGCTTCGGCCATTCTTGCCCGTCCCGTCTTCGAGGCAGCCGAAAAGACCGGCGGCCGGGTCGGGACCCTCATCCGGGAGGCGGTTCAGTGCACGAACGGCCACTCCGGGGGGAATACCCACTTCGGGGCGTTCATTCTCCTCATCCCCCTTGTTCTCGGTGGAGATATCGACGGGGCGCAGGCAGTCGTCGCCGCAACCGATGTCGAGGACGCGGTCGAGTTCTACGCAGCGTTCGCTCTCACGAGCGTCCGGATGGCGGAGAGCGACGACCTGGACGTGAACGACCCGGCCTCGGTCGCCGCCATCCGGGAGCGGGGGATGACGCTTGCCGACGTCATGTCCTACTCGGCGCCCCGGGACATGGTCGCACGGGAGTGGACGAACGGATTTGCCCTGACCCGCCGGTGCGCCGACCTGCTTCACGCGCACGGGTGCGGCAGGGAGTCGGTCGTCGCGGCGTTCCTCGATCTCCTCGCTTCAGAGCCGGATACCTTCATCGCGAAGAAGCACGGGGAAGCCGTGGCGGAGAGGACGATGCGGGCTGCGGCGGAGGTGCTCGACGGGAGGCGCGACCTTGCCGCCTTCGATGCCGAATGCGTCCTGGCCGGGATCAACCCGGGCTCGATTGCCGACATCACCATCGCCGGGATATACGTGGCGCTCGGGGAGGGATGGCAGTGGGACTGCTGACCGAGGGGATCAACGAGGTGATCGCGACAACCGACCACAACGCCGCTCCCATGGGGATCATCAACCGGAACGGCTCCCTGCACATGGTCCTGTTCCGGGGCAGCCACACCGCCCGGAACGTCGGCCGGGACCGCCGGGTGGTGGCGAACTTCGTCTTCGACCCGGTGATCTACGTCAAAACCGCGTTCGACGACCTTCCATTGGACGCCTTCGTCTCCGAAGAGATCGACGGGACGACCGTCTGCCGCCTCCGCGACGCGGAGGCCTGGGCCGCGTTTGCCGCCGACGTGGAGCGATCGGGCGACGAGTCGATCATCGTGCGGCTCAGCCCCTTGAAAGAGGAGGTGCTCGGTCTCCGTCTCCACCCGGTGAACCGGGGGTTTGCGAGCATCGTGGAGGCTACCGTCCATGCCACCCGCTACGTCAGGAACCGCGACCCGTGGCTTGGGCGGCTGATCGAGCACCACAGCGGCCTCGCCCGGAAGTGCGGCGGCGCCCGGGAACGGGAGGCGCTCGAACTCCTTGAAGGGTATGTCGCCGACCTGACCCGCGAGTGACGTTTTTCATGCCCGGCTCGAACTCCCGAGACAGCCGGAACTCCCTGTTCTTCCCGGGAGGCGGGTATCTCTCTGGAATTCTATGGCGTTGGGCATATAATAATCCCTATATATGAGAACATACCACGAACCGCCCCGCAGGGAGGTACCTAGTAATGGCGAAGATCCTTGATATGTTGCAGAACGACGGCAGGTTCGGCCGGCTCGTCGAGATCATCCAGACCCTCGGTGAGGAGAAGATGCTGCAGGGGGAAGGGCCGATGACGTTCTTTGCTCCGGTCGACTCGGCATGGGATGCGATCCCCGAGCCGAACCGGGCGATGATCCTAAACGACAGGCAGATGCTCTCGCACCTGATCGACTACTTCACGATCGGCAATCACAAGTGCACGCTTGATGCGCTGCTTGAGAAAAACGTCGTGCAGACCGTCGAAGGGAATAGCATCATGGTCAGGAACACCGACCGGGGCACGCAGGTGGACGAGGCCGTCGTGCTCGAGGGAGACATCGAGGCGGAGAACGGCATTATCCATGCGCTCGACAGCGTTCCCTTCGCGACGCTCTCGCAGGCTTACGAGGCCTACATGGCCGTGAGCGAGTAAGCCCGGGCGGGAACCGCACCGTCCGGCCGAGAAACCCTTTTTTTCCGGGTGCGGGGCGTACTCCGACTTCTCCCGGCGGGAGATGATAGCAATATACGGCGCTTTTCTCGGTCGATGCCCTCTCCCCGGGCCCGTGCAACCATGTCCGTACTTTTATATATCTAGCCAAATGATCCGGGAGTTACCCATGAAGAGTATCTTTGAGACGGCCCGGGAAGACGACCGGTTGAGCACCTCCGTTGCGATGCTGCAGGCCGGAGGGATGGCGGAGACGCTCCTGGAAAGGGGGGAGTATACGGCATTGTTTCCGACGAACGAGGCGTATTCCGACTTTTCCCGGGAGGTGCTGGACACTATCACGGCCGACCGGGGGCGGCTCACGGAGATGATCAGGTATCACGTGATCCAGGGCAAACTCACCACGCACGAGCTCTCGCGGATGGAGGCGATCAGGACCCTGCAGGGGGATCACCTGGATATCGCGGGCCCCCCTTCCGCGATACGACTGAACGATGCCGCAGTCATCCAGCCCAACGTCGAGTGCACGAACGGCATTTATCACGTCATCGACAGGGTGCTCCTGCCGCGGGCGGTCGAGGCGCGGGTGAAGAAGTAGGTTCGGGCCCGACGCATCTCCGACGACGGGAATGGGGCGATGCCGGAATCCGGCCTCCTGCCGGCTCCCGAAACCGTGCGGAACCATCCGTAATTTTATATACTCACGCCCCTCCATCTCCCGCCGGGAGTTGGTTCAAATGAAGAGTATCCTCGCGACTCTGCGTGAATCGGGATCGTTTGACGTGTTTCTTAACCTCGTACGGACGGCCGGCATGGAGGAGCGGTTGAGCACCGAAGGTCCCTATACGCTCTTCGTCCCGGACGACGATGCGTTCCGGGATCTTCCCCGGCCCGAACTCGAGGCGATTCGCCGGGACGCCGACCGGCTCGGCGATACCCTGAACTACCATATCGTCCCGGGCGTACATTCCATGATTGATCTGCTTGGCATACGGACGCTCAGGTCGCTTCAGGGAGGTGACCTGGCCGTGGAGGTTGCGCCGGAGGGGGTGCTGGTCAACGACGTGGCGGTCGTGGAGGCCGATGCGTGGTGCACCAACGGGATCTGCCATGCGGTCTCCGCACTGCTCCTGTCGCCCGTTGCAAGAGCCGTTGCCGTACGCGGGTAGCCGGAACGTATAAGTAATCCGGTGCGTGGAGAGAGCAGCATGAAGAACATCATCGATACCCTGGAGGACTCCGAAAGCCTCAGCGTGTTTCTCGATCTGGTCCGGATTGCCGGCATGGAACCGATGCTCCGCGAGAGGGGGCCGTTCACGGTCTTCGTCCCGACGAACGAGGCCTTTTCGAGGGTTCCTAAGGATCGTATGGACGAGATCCGGCAGGATGCGGACAAACTCCTCCTGATCGTGAGTTACCACGTCGTGCCGGGGCAGTTGACCTCGGAGGATCTCCGGAGTATCGGCGCCGTCAGGTCGAGCCTCGGGACAGATCTCGTCATACGGTCTTCGGATCGGGGTATCACCGTCAACAGCGTTCCCATAGTCGAGGCCGATGCGTTCTGCACGAACGGCATCTGCCACGCGATAGCGTCGGCACTCGTCCCGCCGACGATAGACGTTGCTACACCCTGAGGAGGAGCGCCCGGACTTACCGCTCTCGCGGCAGGAGGAACCGCCCATCCCGGCGGGCGATCCCGACGGCCGCGAGAGCGCTCTTCTCTTTATCCTTGATCTCGAGCATGATGTCCATATCCGTCGGCACGGTCCCGGCGAGGAACCGCTCGAAGTCGGCGATATCAAGGGTCTCCGCGTGCCGGCCCTTCCGGCCGCCGGGCATCGCGGTGCTGTAGTCGATCATCGGAATGCCGTCGTGAGGCTGCCAGGTCGCGCCGGAGAGTTCGACCGCTTCGGCAACCCCGGTACCCGAGGGGTTGACAGTGTGATGGAAGACGTCGAAGAGCACCGGGATGCCGGTCTCCTCGTGGATGCGGAGGCAGTCGGCCAGGGTGTAGCGCGAGTCGTCGTTCTCGACGACCAGCCGGCGGAGGATGCTCTTGTCGAGGCGGGAGTATACGCTCGCGAACCGCTCCATGCTCGCCTTCTTATCGCCGTAGACCCCGCCGACGTGGATCTGGATTTTGGCGGTTCTATCAAGGCGCATGGCGTCGAGAAGGGCGGCGTGGTAGCGGAGTTCCGCGACGCTCTTCTCAACGATACCGGGGTCTTTCGCGTTGATGACGACGAACTGGTCGGGATGCATGGAGACTCGCATCCCGTGTTCGCGGACGAACCGGCCGATCCCGCGAAACGTCTCCGCGAAGGTCTCCTCCCACGCGGCGGTGCAGACCGGGTGCGACGCAAACGGCACGAGGCCGGAGCCGATCCGGAAGAAGAGGATGCATTCTTTGAGATTGAAACGGAGGATCTCACAAAGACAGCGGAGGTTCTCCCGCACGGTCTCCTCCAGCCGTTCGTCGGAGTAGGAGGAGAGCCGGAACGTGCGGCCCGAGGAGCAGCCGATGCTCCGGTTGATGCAGGGGTAGCCGATCTTCATGGCTCTCCGGGTGATCCCGTACAGTCATCAACCTTACCTGCAGGTGTACGCACCCTCGCTCTCGGCGACGAACCCCTCCCGGGCGAGGTCGCCGAGGTTCCTCTTCACCCGCCCGGGCTCTTCGCAGAGCCGGAGGATCACCTCCTTCTCCGTGACCGTCCCTTCCTCGAGGACGAGCGCGAGGATTTGCCCCCTGATCTGCCGGTCGGACCCCTCGAACCGGCTCTGCCGGGAGTAGGACGCGCTCCTCCGGTTCGGGTTCGCCGTCCGTTTCTTCAGGACCGTGCCGTAATCCATCAATGAACTATACCACTCCCGCGGGTTCTCGCGGTAGAGGGCCTGTTCGACGAGCGGGAGAATCTCGTCGTCCCGGACGCCCTCCCTGTCCTGGAAGAAGAAGTGGATGAAGATCCGCCGGATGTTCGTCTCGACATAAACGACCGGCATGTTGAATGCGTACGCGCAGATGGCCGACGCGGTCGCGTTCCCGATCCCGGGGAAGGTCGCGAGCGTCTCGACGTCGGCGGGAAGGTCGCCGCTGTATTCCTCCATGATGCGCCGTGCGGTCTCCTGGAGCGCGATTGCCCGGCGGTTGTAGCCCATGCCCTGCCAGGCGAGGAGCACCTCGCTTCTGGGGGCACGGGTAAGGCTCTCGAAGTCCCCAAACCGTTTGAGGAACTCAGTGTACTTCACGGCGACCCGCTCGACCTGCGTCTGCTGGAGCATGATCTCGGAGACCAGGATCCGGTAGGGGTCGGTGGTGTGCCGCCAGGGAAGGTCGCGGCCGTGGGCCCGAAAGTACGAGAGGATGAGATCCCGGAAGAGGTCGATGGTCTCCGGGGTCGCTCCCTCCGCCCGGATAGCGTCGAGGAGCCGGCGTTCGCGCTCGTTCTGTTCGGGGTCCAGGCTGCCGATCACGGTATGTTATCTGTCTGGTAGGGGGAAAATAGGTTGGGCCTATGGTCTGTAAGGTGGTGGAGTTGCATTTCCCTTGGCTCAAAAGGACATCCCTTCGCATCTGTAGGGGTTTAAATCCTGAATTTGATCAATGAAATTGGTATTGGGTCTGTAGCAGATCCATACTCGGCTTTCCACCTGATATCGCGACTGGGGGAGGGGCTGACGGGGAGTGTGATGGGCGGAATGCGACCGGTCGCCAGAGCGGGAGCATGAGCACCGAAGGTGCGAACGCCCGGAGCTCGACCACCGTCAGGTGGGGAGTGCGAGCGAAGCGAGCTTGAGCACCGGAGGTGCGACGGGGGCATGCCCCCTCCCCTGTCTACAACTCACATCATTGCTGCTCAAACTCGCTATGCCTGCATCCCCTATTACCCCCACCCCTCCCGCGCTTTGCGCTCCTCCTCCACACCTTCGGTGCTCATGCTCCGGCCCCATGGCCCGTCGCACCCCGCCCCGAGGGGCGGGGGCAGTGCGTGGCGATATGCGACTGTCGAAGGGCAGGAGCAGGAGCACCGCCAGGTGTAATAGGAAACGGGCCGGAGGGCAGGAGAACGGGCAGCGGAGGTGGGAGGTGCACAGTCCCCCAAACTCCTGTCCTCCAGCCGCTCATCACCGATGACTCTTACTCCCACCATCCGCTCCCTTTTAAGTCACCGAACGTCCACTCTACTCAGGAACCGGGCCGCCATCGGCGAACCGGGAACCAACTCGTGCGGGGCATGATACTCTGGTCTGGGATGTTGTCGTTGTGGGCGCGGGGCCTGCCGGGAGCGCCGCGGCGCGGGCGTGCGCAAAAGAGGGGCTCAAGACGCTCTGCATCGAGGAGCACGGGACGATCGGCTACCCGGTGCAGTGCGCGGGACTGCTCTCGGTCTCCGCGTTTGCCGAGTGCGATGTTTCGAAACGCTCGATCTTAAACGAGGTGAGCGGCGCACGCATGGTCTCGGGTCTCGGCGGGGAACTTCTCTTCGATGCCGGGGTCACGAAGGCCTACGTCGTCGACCGGGGCCTCCTCGACCGGGAGATGGCACAGAAGGCGGCGGACGCCGGAGCGGAGTTCCGCCCAAAAACCAGCGCATCGGGCATCAGCGGCTCCTCCCTCCTGACCCGGGGGGTCCGCGGGCGCGAGGAGATCCCGTTCCGCCTTCTCGTCGCCGCCGACGGGCCGCGGAGTTCCGTCGCCCGCATGCTCGGCCTGCAACGCCCTGCGCTCTACCTCGCCGGGATTCAGGCGGAGGTTCCCTGCGAGACGGACCCACGCTACGTGGAACTCCACCCCAACGCATCGCCCGACTTCTTCGGGTGGGCGATCCCGGTCTCGGCGACCCGGGCCCGTGTCGGCCTCTGCGCACGGGAGCACGCAAAGGACCACTTCGACCGGTTCACCGCCCGCTACGGGCAAAACTCGCTCCACCTCGTGAGCGGGGTCATCCCGCTCGGGGTCATGCCGCAGACCTATGGCCGCCGGGCGCTCGTCGTCGGCGACGCGGCGGGGTTCGCAAAGCCCACGTCTGGCGGCGGGGTCTACACCGGCGTCCGGTCCGCAAAACACGCGGCCGCCGTCGCCGCTGCGTGCTGTGCGCACGGGGAGTTCGACGACGGGAGCCTCCGGGATTATGAGCGGCGCTGGAAGGAGGATTTCGGCAAAGAGCTCGATATCGGGATGAAAGCGCTTAAGATGCGGCAGAAAATGACGCCGGAGGAGATCGACCGCCTCTGCCGGGCACTCGACGACCCGGATCTCATCAGGACTATCGTGGAGCACGGCGACATGGACAGGCCGGGCACCCTGCTCCGCAAACTTGCCCTGAAACCCGCGCTGGCCCGGGCAATGGGCATACTTTTCGCATCGGGGGTACGTCAAATACTTACCGGTTGATAAAGTCGTAGTCAGGTGCGCTATGCATTTACCTAACGCATTTATATCGATGGGCCGGGCCCGGGTCTACCGGGTCATCCCCCACGTCTTTATTATTCTCATACTGGTGCCGGTATTCGCCGTTGCCGGGGTCTCCGCACGGCCCGATAACTAGATACCTGAAAACCCACATTTTGCCATCATGCTCCTGCTTGAGGCCCGCGACCTCACCCATATCTACCGCGGCGACGTCCACGCCCTCGAGAGCGTAAGTTTCGTTGCCGAGCGAAAATCCCGCATCGCCGTCATCGGGCCGAACGGTGCAGGGAAGAGCACCCTTTTCAAGCATTTCAACGGCATCCTCAAACCCACGTCGGGCGAAGTGCTGGTCAGGGGCGAGCCCATCACGAAGGAGAACGTCCGCGAGGTCAGGAAGTTCGTCGGGATCGTCTTCCAGAACCCCGACGACCAGATCTTCTCCCCCACCGTGGAGCAGGACATTGCGTTCGGCCCGATCAACCTCGGCCTCGACGAGACGACGGTCGCCCACCGTGTCGAGGAGGCGCTGCGCCTCCTCGGGATCGAGGACCTGCGCGAGCGCGTGCCGCACCACCTCTCGGGCGGCGAGAAAAAACGGGTCGCTATCGCCGGCATCCTCGCGATGGAGCCGCAGGTGCTGGTGCTCGACGAACCGACTGCGGGGCTCGACCCCCGGGGCGTCGCCGACCTCGTGGCGTTCGTCAACCGGCTGCCCGAGGAGTACGGCATGACGGTGGTCTTCTCGACCCACCACCTCGACCTCGTGGCGGAGATGGCGGACTACATCTACGTGATGGACCAGGGAAGGGTCGTGGGCTCCGGGACGGTCGGGGAGGTCTTCGCCCGGCCTGAACTGCTTATCCGGACAGGGCTTGATGTGCCGCCCATACCGAAACTGATCCGGTCGCTCCGGGAGAACGGCGTCGCCATCGAGATGGCCTACACCTACGAGGACGCGAAGAGATCGTTCCTCGAAGCCTACGCGAGACGAAGATGATCGACGACCTCTACTTCATCGAGAAGTATGCATATCAGACGAGCGTCGTCCACCGGCTGGACGCAAGGATAAAACTCCTCATCGCCCTCGCCGCCATCGTGGCCATCGTGGCCGTGCCCTACTCGACGAGGGTCTACGAACTCGGCGCCGTCCTCGTCGGCCTTGTCGCCGCACTCTGGGCCGCTTCAAGCCTCTCACCGGTTGTCTACCTCCGGAGGCTCGCGCTCATCCTGCCGTTCGGGATCTGTCTGGCCGGGTTCCAGATATTCGTGAAAAACCCCTACTACGACATCTTTCATACGATTGCAGTCCTGCCGTTCGGGATCGAGGTCTACGCGGAATCGGTGGAGTTCGCGTCGGTCCTCCTCGTGAAGTTCGTCGTCAGCGTATCGTTCATCATCCTGCTCTCGTCGACGACGAAGATGCAGGATATGATCGAGGCGGCGGGGAGGCTCGGCCTGCCCCGGGAGTTCACCCTCACGCTCGCGATGATGGTCCGCTACATCTTCGTCTTTGCCGAGATGTTTACGAGGATACGGACCGCGATGGCGACCCGGTGCTTCGATCCCCTCGACCGCACCCTCCCCTACCGCTACCGGCTGCACCAGGCCGGCTATATGGCCGGGACAGTCTTCATCCGGTCCTACGAGCAGGGCGAGCGCACCTACACGAGCATGCTCTGCCGGGGATACGGGGCGAATGCCGGCCTGTACATCAGGAAAAAACCCCTCCGCACCGGAGAGACCGTCTTCTTCGCCGCGACGCTCGGCTTCATCGTGCTCTCTGCGGTGCTGATCTATGGGCAGCCGTAGGTGAGTGCGATGTTACCTTGCCAATCAAATTCTGTCCCTGTTGAAGCGTCCAGAGCCTGAAATGGCTTACTTGCGTGTTGCAGGCATTACCTCTTCTCGTCAAAGCGATTCCGGGATACCAACGACAACAATGCAACTATAGCGAGGAAAAGCCCGATCCAGTGGACCGTGGTGGCTATCGCCACGCAGGGGGGTGGGGACAATGGGGAGTGCGAACGGAGTGAGCATGAGAAACTCGAAGAGTTTCGAGGGGGAATATTCCCCCTCCCCG
>NZ_JMIO01000045.1 GCF_000691865.1 Methanoculleus sp. MH98A | reverse complement strand
AACCTTTATCTCTCCTCTTATTGACATAATAGAGCGCATTCGATCAGCTACGCTACTGATGAATGATGACGGAGCAGCAGAGGGCTGCACCTGAAAGAGGTGAGTTATGGCAAAGGCATATGTAAAATTCGAGATTCCGGAAGAGATCCAGAATAAGGCTCTTGAAGCCCTTGAGATAGCAAGGGACACCGGTAAGGTGAAGAAGGGGTCCAACGAGGCAACAAAAGCAGTTGAGCGCAACATTGCCCAGCTGGTTCTTATCGGTTCGGACGTTGAGCCTGAAGAAATTGTGATGCATCTGCCGCCGCTCTGCGAGGAGAAGCAGATCCCGTTCGTCTACATCTCCAAGCAGAACGACATCGGCCTGGCGAGCGGCCTCGAGGTCGGCTCGGCAGCCGCCGCGATCGTCAAGTCCGGCAAGGCAAAGGACCTCGTCGAAGAGATCGCGAAGCAGATTGCTGCACTGAGAGAGTGAGGGATAAATCATGGCAAACGACGGAACGCCCGCAGAAGTTATCGAGATCATCGGCATGACCGGGATGCATGGCGAAGCCCAGCAGGTGAAGTGCCGGGTTCTCGACGGCCCGAACAAAGGGCGGATCATCACCCGCAACACGGTGGGCCCGATCAGGGAGGGAGACATCCTTTCGCTGCTCGAGACCGAACGTGAGGCCAAGAAGCTCTCGAGGCGGTAACCATGGTCGACAAGTACGTCTGCAATTTCTGTGGAGAGGTTCTGGAGCCCGGCACCGGCAAGATGTTCGTCAAGAAGGACGGAACCATCCTCTACTTCTGCAGCACCAAGTGCCAGAACAACTACCGGCTCGGCCGGGTGCCGCGCCGCGTCGAGTGGACCGCGATGGGACGCAAGGCCCGCGGCAAAGAGTGATCGGCATGGACCGCACCTTCGTGATGGTCAAACCCGACGGCGTCCAGCGCGGGCTCGTCGGGGAGATCGTCTCCCGGTTCGAGGCGAAGGGCCTCAAACTCGTCGGGGCGAAACTCGAACTCCTCCCCGAGGAGCGGGTCGTCGAGCAGTACCGCGAACACCTGGAGAAGCCCTTCTTCCCGGGCCTGAAGTCCTACATCATGAGCGGACCCTGCTTCCTGATGGCCTGGGAGGGCAAGGGTGTCGTCGCGATCGTCCGCAAGATGGTCGGCGCCACCAACCCCGCAGAGGCCGAACCTGGTTCTATCCGCGGCGACTTCGCGCTCGATATCGGGCGGAACGTGATCCACGCGTCCGACTCCCTCGAGAGCGCCGCCCGCGAACTCGGCATCCACTTCTCGGCGGGCGAACTGGTCGATTACTCGCGGATCGACGAGCCCGTTCTCTACGAGTGAACGGCGGAACCGCCGGATTCCGGCGGGATACCGTTTCTTTTTCCTGGAGAATTTGTTGCGTAGCGGTGCGTGGGGGTTTTTCGCCCGGGATGAAAGGTGTAGGCCGGACCTTTGCTCGCACAGCGCCGGGCTACTGGATTTGTGTATGACACAAAGGGATTTGCACCGATAATCCTATATAGGGAAGAGTTTTGGGGTGAGTTGCGACAAAGTGGTCAATGCGAGGAAAGACCCCGTGCGGTGGACCGTGGAGGCTGCGTACCTGACGATTTTTCTTTGGTTGCATCTGGCACGGATTTCAAGGGGATATCGCCATTGGGGGTGGGGATGACGGGGAGTGCGATGTTCCGACAGGAACGGAGCACGAGAAGGCCGAAGGCCTTTGAGGGGGCGTGCCCCCTCCCCTGTCTCCCTCCTAAAACCATACCTGTAACCCCACCCCGCCCGGCCTTCGGCCTCCTCCCCCGCCCGGGGGGCGGGGGCAGTGCGTGGCGATACCCCCACGGTCCACTGCACTGCGTTTTTTCCTCGTTGCGACTGTTCTTGCACTCCGAACGTGTCAATATCATATGCCCCCAGTACGACTCGCACCATCGACGATCGAACTCCTACGCTGTAAACAGTCATTACTCACACCTGCAGTGCTCGCGCCCACTTGCGTTCGCGACTTGAAGACTAACCTCCTCCACCTGACCGCAATGAACATGAGATGTATCCCGAGTATCGACCAGAATGAACTCTATCCATCCCACCACACCCCAAGCCACCCACGAAGCCTCCGAAGGGATAAACCCACGCCAGCGCGGCCTGCCGGCGGAAAAATTCTTTACCTGAGCAGGTTTTCGGAGAAATAGATCATCCATCCTTCCCCAAAACCACAAGTGCTAATATCGAACCTACCGCATACCTGAGTATAAATGGCGGATCTCCTGAGTTTTGCGCTGCTGACGTTTTCTTCGATCCTTATCGTAGTGAACCCGCTTGCAGCCACCCTGATCTTCGTCTCCCTCACCGGCACGATGGATCAGGCGGCAAAACTCAGGGTCGCACGTGACGCAAGCCGGTTCGCCCTGCTCATCCTGCTGCTCTTCACCATTGCAGGCGGCTGGATCCTGCAGCTCTTCGGCATCTCCATCGAGGCTTTCCGCATCGCAGGCGGTCTCCTTCTCTTCGGCATAGGCATGGACATGGTCTACGCAAAGACATCCCGGACGAAGATGACGGCGACCGAGAAGTACGAAGGGCAGGACGCGGACGACATCGCCGTCATGCCGCTCGCAGTCCCGATGATCGCGGGGCCCGGCGCCATCACCTCGGCAATCGTGCTGATGAACGAGGCAATGAGCATGAGCGTCGCCGCAATCGCCGTCGTGCCGCTCGCTGCCGTTGTAGCCATCTCGCTCACCTACTACATGATGCAGAATGCCGACGTCATCGTCCGGCGCATCGGCCAGCGGGAGTACCGCGCCGCCAACCGGCTGATGGGGATGCTCCTCATCGCGATTGCAGTCCAGTTCATCCTCATCGGCATCAGAACCGCCTTCCCCATACTCACCGGAGGTATTGCATGACACCCGACCTTACGCTTCCCGGAGCCGCCCTGATCAGCACCTGCATCATCGCAGGCGGGATCCTGATCGCGGCGCAGATGTTCGCTGTTGTTATCCCGTTCGCCCCGTACGTCATGGTGACGCTCGCCGTTCTCGTCGTCCTCGGCGCCGCCATGCTCATCTTCTCCTGCAGGGGCAGGGACGCGAGCCCGTCTCAGGAATGACGAAGATAACCCTTGCGCAGGCCGGCGGCGGCCGTGGCAACCCTGCGGAGAGGCTCGAGGCGGCCGGCCGGATGGCCGGGGAGGCCGCGGCGGCGGGAGCATCGCTCATCTGTTTTCCCGAGCAGTTCGTGACCGGATGGTCGCCGAAGGTCCCGCCGGGCTCCGGCGAACCCCTGGACGGCCCGCTCACTGCCGCGTTCGCACGGATAGCAGAGGAGAACGGTATCGCGGTAGCAGGATCGATCGTCGAAGCGGGGCCGGAGAATCGTCCTAAGAACACCACCGTGGTGCTCGACGAAGACGGCGAACTCCTCGCTGCCTACGCGAAGATCCATCTCTTCTCCCCCGAGGGAGAAGACCAATACTACACCGCAGGCGACCGGATCGCCACGTTCACCGTCGACAAAACGACGTTCGGGCTTGCAGTCTGCTACGACCTGCGGTTCCCGGAACTCTTCCGGATCTACGCCATAGCCGGCGTGGAGTGCATGCTGGTCCCGGCCGCATGGCCCTGCTCCCGGCTCTCCCACTGGGAGACCCTGCTCCCCGCACGGGCTCTCGAGAACCGGTACTACGTAGCCGGGATCAACACGGCCGGCCGGCCGGGCGCGCCCTGCTGCGGGGGATCGCTCGCCGCCGACCCGGACGGAACCGTCATCGGCCGGTGCGGGGCCGGGGAAGAGGCCATCTCCATCGAGGTCGATCCTGTAGCGGTTCATGAGGCACAATCCTCACTTCCTTCACTTTCAGACCGCAGAAGTGACCTTTATCACAGACTGCTCTCCAAACTGTAGAGATTTCCCATGCGGGGTGACCAGCACGTATCGCTCAGTCTTGCTACGGCAGCATTTCTTATCGCTCCCTGGGCCACCGCCATCGACGCGGCCGCGATCGCCGTCCTCCTCTCCGGCGTCTTCATCGGATCGCTCGCCCCGGACGCAGATGCCGTCGATGCGGCGATATTCAACGGCAGAATAGCCGGCGCGAAAGGGAAGAGAGGACAGGTGGTAAACGGCTTTGCGTGGTGCTCCCGATCTTCGGCTACACCATCAGGTATCTCATTTACTACCCGCTCTCCCTCGTCTTCATGCTGATCCTCAGGAAGAGTTACCGGCACAGGCACCGCGGACTGCTCCACTCGTTCCCGGGTGTCGGGCTGACAAGCCTCGTCCTCTCCGGTTACCTGGCCCTCATCCTCACCTGGCTCGGGAGTTCCCTCGCGCTCCTTCCGGTTTTCGGGTGCGCATTCTTTGCAGGGTGCGTCCTCCACCTCGTGGAAGACACCTGCACCCCGGCCGGCGTCGCCTGGCTTTACCCCTTCTCCAAGCGGCGAGTGGCCGGCCGTGTCCGGGCTCAGGGGCTCTTTGAGGTGCGCCCTGCAGCCTTCGCCATCGTGCTCACCGTAGCGGCGGCCGGGATGTTCGTCGCGCCGTTCGTGACCCCCATGTCGGTCGAGGAACTCGGAGGCCTCGCGCTCGTCGCCGCTCCCGCCCTCTGGCTGCTCTTCATGCTCGTCTCCCGCGTCCGGCCCGAGCAGCGGCGGCGGTAAGCCGGACCGTCCGGATCCCTGATAGCATATCTATACGTATCCGCGCGATCAACGATTTCCTATGTACCGTCTCGTCTGCGTTCATTGTGGTGCAACCTACTCACCGGACCAGATCATCTATACGTGCAACCGCTGCGGACACCTGCTGACCGTCGAATACGACATGGACGGCATCGACGTCTCACGCGACGAATGGAACCGGCGCCCCCTTTCGGTCTGGCGCTACCGCGAACTCCTCCCGGTTCGGGGTGAACCGGTCTCCCTCCAGGAAGGAGGGACCCCGCTCTACCACTTAAAGAACATCGGTAAGGAACTGGGCCTCTCCGAACTCTACGCAAAACACGAGGGGATGAACCCGACCGGTTCGTTCAAGGACCGGGGCATGACCGTGGGCGTCAGCATGGCCCGCGAGCTCGGGATGACGACGGTCGCCTGCGCGAGCACCGGGAACACCTCCGCAAGCCTCGCTGCCTACGCGGCAAAGGGCGGCGTCCCCTGCGTCGTCCTCCTGCCCGCGGGAAAAGTCGCTCTCGGGAAGGTTGCCCAGGCGCTGATGCACGGTGCCCGGGTCATCTCCATCCGCGGCAACTTCGATAGGGCGCTCGAGATGGTACACGAGCTCTGCATCAGCCACGGCCTCTATCTCTTGAACTCGGTCAACCCCTACCGGCTGGAGGGGCAGAAGACGATCGGGTTTGAGGCGGTCGACCAGCTCGGCGGCGAGGTGCCCGACCGGATGGTTCTCCCCGTAGGAAACGCGGGCAACATCTCCGCGGTCTATAAAGGGCTCAGAGAACTCGAATCCCTCGGGTTCATCGACCGGCTGCCGATGATGACCGGCATCCAGGCTGCCGGCTCCCAGCCGGTGGTGAAGGCGATTGAGCAGAACCTCGAGGTGCTGGTTCCTGAAGCCGAGCCCGAGACCGTTGCGACCGCGATACGTATCGGCGCCCCGGTGAACGCAGAGAAGGCACTCGTCGCCATCCGGGCGACGGGGGGGACGGCGGCATCCGTGACCGACGAGGAGATCCTTGCCATGCAGCGCGATCTCGCAAGGAAAGAAGGGATCGGGGTCGAACCCGCTTCGGCAGCCTCGGTCGCCGGAATACGAAAACTTGCCGAACTCGGCCTGATCGACAAGGATGAGCGGATCGTCTGCGTGGTGACCGGTCATCTCTTGAAAGATCCTGAAACAGTGGTGCGACAATGCGAGCCCCCCATCGAGATCGACGCGGACCTGCCCTCGCTGCTCTCTGTCTTGCGCTGATCCTGATCGCTGCTCCGGCGGCGGCACAGGACGCCGCCGTCCGGGTGCTCTCCGACGGCACCGCCTACGAGGCCTCGTTCGAGGTCACGGGGAGCGAGCATGCCTTCTGGACGCCGGGGATGCTGGGGGAGCGCGTTCCGCTCCAGGTCGAGGAACTCGAGGTGCTCGGTCCCGCAGGCCCGGTCGATTACCAGGAAACGGGGAGAGGGGTCATCACCTTCCCGGAGGGGAACTACACGATCACCTACCGGGCCCCAGTGAGGGATAACCACCTTGTGGCGGCCTTCGATACGCCGTATGCCGTAACCGTCGCCCTGCCCGGGGGCTTCGACGTCAAAAACCCGCTCATCGGCATGGTCAGCCCCGGCGCCGTGATCTCTACCGGGCCGAACGGGACCACGGAGGTCGCCTGGGACCGGATACGTGTCGTGGAGGTCCGTTTCTACACCCCGGAGCGCGAGATCCTGCTCACCACCTTCGGCACCATATGGCTCGCGGTCGCGCTCGTCCTCCTCCTTCCCCTCCTCATTTCGCGGAGGAAGGAGGGCGAATGATCGACGTCGTCGCCGCATCGTTCCTGATCGGGTTCTCCGGGGCCGCCTCGCCCGGCCCCATGACCGCCTCGGTTCTCGGCCTCGGGTCGCGGCAGCCCGGCCGGTTCGTCGCGGGGCTGGTCGCGGGGCACGGCATCCCCGAAGCCGCCATGGTCGCGGCCATAGCCTTCGGCGTGCGCGACATTCCGCATATCGACCTCATCGCCATTCTCGGCTCGGGCGTGCTCGTCGCGCTCGGCACGATGCAGTTCCTCCGTGCGGGAGAGACCGTCCCCGCGACCGGGGAGACGAAGACGCCGGTTGCCTTCGGGCTCGCGTGCACGCTCGGCAACCCCTACTGGTGGGTCTGGTGGCTCACGTTCGGCGTCGGGTTCCTCGCGCTCCACCCGGCGTTCGTCGAGTTCTATGTCGGGCATATCGGCGCGGATATCGTCTGGCTCGGGCTTCTCGCCTTTGCGGTCTCCCGGGGAGCGAACGTTCTCGGCCCCCATTACAAAAAAGTGGTGCAGGCGAGCGGACTCGCCATGGTTCTCTTCGGGCTGTACTTTATTCTGACGATTCTTTCGCCTTGATATCGATCCCGAACCGCTCGGCGTTGGCATCGGCGATCGCCTGGATGCTCGCGATCATGTCGTCCTGCCGGGCAGGCTTGAAGAGGTGCCGGAAGCGCTTCTGCTTTGCGAGATACTCCTCGACCGGTTTCCGCCGCACCTTCTTCACCTTTTCGACCTGCCCGTTGACCAGCTCGTAGTTCACCCAGAGGCCTGTCTCGATGGCGAGCTTGCCCATGTTAAGCGTCTCGCCGGCCTCAAAGCCCCATCCCGTGCAGCAGGGAGTGTGCACCTGAATGTAGCAGGGGCCGGGGGTGTTGATCGCCCGCTCGACCTTCTTTATGAAGTCGTTCGGGTAGGCGATCGAGGCGGTCGCGACGTACGGCGCACCGTGTGCGGCGAGGATCGCGGGCATGTCCTTCTTCGGGTGCACATTCCCAGGCGAGCACTTGCCTGCCGGGCTCGTCGTGGTGCTCGCGCCGTACGGCGTCGCGCCCGACCGCTGGATGCCCGTGTTCATGTAGGCCTCGTTGTCGTAGCAGATGTAGGTGATGTCGTGGCCCCGCTCAAAGGCGCCGCTGATGCAGAGCACTCCGATATCGAACGTGGCTCCGTCGCCGCAGACGCAGAGGACTTTCTCGCTGCGCCCCTGCCGCTTCAACGAAGCCTCGATGCCGGAGGCAACCGCCGCGGCGTTCTCGAAGAGCGAGTGGATCCAGGGAACTCCCCAGGCGGTCTCCGGGTAAGGCGTGGAGAAGACCTCCATACAGCCGGTCGATGCTACCAGGATGGCGTTCTTCCCGGTCGCCTTGAGGAGAAGGCGAGCCGCAAGCGCCGGGCCGCACCCTCCGCACGCCCGGTGCCCGGCCGAGAAGAGTTCGCATCCTTCTTCTACTTCGGCCATTCAGAGCACCTCCGTCCGTAATCCATAGAACATATCTCCTTTCCCCTTCTCGGCGAGATCGACGATCGCGGCGATATCCCTCTTCCGCACGTCACGCCCGCCGAGAGCGATGATGTAGTCGTATACGGATATGCCGGAGCCATACAGCGCCGTCTTCACCTCGATGCCGACCGCTCCGCCGTTGCCGAGCGAGATGTTCTTGTCGAGCACCGCCACCTTCGAGACGCCCTTCAAGGCATCCGCGATCTCCTGAGCCGGGAACGGCCGGTAGGTCCGGATCTTGAGGAGCCCGACCTTTCGGCCGTTCTCGCGCATCTCGTCGACGGCGTCCTTTACGGTGCCGCAGATGGAGCCCATGGCGACGAGCGCGGTATCAGCGTCCTCGAGGCGGTAGCCCTCGACGAGCCCGGAGTAGTCCCTGCCGAACTGTTCGCCGAACTCGCGCCCGGCCTTGACGAACGCCTGTTTGGCACGCTGCATCGCCCGGTCGACTTCGTAGCGGAACTCCATGTAGTAATCGGGCGTCGCGTACATCCCGAAACTCAACGGATTTTCCGCGTCCAGCCGCTGGTAGGGGTTAAAGGCCGGCAGGTAGGCGTCCACCTCCTCCTGGGTGGGGAGGGAGACCGGCTCGAAGGTGTGCGTGAGGATGAACCCGTCGAAGCAGACGAACGCCGGGAGGAGAATATCGTGATCCTCACAGACCTTATAAGCGATCATGTGGAGATCAGCGGTCTCCTGGTTGTCTTCAGCGTAGAACTGCAGCCACCCGGAGTCGCGCAGGGATATCGAGTCCTGCTGGTCGTTCCAGATCGAGAGCGGCGCACCGAGAGACCGGTTCGCGATCGTCATCACGATCGGCTGGCGCATCCCCGCCACGTTGAAGCAGACCTCGAACATCAGGGCAAGCCCCTGGGACGTCGTCGCCGAATAGACCCGGGAACCCGCCGCACTCGCACCGAGGCAGGCGGAAAGGGCCGAGAACTCGCTCTCGACCGTGATGTACTCGGCATCGATCTCGCAGTTCGCCACCATCTGGGCAAGGTCTTCGACGATGTGCGTCTGCGGTGTGATGGGGTAGGCCGAGATAACCTGCGGACGGCAGCGTTTTACGATCTCGGCCACCGCATGCGATCCTTCCATAAACTCCAGCATTACTTCTCCTCCTTCTCCATCCGGATGGCTTTCTTCGGACAGACCTCCACGCAGAGGCCGCAACCCTTGCAGTAGTCGAGGTCGGGCTCGAACGTGCCCTCCTCCGTCTCGCGGATGCACCCTTCAGGACATACCAGAGCGCACATGCCGCACTTCGTGCAGATCTCGGGGTCAAAGACCGGTTTGAAGACCCGCCAGGCGCCCGTCTTATTCTCACGCGCCTTCCCGGGAGCCGCGGCGCAGCCGACTCGCAACGCCATTATGCGGCACCCCCGATCAGGTTGTACGCGCGCTCTGCTGCTTTGACGTTTTTGTCGGCCATGCTTCCGGAGAACCGGCTTCGCAGCGCGTGCTCGAGCGGCTCAAGCCCGATCTCGCCGGTGGCTGCGGCGAACGCGCCCATCAGGGTTGTATTGGTGATGGGCACACCGAGCTCTTCGAGCGCGATGGTGGTCGCATCGATGGTGTAGACCTTTACGCCCTCCGGAACACCGGAATCGAAGTCGGATTTCTCGGTGTTGACGATGGCAATCCCACCCGCTTTCATGCCCTTAAAGACGTCGACATCCCCGATCAGAGTAGGGTCCTGGACGATGATGTAATCGGGTTCGTAGATCTGGCTGCGCAGCCGTACCTTCTCGTCGCTGAACCGGACGAACGCCTGAACCGGGGCGCCCCGGCGTTCCACGCCGAAGGCCGGGAATGCCTGGGAAAAGACACCGCCCTCGAATGCTGCGTAAGCAATGAGTTCGGCGGCGGTCACGGAACCCTGACCACCCCTGCCGTGAATGCGTAACTCTCTCAAACAAAAACCCCCTTTAAATCTTAATGATTAATAATATAAATACCCGGCACCAACAGGCCGCGCCGGGGCCGTGAACGTGCCAAAACACCTGTTGCCCCCCAGAGGACATAATTATTGCCGGTGCCGGGAGGGGGGAGCACAGGCGCGGAGACTGCCGCCGTTCACTGGACGTTTGCAAGGCGGCTTTTGAGTTCCTCAGCGGTGCAGTGCCGCACTTCCATCAGGGCCGAGACGATCGCGTCGGAAAAAACCAGCGCCGCGGTCTCAAAGAGCGTCCCGAGAGGGGCGAACGAACCGGAGACCGATCGGTACTGTCCGGTGAGCTGGCGGATCTCGAAGTCGCGCGGGATATCCGCGTCTTTGAGCCGGTTGTTCCCGATCTCGACGATGCAGTCGGCCATGCGGCCGATATGCGAGTCGGGCGTCGAGGTGACGAGACAGATCGTTCCCCCGATCTCCCGGGCGGTCTCGCACGCGTCCACGACCGACCGGGTCTCACCCGAGCCCGAGAACGCAACGAGCACGTCTTCCGGGCCGAACGCGGGCGTGATCGTCTCGCTGATGACGTAACTCTCGAACCCGAGATGCATCAACCGCTGGGCAAACGCCCGCGCAACAAGGCCGGAGCGGCCGGCTCCAGCAAGATATATCCGCTTTGCGTTGAGGATCACTTCAAGAAACCGGCCGGCGCTCTGCTGATCCATCGTGCGCGCGGCTTCTTCGAGACGCGACGTCATCAGGAGCATGAGATCGGCGATACTGGGGCATTCCTGCTGCATGGTTCCGGCCTCTCCTCAATTGAACCATTATACTACCCGGCACCACTTAAAAGATTACGAAACCGGAGGGGCGCTGCCCGCCGGTTTGCCCGGGCGGGGGCTACCGCTCAACCGCGAGTCCGAGGATCTCGGTTGCTCCCGAGAAGACGTCGCGGGCGATCCGGGCGAGCCCCCGGGCCGCACACCACTCGTCGTAGACGGTGACGCTGCGGGAGAGGAGCCCCTCCACCCGCGGCGCGATGGCGGGAGCATGGTGCCGGCGAGGGCGACGTTCGCACCGGGGTTGAGGAGAAGCATCGAGGCGCACTCCATCGCGGCAAACATGGCCATCGTCTCCGTCCGCAGATCGGGAGGCACCGTATAGTTCACACCCGCGTGGAGAAACGCGTCGTTCGCCGTGGAGTCGCCACGGTCGATCCGGCGGATGGCGTCCACGTCGAGAGCGCCGTGCCGGGTGCCGGGCGCGAAGATGCAGGCATCGAACGCGCCGGTGATCCCCCCACCGGTCACGAGGAGGGTGACGGTGTTCGAACTCGCATCGCAGACCACGACGTCGTCCCCGAGGTCGTGCACGACCTCGTACAGGATCCCGATCTTCTCGGGGCTCGCCTGGTGGGAGTAGGCCTTGAACCGCGGGTCGGTCGGGGATCCGCGGTGCAGCCCGGGGATCACGACGGCAGGAAGGCCGCTCTCCCTGATCGCATCGTAGACCCGGGTGCCGCCGCCGATGTGCTTGCCGGCGCCTCCCGGGAGATGACGCCGCGGTTTTCGACTTTCGCGATATCGGTTACGGCCGAGATGCCGTCGCCCATCGAGTAGCAGACGGCAATGCCCTCGATCTCGTCGAGCGGAGCGAGGCGGGCAAGATCGCCGGCAGAGAAGTCCCTGGCCTCTTCCCGGGAGATCTTGAACTCCGCGTCCCCGCTTGAGAAGCGCATCGCGGTGGTGCCGTGATCGATGCCGATGAACATGATATATCCCGTTGCACTCCCGGGAGGAAGTAAGTTTTCGGATCGTCCCGTGCGAAGAGGCGTAGATCAGGCCGTGCCGGCCCGGTAACGCCTCTTTCCGTACTCGACCGCGCCGACGACGGCGAGGCCCACAAGGAAGAATATCCAGCCGCCGGAGAGCATATCCCCGGCCGCAGCACCCTTCTCCCAGAGCATGCGGGCCGAGCCGAGCATCAGGCCGGTGAGCAGAGCGAGCATCGCCCCGTGATAGGTCGCAAGGAGATATTTGAGGGCTTTCGTGAAGAGGAGGAGTCCTGCAGCACCGCCGGCGACGTAGGCCAGGATCTCAGGAAGCAGGAATCCCCGGAGCGCCGCAAGCATGAACTCGTACTGGTTGAGAATGAGGGTGATGTAGGCGCCCGAAACTCCCGGGAGGATCATGGCGCAGAGCGCCGCCATCCCGGTGAGGAAGAGAACCGGCAGGGAGTGGCCGAGATCGATATTCCCGAGGCCCCCGAGGAGGTAGCCGGCGCCGGTTCCGACGGCGAGGAAGGCGAGAGTGGCCACGTTGTGCGAGCGGATCTCAAGGAATATGGCTACTGCAGAGGCGATGATGAGGCCGAGGAAGAAGGAGTAGGTCGCCACCGTATAGTTGTCGAGGAGGGTGAGGATCACGCGGGACATCAGGAGGAAGGCGGTGCCGATCCCGGCAAGGAGGACGATGAGGAACGGGATGTCGATCTTCTCGAGATCCTTTTGGAGAGAGCCGAAGTCACCCCTCGCGAGGTGTTTTACCGATGCGGGGTCGATGCTGCCGATGGCCCCGACCAGCCGCTCGTAGATCCCGGTGATGAGGGCGATCGTTCCCCCCGAGACGCCGGGAACGATATCGCAGGCTCCCATCGCGAGACCGCGGAGATAGATCCCCGCGTGTTCCCGTATACCATCCGGGCGCAGGTTCATGGTCCGGCTCCGCTATGGGTATCGACGAACACGAAAACCCGGCTCTGCAGGCGGACGGCGGCCAAAAACCGGTTGGGTCTGCAACAGGTGCGTACCTCTCTCAATCGGACAACTCCTTGTGATTCATATGTCGGAGGCAATCATGAAAAATATGCCCCGAACGAGGGTATCGGATCGTGGAGTGAACCGGATACGGGCATTAACCTTTCCCCGTGTCGGACTCACCCGCATATGCCGGATGGCGGGGGCTTTTCCCCGCTCCACCCATAAGTAAATCCTATAGCGTGAGAGGGACATTACTCTATGATGTTCTGTATCGTAACGGGCGGTGCCGGTTTCATCGGTTCGCACGTCGTCGACGCCTGGCGGCAGGGGGAGACAATGTGCTGGTCATCGATGACTGCAGTGCGGGCACCGAGAGGAACCTTGCTCACCACGCGGCGGGCGGGCGGGTCGCCTTCGTCAGGCAGAACCTGCTCGACGACGGGTGGCAGGAACGGTTTTCCGGCGCAGACCGGGTTTACCATATCGCCGCAGACCCCGACGTCCGGCAGAGCGCCGTGACCCCGGACTCCCAGATCAGGAATAATATCGTTGCGACGCACCGGGTGCTCGAGGCGATGCGGGCGCACGGCGTGCCGGAACTCGTCTTCACCTCGACCTCGACCGTCTACGGCGATGCCGCCGTCATCCCCACGCCGGAGACCTACACCCCGCTCGAACCGATATCCGTCTACGGCGCGACGAAACTTGCCTGCGAGGCGCTCATATCGTCGTACTGCCACTCGTTTGAGATGACGTCCTGGGTCTACCGGTTCGCAAACATCATCGGCGAGCGGAGCGGGCACGGCGTCATCTCCGACTTCATCCGCAAACTCCGGGAAAACCCGCAGGAACTCGAGATCCTCGGCGACGGCAGGCAGACGAAGTCCTACCTGGAGGTCGGGGAGTGCGTCCGCGCCGTGCAGTTCGGGATCGAGCACTCGCGCGACCCGGTGAACACCTTCAACATCGGCTCCGAGGACTGGATCGACGTCGTCACGATTGCCGATATCGTTGCGGAAGAGATGGGTCTCTCCGGCGTTCGTTACCGGTTCACCGGTGGCGAACGCGGATGGGTCGGCGACGTCCCGAAGATGCAGCTCTCGGTCGAGAAACTCAAGGATCTTGGCTGGCGGTGCGCCACCACATCGGAAGAGAGCGTCCGGACAGCGGTCCGCGCCATGCTCGGATAGGGGGCACGCCGCCCCCACGGAAATTCCAGGGATTACCAGGACTTGCACAGGGTTTACATGAAGTACATCATCATTCTCGGGGACGGCATGGCGGACGAGCCGCTTGCCGAACTGGGGGGCAGGACACCCCTCGAATACGCAGAGATACCGAATATGGACAGGATCGCCCGCGAGGGGCGGTGCGGGATGCTCCGGACCGTGCCGGATGGATTCGAGCCGGGGAGCGACGTCGCGAACCTCTCGATCCTCGGCTACGACCCCCGCACCTCCTATACCGGGAGGGGGCCGCTCGAGGCGGCCAGCATGGGCATCGATCTCAGGGAGGGGGAGATGGCCTACCGGTGCAACCTGGTCGCGATCCACAGCGGCGTGATGGAAGACTTCAACGCCGGGCACATCTCAAGCGCCGAAGGCGCCGAGCTCCTCCGCGACCTCTCTGCCGCGCTCGACGGCGTCCGGGTCCACCCGGGGATCAGTTACCGGAACCTGATGGTCGTTCCCCGCGCACGCGGCGCCGTCACCACCCCGCCCCACGACATCGTCGGCCAGCCGGTCACGGAGTTCCTCCCGCGCGGAGACGACGCCGAACGCCTCCTCGACTGCATGGAACGGGCGCGGGAGGTCTTCGCCGGCCACCCGGTCAATCGGCGCCGCCTCGAGGAGGGAAAGACCGCTGCAACCGATATCTGGCCGTGGAGCGGCGGGAAGAAACCGTCCCTTGCGCCCTTCCGCGAGAAGTACGGACTTGCCGGCGGGATGATCTCCGCAGTCGACCTCCTCGCCGGCATCGCCCGCCTTGCCGGGATGGAGGTGATCCACGTCCCCGGCGCCACCGGGTTCATCGACACCGACTACGAGGCGAAGGCCCGGTACGCGGTCGACGCCCTCGACCGTCTCGACTTCGTCTACATGCACGTCGAGGCCCCCGACGAGGCCGGGCACATGGGGAGCGTCGAGGAGAAGGTGCGGGCGATCGAGCGGCTCGACGAAGCGATCGGGATCGTCCTCGACCGCCCGGACACGGCCGTCGCGGTTCTCCCCGACCACCCGACGCCGATACGGTGCAAGACCCATACCGCAGACCCGGTGCCGTTCGCGGTGCTCGGGAAAGGAAAGGACGGTGTCTCCGCGTTCTCCGAGCGCGAGGCGAAAGGGGGCTCGTTCGGGCTCATAGAGGCCCCGGACTTCCTATCCCTGTTCTTTTCGCCGTGAACCGCCCCTGAGGAGGACGGATTTTCCGGCACCACCTTTTTGTAGTCTCCACGTACAACGCTACCCAAGGACATGGAACCCCTGACGGCAGACGGGATCGTCGAGAGGATACGGGAGATCGAGCAGGGCGTGGGAAGGCTCTCCCCGATGCAGAAGGTTCTCATCGGGACCGACGGGTCGGTGACCGGCCTGCTCGAGATGGCGACCGGCCATCCCGTCACCATCACTACCCTGGTGCAGGACATCGTCGCCGCCGATACCGAGGCGGCGGCGGCACTCGATATCGAGCAGGGCGATGAGGTCAACTACCGCGTCGTGGAGCTAAAAGACGGCGTAACGGGAGAAGTGCTCATCTATGCGGTCTCCTGCACCCCGCTCCGGCGGCTTGCACCGGAGTTCAGGCAGGACCTCATGCGGGCCGATATCCCCATCGGGAGGATTCTCCGCCGTCACCGGATAGAGTCGCGCCGGGAGATTACCGACGCCCGCGTCGTCCGTGCCGGAGCGGATCTCGCGCGGACGTTCAGCGTCCACCGGTGCGAACCGATGCTCTCGCGGAAGTACCGGATCATCCACCGCGAGGAGCCGTTGATCGCCATCGAGGAGATCTTCCCCTGCACGGCGTTCACCGACGAGATCAGGGTGCTGGTCGATGCTCCGTCCCGGATTCATATCACCCTCCTCGACATGAACGGTACGTCGGGCAGGGTGGACGGCGGGGTAGGGGTCACCCTCGACGAGCCCGGGTGCGTGCTCGATGCGCGGAAAGCCGCGGGGATCGAGGTTCGCGGCGGCGACGAGGAAGCACGCCGCAGGGTTGCCGGTGCAGCCCGGGCAGCGAAGGAGACGCTCGGACTCCCCGGGGGTGCGGAGATTGCCCTGCACGCCGCCGCACGGCAGCATGCCGGGCTCGGGAGCGGGACGCAGGTTGCGCTCGCCACAGCCGCAGCCCTCTGCCGGCTCTACGAGCGGGACGTCTCCGTATGCGATCTCGCGAAGGCCGTCGGGCGCGGCGGGACGTCCGGCATCGGCACGGCGGCGTTCGAGCAGGGCGGGTTTATCCTGGACGGCGGGCACCGGTTCGGTGCTCCGGGAGGCAAGCAGGATTTCCGCCCGTCGGCGGCGTCGCGGGGCGTCGCGCCCCCGCCGGTTCTCGCCCGGCACCGGTTCCCGGAGGACTGGCGCATCCTGCTGGTGACGCCTGAGGTAGGCACAGGAGCGCACGGGCGAGGGGAGGTCGACATCTTCCGCACCCACTGCCCGGTGCCGCTCGATGAGGTGCGGGAGGTCTGCCACGAGGTGCTCATGCGGATGATCCCGGGTCTCGTCGAGCACGATCTCGACCTCTTCGGTTCGGCGGTCAACCGGACGCAAACTCTTGGATTCAAGAAGGTCGAGGTGGGCCTGCAGCACCCGGTCGTCTCCTCGCTCCTCGAGGCGACGGTGCAGGCCGGCGCCGCCGGAGCGGGCCTGAGTTCGTTCGGGCCGACGATCTACGCCGTCGGGGATTCCGGCATGCAGGATGTGGCCCGGGCGGCGAAGGAGGTGCTCGGCGACCGGGGAGGGTCGGTGCTCCTGACGCGGGCAAGGAACTCCGGGGCGAGCGTGCGGGGGGAGTGAGGGGCGAGCATCCGGCGTTGACCTGATGCAGAAACGGCCCCTTTTCCGGCACCATCGACCTGCTCCAGCCAGCCCCCGGAATATTTTAATAGTTATATATTATCTCCGGCATGAATGCCCGCAAGCACCGGGGATGCCGAATTCGGAGACGGGGGCCGCACCGGGATCTCTGAAGACGGGGACCGGCAGGCCTCTGCATCTCCCAAAAAGAACCGCACCGGTTCGGGGTATGCCCGCGAGTACCCGGTCGAGGGAGAGACGGCGCTGCCGGCTGTCTCGGTTGTCATCCCCCTCTACAACAAGGGTCCCTACATCGCCCGCGCCTTAACTTCGGTCCTCGCACAGACCGTCCGGGACTTCGAGGTGATCGTGGTGGACGACGGTTCCACCGACGACGGGGCGGAGGTGGTCGGGGGGTTCGGCGACCCGCGGGTCCGGCTGATCCGACAGGAGAACCACGGGGTGTCGGCGGCGAGAAACCGGGGGATAGTGGCGGCCCGCGGAGAAATGGTCGCGTTTCTGGACGCGGACGACGAATGGACCCCCCGCCACCTTGAAGCCCTGCTACGACTGCGGGAGAAGTACCCGCAGGCGGGGGCGTACGGGACGGCATACCTCTTGCAGGAGAATGCGTCGACGATCCGGACGCCGTCATACAGTGCCGCCATCCCCCCGGAGCCGTGGGAGGGGCTGCTCTCGAGCTACTACAGCGACGCCATCCTTGGCAGCCCACCAATTTTGACATCGGTCGTTGCCGTCCCGAGATGCATCCTGGACGAGGTGGGGGGATTTAATACCGGCGCATGGTACGGGGAAGACGTGGACCTGTGGGGGCGGATTGCCCTGAGGTACCCTATCGCGTTCACCCGGGACGGCATGGGGATCTACCATACGGAGGCGTCGAACAGAGCCTGCACCAGGAAAGAGCCGATCCGGGAGCATGCCTTCGTAGCCTCCGCACGGAACGCACTGCAGGCGGGGGAGGTGCCGCCGGAGTTGACCGAGAGCGTTCTCGAGTTCGTCGCGTCCAGGCAGATCCAGATAGCATGCCGCAACCTCGAAGCAGGCAGACCCGATCTCGCGAGGAGCAATTTGAAGGGTTGCAGAACGCGGCGCCTCTGGAGATCTAAATGGTGGACGCTGCTTCTCGCGCATATCCCCTCCGGGGTATATCTTGCGCTGCGGAACCGGAGATCGAGGATAAGGGGTGCTTCGACGGGGGTGCCGGGAGTTGAACCGCGCGACGAACGTGATCCCGGGTGACCGGGGCGCCGTATAGCACCGTTGCGGGAACACGGACGTACACGGACGTCTGCGCTCTGGAAAAAGACTCATCTCCCGGCATCATGGCTGTTTTTCGTCTCATCGGAAGCGTAACCGCGGGTCCGGTGCGGCACCTCTCCGCTGCGCGCCGGATCACGCCGCCCCCGACGCCGGCGATCTTGAAAGCGCCAGATTGAGCGTTTGCTCACCGGATACAACCGGAGATCGCAGCAGACCTGGAGACCACGGATCGCGCAAAGGACCCGTTTAACTCCAACATCCGCGATCGCATTCTCGCGGGAGAGCGCATCGCGCCATCAACCCGTAGGGAGGGCGTCTGCCATTAAAGTAACCATTCTATATATAACCATATCCATTACCGCAACTACATTTTTAACCAGAGTTAATTTGAATCCATGAAATTATAATCAACAATGGCGCCATTAAACAGTATTTCAAGAGTTTTAAGAACCAACTAGTATATATACGAGAGTAATAAATTAATTTTGAGGGATCCACCCTCACCTGCCTGCCGGGAGGCCATAAGGGGTCCTCCCGGGGCGGATCTAGGAGATTACGCATGAAGAAACCCCTATTTCTTGCGATAGCCCTGTGCATGGCGCTCGCACTCGCTGCACCGGCACAGGCCGCGCAAAGTGAAGTGCTCTCGGAAGGTACCTACGACATCGTTGTGTACACCGACGGCACGACAATCATCGCAGAAGACAGCAACGGCCAGGTGATCAGCACCGGAACAGCGGGAACGGATGACAGCGAGGTCGTCCAGGCCGCAGTACAGGCCGTCGGTGACGGTACCGTAGTCCTTCTGGCAGGAACCTATGCCCTGCAGAACCCCATCGAGATCGGGGTATCCAATCCAACCCCGACACCGACGCCAACACCGACACCTACCGCGACGCCCACGCCGGGAACGCCCGATCTCGTCGTGACCGACGTCTCCTGGATACCGGCAAGCCCGGCGCCGGGTGATACAATCACGATGAAGGCGACGATCCGCAACCAGGGCACCGGTGCAACGCCCGCAGGCGTGATCCACGGCGTGGCCTTCACGGCGGACGGGAACCTCGGTTCCGCGGTCTGGTCGGACAGCCACACGGCATCCATCGCCCCGGGCGAATGGATTACGGTGACCGCAAACGGCGGCGTTGACGGTGCAACCTGGACCGCGGCCGCGGGCACGCACACCGTCACCGCGACGGTCGACGACGTCGACCGCATGACGGAGAGCAAAGATACAAAATAAGTGGTCCCCGGTGCAAAAACCATCTCCGCAGGATGGCGGCATCAGTCCCCTGCTTCATCACCGATCAGTGGGGGTAACTCTCATCATCTGCCGCCCGGCGATCCAGGTACATACTCGGTGCATAAGCAGTTAATGGTTCGGCATCATGAGCTCCACCGTTACCGGGGCCCGCACCATGCCTCGCCGGGATTCCGGAGTTCCCGGGAAGCCATATGCGTCGAGATAAGCATGCCCAAGGTCATAATCAGGGCAAAATATATATTGTCGCATCGCCTGTCTGGAACTCAACGCATCGAGGAGGGAAGGCAGCATTCACGAATACCCGTACAGGATGGTTTCTCCCGCAGACGCCGGTAGGGTTCCACCGTTACGGTTCATAGGGCTGGGGATCTCCAGGTCGACGATGAAGGCCGGCTGCAGGCCCGGATCTCCCGTCCCGAGCAACGATTCTGCCGGAGGCGAATTGTGACATCGGTGCGGCTGCGAGCGGTCGGGGACGTGCTCCTCTGGATGAGGAACGGCAAGAGACCGTTTGCCCTTGTCCAGCACGAACTCCAACAGAAAGACCTGCTCTTCGGGAACCTGGAGACGGTTCTCTCCGAGAGCGGAACCGAGAGCAAGAAACGCTGGGTCAATACAACCCCCCCGGAGGCGGGCGAGTACCTCAGAGAAGCCGGGTTCGACATCCTCAGCGTGGCAAACAACCACACGCTCGACATGGGCCGGGAAGGGCTTGAGAAGACCCTCGAAGAGCTTGAAGGCCGGGGCATCGCCTACGTAGGAGGAGGAAGAGGCGATGAAAGACCCCAAGGGCTGATCGTCGAACGCAATGGGATCCGGTTCGGTTTCCTCGCATACACGACCGGGAGGTTCCGGTCGCCGCCGGGCGTCACCGTTGCCAAACTGAAGAAGAAGAGCGTCATCGAAGATATCAGGGCGTTAAAGGAGCATACCGATCATGTCGTCGTCTCCCTGCACTGGGGGATCGAGAACACCTACTACCCCTCGCCCGACCAGGTCAGGCTCGCTCACGCCTTCATCGACAACGGGGCGACCCTGATCCTCGGGCACCACTCGCATACCATCCAGGGGCTGGAACAGTATAAAGACGGCCTGATCGCCTATTCACTCGGGAACTTTCAGTTCGATACCGAGATCTTCAAGGAGCAGATCAACACCTCCATGATCCTCTCGGTGGACTTCGACCGGCACGGCATCCGGGACTACACGACCATTCCCTGCGTCATCAACAGCGACTTCCAGCCCGGGGTGGCGGAGGGGCAAACCCGGGAACTGGTGGAACGCTGGATCGCGAAGTGCTCCGAGAGGGTGCGCAACGGGAACGTCACCCGCCGGTGGTGGTTCGAGCAGATCGGTGCGGATTACCTGGAGTACAACCTGGAGAGCTACCGTTACCGGATCCGCCAGCACGGGCTTGCGCCCCTGGTCGAGTGCGGGGTCTGGCTTTTTACACCGTTCTGCCTGAACTGCTACGCGGGCCTGATCAGGAAGCGGCTCCGGGAGCGCGGCACCGGGGGGCAGACATGAAAATCCTGCAGGTGACCCCGTTCTTCAAACCGCTCTGGGAGTCAGGCGGGGTGGCACGGGTTGCATACGATATCTCCCGGGCCCTGCACGAGAACGGGCACGACATCACCGTCTACACGACGAACCGGAGCATCTACCCAAACGACCTTCCAACGAACCGCGCCACCTCCGTCGACGGAATGGACGTCTATTACTTTGAGAATTTACGAAAATACGCCCCGGGCGTGACCCCGCCGGTGATGCCCTACCGGATGCCGGCGGTCGCAAGAAGGGAGATTGCCGCATTCGACCTTGTCCACATCCACGACCACCGCACCATGCTCACCGTCATCGCCTCGCACTACGCGAGGAAGTACGGCATACCCTACGTGCTCCAGGCGCACGGGGCGCTCCCGCAGGATACGGGCTCTGCGCGGATGAAACGGCTCTTCGACCGGTTCTGGTCGGAGAAGGTGATCCTCGGCGCCGCGGGGGTTATCGCGCTCAACGAGACGGAGGCGGAGCGGTATCGCGAGCTGGGTGTTACCGACGAGAAGATCGCGATCTTCCCGAACGGCGTCGACCTCGCCGAGTACCCCGACCTTCCCGTCCGCGGCAGGTTCCGTGCGGCATGGGGGATCGACGACGCCACGAAGGTCGTGCTCTATCTCGGGAGGCTCGACCCGACGAAGGGGATCGATCTGTTGATCCGCTCGTTTGCCGTGGTCGCACGCGAGTTCGACGACGCCGTCCTTGTGCTGGTGGGGGGGGACATGGGCCACAACGAGGAGTTCAGGCAGCGGGTAGAGTCGCTCGACCTTAACAACCGGGTGGTCTTCACGGGGTTCGTGAGCAAGGAGGACAAGATGGCCGCATACACCGACGCCGACGTCTTCGTGACGCCGAGTTTCACCGGTTTTCCCGTCACGTTCCTCGAAGCGTGCCTCTGCGGGACGCCCATCGTGACGACGGGCAAGGGAGACCTGCTCGGGTGGATCGACAACACCGTCGGGTTCAATACCGGGTACACGCCGGAGGCGCTCGCAGACGCCATCGGACGTCTGCTTGCCGACGACGCCCTGCGGGCCGGGTTCGGGGAGCAGGCGAAAGAACTCGTCCGGACACGGTACAACTGGAAGGCGATCGTCCGCGATATCGAGACGTTTTACACGAAGGTTGCCGGGAGCGCGGAAGGAGGCATCCCGGCGGGGGTCTCGAAAGGGACAACACCGAAGGCCCCGGATACTTTTTGAGTGCACCCGGTGGAACGGCGGGTGCATGAGCACTGTTAGGAACGACTGCCCGTAGGACAGGAGTTCGAGCACCGAAGGTGAGAGTTGCGATGGGCGTTCGGAAGGCCGAAGCGAGGAAAAAGCCCAAAAAAGTGGACCGTGGTGGCCTGCGCACCTCCGGTGCTCGAACTCTGCCTGCCTTCGGGCACGCATCGTTATCGCCATACGGGGGGGCTGACGGGGAGTGCGACGGTTCGTAGAACCGGAGCTCGACCACCATCAGGTGGGGAGGGGGGAGTATTCCCCCCTCGCACCTAGCGGTGCTCATGCTCGCTACGCTCGCACTCCCCTTTGTCCCCACCCCCCTCTCGCCGATAGCCCCTCGAAAGCCGTACACGGGGCATGCAATGTTCCGACTGAAACGACTGCCCGCAGCATACAACCGTTCGGAGTGAAACTGTCGGAACGTGCGACGGTTCATTAGTATGACGTCCCGAAACGCGACTGGCTGGAAGCACCACGGTGCGAGCACCGAAGGTGCGAGTTGCGATGGGCCAAAGGGCCGGAGCATGAGAAGGCCAAAGGTCTTCGAGTTGCGACTCCGGCGGAACAGCGGGCCGGCACTATCAAAATTCTCCGAGTTTCTCATGCACCCGCCCTCCGGCCGGGTGCAAAACCAAAAAAAGATTATGACCGGGCCCGTCGGGCCCGATAGTATCGACCGGTTTACGCGCCGGCAGACGCAACCGCCATGCCTTCTGTCCGGACGTTCTGGCCGCCCTCGACCAGGAACGCTTTCTCGGAGGCGGAGGTTATATCTCCGGTGTACTGGACGTTCTGGTTGTTCTTCGCCCAGACGAGCGTCTCGGCCCGGTCACCGGAGGCGTGGATGTCCACTTCGGCATTGCTGAACTGGCCGTTCGTGCCGCCGAGGCTTGCACCCTTACCGTCGATCCCTGCCGGGTTCACGAGCTCGAAGTTCTCGATCCGGATGTTGCTCGCGAGGTCGACCTGGAGGCCGTAGCCGTGCGAGTCGGTGCTCGAACAGTTCTCAAGCACCAGGGCGGGATCGGTCGAGCGGCACGGGATGCTGTAGTAGCCGGCCGGCTTGCGGTAGGTGTAGTCGGTCTTCCCGGCGCCGGTGTCCTTCTCGACACAGTCGTAGAGTTTGCCGCCGTTCGTCGCGTAGAACCCATACAGGGAGTTGCTCTCCGCGACGCAGTTGTTGAACGTCACGTCACAGTTCGGGGCGTAGTAGCCGCACCCGAAGTAGTGGGTCGACATGTCGCTCTGCTTGTAGGGCACCGTCGGGTAGGGCTTCTGGCCGTTGTTGCGGCTCACGCAGTTCTCGAGAACGGCGTCCGTCACGGTGGGGTCGAACTCGAAGTGGAACCCGGACTCCAGGTTGCCTTCCGCGAGACAGTTCGTCACCCGGAGGCCGTCCATGTCGTTGAGCTCCGCAAAGTCGAACCCGGTGATCCAGGGGTTGAACGCGCCTTTGCTCCCGCAGTTGATCGCAGCACAGTTATCGTAGCGGACGTCCTTGATCACCTTGTTGGACGATCCCCATGCGTTGTGGATGAACCCGTAGGTCCCGGTGTCCACGGCCTTACAGTTGATGAACTCGACGTCCTCGAGGGTCGGGGCATAGACCGCCGGGTCGTGCAGCAGGAGGAAGACCGCCTGGATGCTCGTGTCCGCCGTTCCCTCAATGTTGTGGATCTTCGCGTGGCTTGCCCGGATGGTCATCACACCGAGCCACTTTACGCCGCTGCTGTAGCCGCTGCCCTCGATGTAAAACCCGTCCAGGGCCACGTTCTCCTGGTCGACGCTGATACGTCCGTCGTTGGTGAACACGAGGTTCGTCGCATCCGGACCCTGCCCGGAGAGCGTCGTGCCTGCCGGCGGCGCGATGACACCGGCACAGTTGAACGTACCGTCCGAAAGGACTACTTTACCGCCGTCGGGCAGCGCGGCGAGCGCCGCCTGGATCTCGGCCTGGTCGTCGACTCCGTCACAGACATAGTCTGCCTGGTTCTTTGACAGCTCGGTACTATCGCTTGCAGCCACGGTGAGCGTGGCCGGACTTGCGGACTCGGCTGCACTTACCGGGGAGAGTGCCGGAATAATCAGGCAGCACGCCAGAAGTGCTGCAGCCAGTCTCAGTATATTCTGCCTGTCTATCATGCCATTCAGCCTCTCTGTGAGGTATCACTACCGTCTTTTAATCGCCATATAAATATTTTATTGTGAAAATAAAATTGGCTTGAGAGACTATTCAAGAATATGGGCTGTAAAAATGCTCTCACTGGCGACGATGTCGCACCATAACAGAGATCGATTCCTGCAAAAAGATATTATATAATTGATTGAATTAAAATCGAAGATTACAAATACTCGCGCTTTCTGCCACCGTTCGCCGGGAATGACCTACCTCGAAACGCTTTCATCCGGAACGGATGGGAATTCGGTTTCATGCGCCTGCACGGCACGGGCCCCCCGGCCCTCGCTACGGGGCGACGGCGTGAAACGGCACGGATCCCATCCGACCCCGGTGAATCGGGAAGCACGGATACCGGATACGGCAGGCCGACCATGCGAATGCGCCCGGAGGTGAACGGGCGCCGGGGCGGATGCCGCCGGACTTACGCACACCTGCCCGGGGCCGATCCGCCCGGCAACGCCTCACGGCACAACCTCTATATAGAGCATCCTCACAGAGAGAGCCCCTATGCGAGTGGCGTGCCTGACCTTCTGGTTCTACGACTACACCATCCAGATGGCAAACGAACTTGCCCGGCATGCCGAGGTGCTGCTCCTCCTCCCCGACTACAGGTCGGAGGAGTACGTGGAGAGCATCGACCCGGAGGTGAACGTCCACATCTTCGGCTACTCCCGGTACGCCGGGAGGCCGGGCCCGTCGTGCTACCCGATGCTCAAAGATATCGTCGCCGCAATCAACGACTTCGGGCCCGACGTCGTCCACTTCCAGGTGAACAACCCCATGCTCTGCCCGCTCCTCCCGATGCTCCGGAAATACCCGCTGGTGGCGACGTTTCACGACATCGAACCCCACCCCGGCGAAGACCGCCTTCTCGACGCAGGATCGCTCCTCTACCGGCTCACCCTCTTCGTATCGAGGGTCATGCCTGAGCGGATCTTCGTTCACGGGAAAGCCCTCCGGGAGACCCTGGTGGAGAACTACCGGGTCCCGGAACGGAAAGTGCATGTCATCCCGATCGGGGAGCACGAAGTGGCGCCGTTCGTGAAGTTCGAGCGGGACGACCTGGAGCCCGACGGCCGCCGGGTCCTCTTCTTCGGCCGCATCCACCGCTACAAAGGGCTCGATTGCCTGATCCAGGCAGAACCGCTCATCACCCGGGAGATCCCGGACGCCCGGATCGTCATCGCTGGAACGGGGGAGGATTTCGGCAGGTACGAGGAGGCGATGGCCGGACGGGACGCGTTCGAGGTCTACAACTACCGGATACCCTACGAAGAGGGCGCCCGGCTCTTCCAGCAGGCGAGCGTCGTGGCGCTCCCGTATCTCGAAGCGTCGCAGAGCGGGGTCATACCGACCGCATACGGGTTCCGGCGGCCGGTGGTGGTTACGAACGTGGGGAGCCTGCCCGAGGTCGTCGACGACGGGGTGACCGGCTACGTCGTGCCGCCGCGGGACCCACAAGCACTGGCAACCGCGATCGTCCGCCTGCTGAAGGATCCCGGGGCATGCCGCCACATGGGGGAGAAGGGTTACGCGAAACTGAAGACGGACATGGCCTGGTCGACGATAGCACGATCTCTCCTCGCGGTTTACGGCGAGCTCGGATCCGCTCCGGGGAGGGGAACCGTTCCCGCGGAAGAAGGATTCGCCGATACCGCCCCTGCCGCCGGGAAAGAGCGATGACCTGACCCCCCTCCCGTAACGGGGCCCGGACCGGCGCAACACATTAATAGGTTGACCGGAGAGTAGGTGCACTGATGCAGCGCACGATCCGCCGAACCCCATCGAAGGAAAAGACTCGTTGTCAATGCACGTAGCCGGCCAGAGAACAAGGGATACCATGCACTTTCCAAACCCGTTCCGGATGAATGACTGGAATAACAAAACATTTTTCCGGGTATTCCAGGCGATCCAGCTCGTCTTCCTCGGGGTGGTCTGTCTCGATCTCGTCGGGTATTACATACCGATTGCACGGGAAGCCCTGGCGTTTCTGTATCTCACCTTCCTTCCCGGCGTCCTCGTGCTGAAGGCGCTCAGGCTCCACGATCTCGGCACGATCGAGACGGTGCTCTATTCCGCCGGGCTGAGCCTCGTGGTCGTCATGCTCACCGGCCTTACGGCCAACTTCGTGTACCCGCTGCTCGGGTATACGCGGCCGTTCTCGTTCGCGATCCTCCTTCTCACGCTCGTCGCCGTCGTGCAGGTTCTGCTCTACCTCGCGCTCACCAGGGATAAGGGGCGTACCGGTGAGAGCCCGAGGCTGGCCGTCCCCTCCTCTCCTGCAGTGCCGTTCCTGATGCTGCTCCCGTTCATTGCGATCATCGGGACGTACCTGCGCGACGACTACCACATGGTCACGCTCCTCTTCCTCCTCCTTGTCCTGATCGCCGTCATCGGCCTCGCCGTCGGGTTCGACCGCCTCATCCCGAAGTCCTGCTACGGGCTCGGGATCTACACCATCGCGCTATCGCTCCTCTACCATACCTCGCTGATATCGGAGTATGTCTGGGGCTACGATATCCACCACGAACTCCACCTCGCGAACAGCGTGCTGATACCGGGGCTCTGGGATATGACCATCCCGTATAACACGAACGGGATGCTCTCCGTCGTTGCACTTGTCCCCATCTACTCGCTCATATGCGACCTGGACCCCGTCTGGATCTTCAAGATCATCTACCCCCTCCTCTTCGCGCTCGTGCCGCTCGGACTCTACCGGGCGGTCGAGAAACAGACGGACGCGAGGATCGGGTTCCTCTCGATCTTCTTCTTCTTCTCGTTCTTCACGTTTTATACGGAGATGATCTCCCTCGCCCGGCAGCAGATCGCGGAACTCTTCCTCGCGCTGACCGTTCTTGCGATGATCGATAAAACCATGGACCGGGGGAAGCGGGCGTTTCTCATGATCGCCTTCGCGTTTGCCATGATCGTCTCGCACTACGGGCTCTCGTACATCTACCTCTTCTCGCTCGTTCCGGCATGGCTGCTGCTCGCCATTCCCGAACGCCTGCAGTCCTGGCTGCCGGAGAGGCTCTCCCGGGGCGTGTCCCTCCTGAAACCCGATCCCCTCGCTTCGACGGAAACCGGCGGGAGGGCGCCGGTGAGGACACTCGTCCTCCCCTACATCCTCATCTTCGCCGCCTTTACCTACCTCTGGTACTCGACGGTCGCCGAAGGCACGGCGCTCGCTACCGTCACCGGCATCGGGGACAGGATATGGAATACCCTCTTTATGGACTCGTTTAACCCGACAACCGCCCAGGGGATGCATATCCTCACCAGCCAGTCGACGACGCTCCTGCACGGCCTGGCAAAAGTCGTCCATATCGCCACCCAGGGCCTCATCGCCGTCGGGCTGCTTGCAACCCTTGCAAGACGCGAGCGGTGGCGCATCGAGCCCGAGTATCTTGCCGTCTCGCTCGTCTTCCTGCTCATCAACGTCGCCGGGATCGTCGTCCCGTTCTTCGCAAGCTCGCTCAACACCAGCAGGCTCTACCACATCACCCTGATCTTCCTTGCCCCGTTCGCGATCATCGGCGGCATAGCGCTGTACGAGAGGTTGACCGGGTGGATACGCGCGATCAGGGCCGTCCCGTTCATGGGGACGGCGTACCAGGCGCTGTCGGTATTCTTCGTCGTCTTCTTCCTCTTCAACAGCGGGCTCCTCTACCAGGTCACGGACGACAACCCGACATCGATGGCGCTCGACACCGCCGGCGATAAACCGGTCTTCAACGGCAGGGAAGTACAGGGAGCGGTATGGCTCTTTTCGGAGGGAAACGAGCGCCCGATCTACGTCGACGGCACACGCTGGTGGCTTCTCTTAGGGTTCAACCCGGACAGCCAGCGATACGTTCCGGCAAACGCATCGCTGCTGGAACCCAACTCCTATCTCTATTTCGGCACGTACAATCTCGTGCGGGAGAGCATCCGTATAGAGACGCAGGAACACGCGGTCACCACGGCAACGTATACGGATGCGGAGAGGTTCGTCCGGAGCCATCATCGGATCTACGACAACGCCGGGTCCGCCGTCTACTACCGGTGAAGAGCCGGATCCCGCAGCAGTACCCAAAAAAAGTTACAGCCAGCCTTTCTTCTTCAGGATCAGCCCGACGAGGAGCGTTCCTGCAACGTATGTGGCGAGCCACGCGTATCCCATGCCGATGAGGCCGAACCGGTTCATCATGGCATAGCCGAGCCCGAGCAGGGCGACGCTGATAAAGCCGCTGAGGACGACGAGGCTCCGGATATCGTTTCGGACCTTCGCGATGGATATGAACGTCTGGCAGACGGAGACGAAGAGGGCGGATGCGGCAAGCACACGGAGCAGGGCCATCCCTTCGACGTAGTCCTTCCCGATCAGGTTGAGGATCTGCTCCCCGAAGAGGGAGAGGCCGATGATTGCGGGTACGAGCAGGAGGAACATGCTCGCGAGGGTTCGGAGAACGCTTCTCTTCATCTCTCCCCCGTGGCTTCCCTCGACGAAGAGCGAGGTCGTGAACGCGTAGGGGATCATGAAGAGGATCGAGACGATCGCGTAGGTGATGTAGTAGTTGGCGGTGCTCTCGGCCCCCAGCACGTTGAGCACCATGATCGGGATGAGCATGTTGGGGGCGGACATCAGTATCCCGGCGATGTACGCGCCGGCGGAGAACTGCCATGCCTCGCGCATGAAGACCCGGTCGACACACGGCGTCGGTTTCACGGAGCACCGGGCAAGAAGGACGAGAGCGACGGCGAGCCCGAGGATGAACGAAAGGCCGAAGGCGCCGAAGATGCCCATCGCACCGAGGAAGACCAGGGGGACGAGGAAGAAGATCCTCGTCCCGTAGAGCAGGTTCAGGGTGAAGTAGTGCTCGGACTTCCGCAGGGCGTTGAACGCACCCTCAAAGACCCAGGTGATGGAGTAAGCCCCGAGAATGACGAGGTAGAGCGGCGCGATCGACCTGACGATCACGAGCTCGGGAGCCAGGACGTCGACCGCGGCGATGAAGAAGAGGCCCGCACCGAGCGCAACCGCCGTCGGGACGAGGACGGCGGTTCCGAGCACCCGGTTCTTGTCGCGGCTCGGAAAGAACCGGATCACCGACTGGTCGAGACCCAGGCGGGAGATGAGGATGAGGAGGCCCATGGACGACATCAGGGCGGTTGCAATACCCACGTCCGCCTGCGAGTAGAACCGGGCCGCGATCATCCAGAAGAAGAATCCGAACCCCGCTGCAACGAACGACGAGGCCATGATAAAGAACGAATTCCGGATAAGCGGCTGTTCTAAGTGCTGCCTGACCTCGCTGAAGTTTTTCGGGAGTGCTACTGCCATTCGGTCGCCAGTATCGGTCGACACCTATATAGATGTATCCACCACTCCGGCCCCGGAAGAGCCGGAGATTCTCGAGGAAAGAACTCTCAGGGCCGTGTTGCACGATGCGGCAGCAGATAACGCTCACCGGACGGGGTGAAAAAACCCGTCCATAACCAATATGACCACGTACTGTACAGGTGTTACGGGG
>NZ_JMIO01000044.1 GCF_000691865.1 Methanoculleus sp. MH98A | reverse complement strand
GAACGTGTATGTCCGCGTCATGCAGAAACTGTATGGTAAATCGCTGATCCTGGAGAGCCCGGATGAGTTTCACCCGGTCCTGCGCTTTTACTTCACCGATGCTATCGCTCACATCGACTATACCATCGGCATTCTCGCTTACAACCTCATGTCGCCCAAGAACATCATGAGCATGGAGTATATGCGGTGGCGCCTGGACGAGGAGAAGGTCGGCGACCGCGAACACTTCCCCGGATTCATCAACTGGCTCAAAGAAAAGCACCCGGACAGGTTTGAGAAACTTCCGATGCTCTGGACCGGGATCTACGACCGCGACGACCCCGCCCATTACCAGAGTTTCCGCATCATGCTCAACCCCGATGACAGAAGACCGCTCCCGGCCGAGTATCTCTCGACGTTCATCGACGAGTTCTTCGACCCGAAGTTCATCAAACTGCTCTACAACACCTCGTCGCTCGCCCGGCTCTTCGACGAGTACGTCCAGAGCAGGTCGGCATAAGGGGATCACTCCATGGATGTCGCCCGACTCGCTTCATCGCTCGTCCGGATCAGGAGCGAGAATCCCCCGGGGAGCACGGCGGATGTCATCGCGTTCATCGGGGAGTTCCTTGACTCCCTCGGGGTGAAGAACCGTATTATCTCGCATCCCGGCGGCCGGGACAACCTCGTCACGATAAAACCCGACCCCCGGCTCCTCCTCTGCGGCCACGTCGACGTGGTTCCCGCCATCCCCGACGACTGGACGCACGATCCCTACAGCGGGGAGATTGCCGGCGGCTACGTCTGGGGGAGAGGCGCCACCGATATGAAAGGGGGATGCGCCGCCCTCCTCGCCGCCTACCGCGACCTCATCGAGAGCGGTGTGGAGCCGAAGGTCCAGTTCGCCTTCGTCTGCGACGAGGAGACCGGCGGGGAATGCGGCATCCGGTCGCTGCTCGCCCAGGACCTGCTCGAACCCCGGGAGTGCCTGATCGCCGAACCGACGCCGGCGACCAGCCCGGCGATCGGCCAGAAAGGCCTCTACCGGATCGACCTCTCCTTCCGCGGCAAACCGGGCCACAGTTCCCTCTACCCCCTGGTCGGGAAGAGCGCCGTCATGGCGGCGTTCGACCTCCTCGGCTACCTCCAAGAGGTTCACGCCCGCCCGTTCCCCGTCGGCGAAGACCTGCAGCCGCTTATCAGGAGGGTGCCCGGGTCTTTTCCGAGATCTTCGGGATCGAGGGAGGGGATGAGATCCTGACCCGGGTGATGTTCAACCCCGGACGCATCGAGGGCGGCGAGAAGGCGAACATCGTGGCGGAGCAGTGCCGGATGGAACTCGACATCCGGGTGCCGTGGGGCTGCTCCCTCGAGAGCCTCAAGAAGGGCATCGCCGAACACGCCCCGGACGCCGTGATACGCGAGACGGACGTGGCCGAACCGACCCTGACGCCCCCGGACGCCCGGATTGTCCGGACGGTCTGTCGCGAGGTGGAGCGGGTCTACGGGACGGCAGCCCCGTTCCTCCAGTGGGCCGCAAGCGACGCGAAGTACCTCCGCGACAGGGGGTTCGATGTTCTGGAGTACGGGCCGGGGGAGATCCCGACGCTGCACGCGGTGGACGAGCGGGTCGGCGTTGAGCAGCTCGAGAAGGCAGTGGATGTCTACCGGGGCGTCATCCGGGCCTACTCTTCATGAGTGGATACCCGGACGCCCGTCGACTGCAAACCACGTTTTTTGTTCCAAAGGGAGGATGCCCCTTTTTCCGGGAAGACCGTCATCAGCCCCTTACCCACGTGTAATGCCTGTTTATCGCATAGTTCCAGGCAAACGCGATGAGTATTCCTGCAAGGTTCGCGACGAGGTAGTAGGCCCCGGCAATATCCACGAGGAGGTAGAGGATGGCCATGTTGATGGCGAGCCCGCCCATCGAGACCGCCTGAAACGATCCGAACCGCGAAAACTTCCGCTTGAACTTCAGGTTTTCTATCGACCGAAACGTCCAGACGTCGTTTAAGACGAAGTTGTTCACGATCGAGACCTCGATCGCGATTGCCGCCGAGACGAGGTAGTAGAGGCCGGCAATCTCGGTCAGGGCGTAGAGGAGGCCCATGTTGACGAAGATCCCGGAGAGCCCGACAAGCCCGAACCGGACGACCTTGTTCCACTCGGCCCATACCGATCCTGTCCGGCGCGTGACGGAGAACCGGACGATCCCGCCGCACTGCCGGAGGTAGTCGACCATCGTGCCGGCCCGGAGTTTGCTCGCCCCCTCCTCGCGGTCTTTGAAGACGAACGGTATCTCGACGAACGTTCGCCACCGGCCTTTGCCGAGCACCTCCATCAGGATCTTGTAGCCACGCGGCGCCAGCGGGGCGCCGTCGACGACCTCGCGCCGCACGGCAAAGAACCCGCTCACGGGATCGGTGACCTCGGGGAAGAGGATCCGCCCGAACGCGGTGGCCCCAAGCGATATGACCCTCCGCGCAAGCGGCCACGCCTCGATATCCCCGCCCTTCGTGTACCTGCTCCCGATCGCGATATCCGCGCCGCCCCGTATCGCTTCGTAGAACAGGGGGATGAGCTCGGGCGGGTGCGAGAAGTCGGCGTCGATGACCTGCAGGATATCCGAGCGCGCCGACCGGAATCCCTCGACGACCGACTGCGAGAGGCCGTGATCCTCTCTCCGCACGACCAGGCGCACGTTCTCCCGCCGGCCGGCGATCTCCCGGACGATCGGGATCGTGCGGTCCTTCGAGTCGTCGTCCACCACCAGAACTTCGCCGCGGATGCCGTTTTGCGACAGAACCCCGTCGACAGCATCGATGATCGCGGCGATGTTCTCCTCCTCGTTGAAGGTCGGGATGATCACCGAAAGATCACAGGGTTCGGCCATGATTTTTTCCCCTAGGCCGACCTGAAGAGATAGATCGTCGTTTGCTGCCCGGCAAACTGCGCGTTCTCGTCAAGCCAGTCCAGTGCATCCTCGCCGGGGTTCGCGGCAAAGATATCGTCGGTCACGACGTAGAACGCGCGCCGGTCGGGATACCGGCCGCGGATAGCCTCAAGGTCGTCGCCGGTCGTCGCCGCGAGTTCGATGGTTCCGTCGGTCGCGTTGCTGTAGTAGTAGTCGAGCGGAAGCGCCGTGTAGGACGGCAGCACGACGACGAGATCCCCTTCCCCGGTCATCCCGCCGAGTTCAGCGGAGAAACCCCGCCAGTCGTTCTTCTGCGGTGTCGTGTAGTAGGTGGAGAGAAACGGGGCGCTGACGAGGATTGCCGCGGCGATGAAGATAGCGACCGCCCACCTCTCCCGCACGAGGGCACGGAGCGCGGGGTACGCCGATGCGATCCCGATGAAGTAGACCGGAAGGAGGTAGATGAGGTAGCGCGGGATCATCGGCATCCTCGAGGAGAGGACGAGGCTCGCCGCCAGCGGGACGAAGATCATGAAGACGAGGAGGAGCGCTCCGTTCCTGTCCTCGCGCCAGGTGAAGATGACGCCCACCAGGAAGAGAAGGAGGAAGGGAACCAGGACGGCGATGCTGTGTCCCGATGCCTCGAGAAGGGTCTGGTAGACGACGTCGAGCCCCTGTATGCCGAACGTCGGGGCGGACGACGTTCTCGCGAGAAAGAGGTTCACAGTCACGATGAGCAGAGGGAGGGCGGCAACGACGAAGGCAGCGAGCCCGAGGGCAGGACCCCTCGCGTTCCTGGCGTCTTTTCGGATCTCCCCGGCGCGGACGACCAGGGCGTGGAGAACGAGGACGGCGACCGGCACGACGGCATAGAAGTGCATCCAGAACGCGACAGCGGAGAAGATGCCGAAGAGGACCCAGGAGCGGGTCTCGTTCGATCTGCTCGCCCGCACGTAGGAGAGCAGGGCGAGGGAGAAGAAGAAGAGCATGGGGGTGTACGCCCGGGCCTCCTGGGAGTAGAATATGTGAAAGGGCGAGAACGCGAGGAGGGCGGCGGCGATGAGCCCGACGTTTCTGTCCCGGAACTCCTTCCCGATGAGGTACACGACCGGGATCGTCAGGACGCCGAGGAGCGCGGGGAGGAACCGGAGCACGAACTCGCTCTCCCCGAAGACGAGCATCCCGTGCTCCAGCCAGTAGAAGAGCGGCGGGTTGAACTCTCCGCCGGCCGTGCTCTCCCAGATGCCGGCAAGCGACTGCCGGGCAAACGAGAGGGTCGCAGCCTCGTCGAGCCAGAGCGAGTTGCCGGCGAGGTTGTAGAACCGCAGCAGGGCACCGATGGCGGTCAGGCCCAGGAGGGCCCAGAGCGCCGCGCCGTTTTCCGGGGTGCCATGCCGGGTTTTTGCGCTCATGCCGCCCCGAATAAACGTCCCGGCGTCCCTGTGCTGTACCTCATGCCGCTCCGGTGCTGTCATCGACCGAGCGGTAGAGATACGAGTGCCGATAAAAAGGTTCCCCCGCCCGGAGTGCATGATTGGCTTCTCCCGGGAATGTCGGCGGCTCTCTTTCTCCGCTCCGGTCACGCATCTTCAGAGATCATGCCGTGAAACCGGCCGGCTTCCAACGACATTTTCTGCCGGTTAATAACTATCGAATAAAATATTTCTTCGAATATGCAAGAGTAAAAACATAAATATCCCCCTGGATAATCCCTCTACGATGAGCAAGGTGTATAAATCGCTCTTTGCAGCTGCGGTGATGATCCTGGTCCTCGCATCCGCCGGGTGCGCGGAGATGCCGGCGGCTAGCGATCCGGGCTGGTCCGGGGACCTTTCGCCGGAAGAGGGCGGAGAGGACGACCCCGGATACCTGACCCCGGCAACCCCGTATCCGACTGCAACCAACGGTATGGCCGGCCCCACGCTCAGCAGGCCGACGGAGGTCCCGCCGACGCAGGACCCCTACGTGACGCTCTACGACAAGACAATAGAGTTCAGTCCCGCTCACCCGAGAGACGCCTACTCCTTCGACCTGACCGCGCCCCCGCTCATCATTGAGTTCGATGTGGAGCCGAAGATGGTCACGCGGGAGAAGCACACCACGAGTGACTACGGTAAGAAAAAGGACATAGTCGTCAAGCAGACCTACCCGAGCGAGGATTCATGGTTTACGGTGATCGTCAGGGAGCGTGAGTCCGGCGAGATTGTGGCCGAGGACGGGTTCGGAAAAGGTTTCGGCACGGCGACCGACAAGCGAATCTTCGTGGGCAAGTTCGGGGATTACCTGATCGAGCTCTCCGGGAACGAGGCGAAGGTGGATATAAAGATGCGCGCGGGGGGCATTTAGGCCCCACGGCCCTCACCGTCGGACGGATTTTTGCCGGCCGAACTCCGGCATCTGCGGTCTTTGCCGTGGCGTTCCGATCGCCCGGCGAGCAATCCTTTTTAACCTGGACGACCTAGTTGTTAGGGGTAAGACACATATTCTCGTGTCCCGGTAGGGTAGTGGATATCCTAGAAGCCTGCGGAGCTTTTGACCCGGGTTCAAGTCCCGGCCGGGGCGTTTTTCGATTTTGTGCTAGATTTTTTCGGATTCAGGGCTCCTTCAGACAGTCATCCCGAACCTGGTTCGGTCGCCCTGGGTTCAATAGTCATGCCCTCCCGCGACCATACCTTTATCAGCACCGCGGAACGGGATACCCGCATGGCTGAGGAGAGTCGTCCCCCGCTGCCGCCGTTCACGTACGAAACGGCGGCACAGAAAGTTCGTATGGCCGAGGATGCCTGGAACTCCCGGGATCCCGCGAGGGTGTCGCTCGCGTACAGCGTCGACAGTGTCTGGCGCAACCGGGCGGAGTTCGTGAACGGCCGCGAGGAGATCGTCGCGTTTCTGCAGCGGAAGTGGGCGAAAGAACTCGATTACCGCCTGATAAAAGAGGTCTGGGCGTTTCACGAGGCGCGGATCGCGGTCCGGTTTGCATATGAATGGCATGATGACTCGGGGAACTGGTTCCGCTCGTATGGGAACGAGAACTGGGAGTTCGACCAGCAGGGCCTGATGCGCATTCGTCATGCCAGCATCAACGATCTGCCGATCACTGAAGGAGAGCGGAAGTACCGCTGGCCGCTGGGGCGGCGCCCCGACGATCATCCCGGGCTCTCCGACCTGGGGCTGTAGGGTTGTCCGGTAGAGGGCGGAGCGGGCCTTCGGGACCCGGACGGGCCATCGGCGCCGGGGCCGGCGGGGTTGTGGCGGTGATCGTGAGGGTGCTCGGCGGGGGTGAGCCCAGAGAGACTGGATGAGTCACTGTTCCATACGATGTTTCCGGTGCATTGTTACACCCCGCCGGAGGAATGTGAGGTAGACGGACAGTGCGTCTTCGCCCTGCCGTTTGGTCTCCGGTCTGCCAGGAGTACGGCACAGGCATACCGGCTGCAGTCGGCGGGAGCCGTGAGCCCATTACAACACGGCTATAATGGTAGTTTTAGGAGATTGGATGCACTTGCTCTGGTTTCGAGCATTCCCTGCAACCATGGATGAGCCCATTATGAGCCAATTGTGATTCATTTCGATCCCTTAGCGCAATCTGACGATCCCTCTTACGTTGCATACCTCAGCGAGTAGCACACGCCCGCTCCTGCCGTCCCCTCTTTACGGAAAATGCCGGTTTGAACCATCACCTTAAGATCTCGCGTTGCGGTCGCCTTCTTCGCATTATTGAGTTGCTGGTACACCTGGTTTGAGATAGGACCCTCTCTTCAGGTAGTGTACGGCAGCAATCTGCCGCTCATTCAGACCGAGGGAGGCGAGCAGCTCTCCATATGCGGAGGACGGTCCTCACACCCGTGATTATGGAAATAGTTATCTTTCTTCCCGGCGACCGTAGAATTATTGAAATGAAATAGTACTCCGGTGGAGGCTACCTGAATGAATTTGCGGCTCACTGATGATGAGATCGATGCGTTACTCAGAGAGGCCAAGCCGCTGCCGGGAGATTTCTCCAGGAGATTTCGCCCTAAAGAGAAGGGCGGCCATAAGGAGTACGAGATCGGTATAGAGGGTGCGAATCAATCCCGGTTCAGGTTGATATTCCGGCAAAGTCTATTCAATTCGCTGGACTTCTCCGTGATCCTCGGCTATATCATTCCAAACACAAACCAGGTGTTCCGGCTACGCCGATATAACGGGAAAAGTCACGAACACACGAACAGGCTTGAGCAGGAGAAGTTTTATGATTTCCACATCCATACTGCAACAGAGCGCTACCAGACCGCGGGCTGGAACGAGGATGGGTATGCGGTTCCGACAGACCGGTACTCGGATCACCACGGCGCGCTGAAGAGCATGTTCAACGACTGCGGGTTTGAGGGTTCAGCGGTAACCACGAAGGATCTTACCGACTGGGGGATATAACCAATGGCAATCGAGGCAATCGAAGAGGAGTTTCGGAGGAAGGTCTGCAGCCAGATCCATCTCCGCCCGGAGGGTATCAACCGGTATCGGGTCTTCACACCGTTTGTCTTTGACGATGGGGATAACCTCGCAATCGTCCTGAAGGATGAGGACGGCGCCTGGACGCTGACGGATGAGGGGCATACCCTCATGCACCTGACCTACTCGATCGACGCAAGGGAGTTAGAGCGGGGAACCCGCCAGAAGGTGATCGCGAGTGTGCTGTCCCGGTTCGGGCTGGAGAACAACCGGGGCGAACTCGCTATCCGCATCACGGGCGACCGGTTTGGGGATGCCCTCTGGAGTTTCATCCAGGCGCTGATCCGGATATCGGATCTTACGTATCTGTCGAGATCGCGCGTTTACTCCACGTTCCTGGAGGATCTCCGTGCGCTCATCGAGGAGGCTGTCCCTGAGGGGCGCAGGGAGTTTGACTGGCACGATCCCGAGCATGATCCGGAAGGGAAATACACCGTTGACTGCAGGATCAACGGCATGCAGAGGCCGATCTACATCTTTGCGCTCGCGAACGACGACCGGGTCCGTGACGCGACGATAAACATCCTGCAGTTCGAGAAGTGGGGGCGGCCCTTCGTCTCGGTCGGCGTATTCGAGGATCAGGAGGAGGTCAACCGCAAGGCCCTCGCGAAGTTCAGCGATGTCTGCGATAAGCAGTTCTCAAACCTGCCGGGGAACAAAGACCGGATTATGCAGCATCTCCGGGATATGGCCGGGACGGCTTCCGGCTGAGGTTGCAGCGGCGTCCCGCTCTGCCCGGGGGAGGAATCCCCCTTTCATCACGTGATAAAACCCCTGACCCGGAACGTCAGGCCGCTCCCTCCACGATTGCGATCTCCTCCTCTGTGAGCCCGTAGAGTGGGTACGCCAGTCGATCGTGAGCGGCGGGGTGCTGGGTGGGGTGGGTTACTTCAGCATCCCGTCCCGCCAGAAGAAGGTCTTGCCGGGATCCCGGACATATTTTTTCAAAGACGCTCGGGAAGATTTCGGGATATTTCGCATCTTTGAGAGGAATACAGAACATCGTTGCCGGATTTTTCGGACTGCCTCCGACACCGATCACCACGAAGACAGGGATGCGGTTCGACCGGGAGTAAGCGCTACACCTCTTAGTCTGGTCAGGGGAGATCTATTCGACCAGACTGTGCTCAGGCGTATGTTGTATGCCATGAACGTTACAATTCCAAATAGTCA
>NZ_JMIO01000043.1 GCF_000691865.1 Methanoculleus sp. MH98A | reverse complement strand
TATATCTACCGTGTTTTGGCTGCTCCACCGCTACGATATACTCTCGTGAAATGTTATTGGATTTAAACAATATTGAAGCATTGGTAGCATCAAGGTTTGAATTAACTGTGATTTCAGTATCATCAACAATTGTCCTATACCGCACCTCCGATACTCCACAAACTATGCTCTCATAATTCGGCTCAGCACTCACCACAGGCATAAATGCACCCACTAATAGGACTACCAGGAGTGCCGAAAATACCCGCATTCCAGCTTTTCCACTCATTTCATTTTCCTCCAAGAAACTCCCGGAGGCAGGAGTGGCATACTTTCAAGTACTGAAAGAGCATACATCCCATTAGCCTCCGGGCTTGCGGGGTTCTTCATCCGGGGCGTCAACCGTGGATGGGGGGACCCCGCGAACTTTTGCAGACGCATCATCGAGGCGCCCACACAGTGACTGGGGCATAAGTCCATTTATAAATTCTGTCCTATTTCTTTACACGTCCGGCGAGTGTTCCCGAAAATAAAGAAACTGATTCCCTGAGAAGATAAGGCACCGGAGATAACCCATTTCTCACAGAAAGAACACTGATTTCTTATTCCGGAAAGCATGCCCCGGAATGTGTTAAGGAGAGAATCAGGTGTCTAAAGTTGATATGTGCAAAGGAGAGAGGGTGCTTTCGCTCCACCACAGAAACGAACCGAACACCTACCCCCTAATCGCCCGCACGAACCGCTCCCGGATCTCCCCCGGAGCAAGCGGGATGTTCGGGACCGTCGCGTTCCCGGGTTTCAGAACGACATGAATGAAGTTCGGCCCCCGCCCCCGGCTCTCCCAGGCTTCGCCGAGCTCCCGCTCGTCCTGCACCTTGCATGTCCTTTTGAGCCCGGCGGCGAGGGCGAGGAGCTCCATGTCCACCTGACCGTAGGCGTTCGTCAACTGGTTCCCTGTACTCCCAAAGGCCCCGTTGTCCAGGCAGACGATCGTGAGGTTCGCCGGGGCCTGCGCCGCCACAACCGGGAGGACGGCGGTCCCGAGCAGGCTCCCGTCGCCGTCGAGGACGACGACGTCTCTATCCGTCGCAAGCGCGAGCCCGAGCCCGATCGGCGTCGCCTGGGTGTAGCTTCCGAGCATGTAGAAGTTGAGGTCCCGGTCTTTGGCCGCGTAGAGCTCCTTTGAGGGAACCCCGATGTTCGCGACGACCGCCTCCTCATCGAGGGCTGCCGCAATCACCCGGATCGCATCGTTCCGGGCCATCACCGGGTCGCGGAACGTCCGCCGGTAGGCAAGCGCCGACTCGCGAGCGCGGGTCGGAAGCACCTGCTCCGTCGGGCAGGCTTCCTGTGCTCCCTCCCAGAACGAGGGAAGGATCAGCCCCACGTGCGGGCGCATGTTGTCGTAGGCGTCGGAGACGACGGCGTCGATCAGTGCTTCATCCTCAGGACCGCGGATGACCGTATACGGGATCCCGAGCGCCGCGAGAACCTCCGGGACCGCCCGGTTAAACGGCACCTGGGCCGGGATCGCCTCCCGGTAGACCCCTCGCCAGCTCGCGAGGATAGGAAGCGGGAGACCGAACGTGACGGTGAGGGACATGATCGCGTTCAAGGAGTTCCCGAGCCCCGAACTCTGCATATGCAGCACCGATCGTGTTCCCGCCATCGCGAGCCCGGCGCAGATCCCGACACCGTCCTCCTCCCGGGTGAGGTTGACCGCACGGAACCGCTCCGGGATCAGGGCGCAGAACTCCTGCGTCCGGTCGCAGGGGAGCGACACCACGGTGTCGACCCCGAGGGCGGCGAGGCGGTCGAGGACAGAGCCTTCACGCACGGATAGCCGCCCCCTGCTTCGTGAGCCAGGATACGATATCGTCCCGCACATTCCCCGCAAAGGCCTCATTGGCCCGGACCCGGAGGTAGGGCTCGACCGGGTAGCGGTCGAGGTCTTCGGCCGCACGCTCGTAGCCGCCGCCGGTGACGTTCAGGAGGATGTGCTCATCCGGACCGATGAGCCCCTCCTCCACCGCCCGGATGAGCGAGGCGACCGCGACCGCCGCCGCCGGGTCGAGATCGATCTCCTCCGTCTCCGTAAATAGCCTCCCGGCACTCCGGGCGTCGTCGTTAGAGATCGCATACATCCTCCCGCCGGAGGCCGCGAGGGCGTCGTAGACCCCGCCGCGGACCCCCCAGGGCGGGTGACGGTTTGTGAGCACACCGGCGGAAACCCGGGCGATCGAGGCCTCGGCTTCCGGCATGTCCCCTTCAGGAACAATCTCCCGCCTCCCCGCCTCCCATGCCCGGACCATCGGGACGAAGGGGAGGTTCTGGGAGAGGTGGAGGGTCGGGAGGCGGGTGCCGAACCGCCCGTCGGCGACGAGCCGCTCCGCCGCCTCCCACGCGGCGATCGCCCCGGTCCCGCTCCCGACCGCCTGGAAGTAGGCGTCGGGGAGCCGGCCGGCGAAGAGTGTCCCATCCAGCATCACCGTCCCCATCCCGTCCCGCCGGGCGACGTTCTTCGCCCCGCCCTCGGGGACGATACCGGGGAGCGAGCAGACCTCCCGCCCGAACGCGATCGAGTCGGAGTAGTCCCCATCCACCGTGACGAGGCAGACATTCGGGGACGGGACGGTCGTCCAGAGCCGGTCGGCGGCGGAGGCCGGGACGACCACCACGACCGGCGCCCCGGTCAGGGCCGAGGCCTGGCAGAAGGCCCGGCCGGTGTTCCCTGCAGAAGAGATCTGGAGGACGCCGGCCCCCTTCTCCCGGAGGCGGAGCACCGTCGGCTGCGCCTCGAGCTCCTTGAACGAGCAGGTCTCCATCCGCCCGCCCCGCTCGGGCCAGTAGCCGGAGAACGTGATGGTGAGGTCCGGGAGCCCGAGTTCCCGGGCAAGCCCGACGCTCGTGTAGGAGACCGGGCCGGCGTCGATCCGGAGGCGGCCCTCGACGGGGAGCCATGATGCGTAGCGGAAGATCCCGGGGAGATCCTGGAGGATGAGCCGGCGTTCCCGGTAAACCGTCCGCAGAAGCGCGTCGCACCCCGACGGGCAGTCGAGGGTGTAGCGGTCGGGGAAGAGCCGGCCGCATCCCGGGCAGTGGAGGAGGTACTTCTCCCTCACCGCCCCCCGCCCCCGGTGAAGGTGAACCGACCGTCGAGGATCCGCTCTTTTACGTCCCGGCAGAGATCTTCCGCGAGCGTCCGGCCGGACTGGCGGAGCGTGATCGGCACCTTCCGCCCCCGGACCCGGAGCGAGCCCTCGCCGGCCTCAAGGGCGTTGTTTTGGCAGGCGGCCATGCAGGCGGTGCAGGCGAGACAGCGGTCGCGGTCGATCCCGGTCTCGCGGGTAAACGCGCCCGTCGGGCAGACCGCGGCAACGGCGCAGGTCGAACACTCCTCGCACCACTCGGGGTGGTAGGTCACCTCCCGGTTGGGCCGCTGCCAGACGTCGGCGTAGGTTGCCTCATCGAGGACCGTCCGGGTGTTGATGTCGGCGACCGGGAGCGGGATATCCTCGTCGAGGACGCGGAGGGCCGCGACCTGCCGGTCGTCGAGGACCGGGATCGCGACGCCGAGGCTCGTGATGCACTCGGGCCCGGCGGAGGTCGCAAACCCGCCCATGTAGCGGGACTGCATCCCGACCATATCGGCGATGACCGTGAGGTTGGGGCGGGCCGGGGTGCTCCGGGTCCCCTCCCCGGTCACGATACCGGCCGAGCCGTTCAGGAAGACCGGGGTTCCGTCCCGGATCGCGAACCGTGCCGGGTCGTTCTCGAGCGGGTTGATCTCGCCGCACCCGCTGACCGAGACCTCCCGGCAGGGCCCCTGGAGCCCCGTGACCGAGAAGATGGTCGTCAACCGGGTCGGCCGGGTGTTGAGGAAGGCGGTGTAGTTCTTAAACGCACTCCGGGTGGTGAAGAGCCGGGCGTAGGAAAAGTCCTCGAGGGTCACCCGCGCCTCGATCGAGCGGTCGGCGGCCTCCACCAGCACCTCGATCTCGCGGCCCTCGACGATCTCGCGGAAGAGGTGCCCGCCCCCGTAGCCGGCCCCGGCGTGGGCGGTCCCGGAGACGATCAGGTCGACGAGCCCGAGACGCTCGTTCGGGCAGGGGCCGGGCATGCAGGGGACGCCGTTCAGCCAGACCCGCTCCGCCCGCTCGAACGTCCCCGGCGCCGCCACCGGGACAGAGAGGATCGCCGCGGTCCCGGACACCACCCCGCAGGTTCCGGTGGTGACCACGTCGACCTCCGCGGCCGTGACCTCTGCACCCTCGCGGACGAGGCGCTTGAACTCCGCGGCGGTGTAGACAACCGCGGAACCGCTCCGGATCTTCTCGTCGATCTCTGCTATCGTCTTCATAACCTGATATCCTCCACCCGCACATGGAGACCGCCGGACTGTGCGAGAATCATATTCACGACACCCGTGTGTGTAAGGTTCATCATGCAGTAGCCGGGCAGGAACCGCTGCCGCATCCCGAATACCGGTTCGCAGCGCACCGCCCGGGCAATCCCCTCGAAACCGACGATGTGGTAGGCCTCAACGTCCTTAAACTCTCCGGCCCGCGAAACCTCCGGGCCGACGACCAGGCAGGTGAGGAGGCCGCTTACCGGGCTTGCGCGGATGACCGAGAGGACATGCTGGACCGGGCAGCCCGCGCCGGCCGGCCTCCCGACGACGATATCCCCGGCCGCAATCCCCCACTTCTCCACGAGGTCCGGGCGGAAGGGGAGGACGATCTTCCTGGCCGAGACCTCCCCGGGCAGGGGATCGAGGATGAAGTCGTACTCGCCGCCGAGGACGTCGCGACCGGAGTGTCGGGCCTCGCCCTCGAACCGGGAAGGTGCGGTCCCGGTGGGGTAGAAGACGCAGTCCGGGAGGGCTTTCTCTCCCCGCCGGACCCGGGCGAGGAACGCCTCGCAGGTCGGAGCGCCGCAGGCCCCGCAATCCTTCCCCGGGGGGTTCCACGCCACCGGACTAGTCCCCCCGGAAGAGATAATCGGCGCCCTCGAGCCTCCGGACGACCCCGAAGTGGTTCTGCCATCCGATCTCGGTCTTCCCGATGCAGAGGGTGCAGACCCCGAGCGGCGGCGCACCCCGGAGGACGATCGTATCGGGATCGGTTATCGGCGGACAGCCCTCGATCGCCCGGAGGAGGTAGCGCATCCCGGTCCCCTGGACGGCGTTCGTCTCCACGATATCGAGGTCCGGGTTCACCTCCCGGATCCGCTCCCGGAAGACCTCCTTCTCGGCCTGGGAGACGAGATCGATCCGGGTCACGACCGCGATGTCGGCGAGCGCGAGCATCGCGGCCATCTTCAGGGGGGTGTTCGTGCCCGAGACCGCGGAGAGGACGGCGACCCCGAGCGCCTGCGTCGTGTAGGGAGAGCAGCGCAGGCAGAGCCCGGCGCTCTCGACCACGAGGAGGTCGGCTCCCTCCTCCTCGGCCCAGGCGATAGCGTCCCGCATCACCATCACCCCGGCGTGGTCCGGGCAGAGGTCGCCGGAGCAGACCTTCCGCGTCGGTATCCCGAACTCGGTCGCGAGCTCCTCGTCCTCGAACGCCCGGACGACATCGATCTTGAGGTAGGCGATCCGGTACCGGTCCAGAAGGGTGCGGATGGTCTGGCGCACGACCGCGGTCTTCCCGGCCGACGGCGGACCGGCGACGACGGCGAGCCTCATGCCCCGACCGGTCCCGTGATCAGGTCGCCCGCCCGGATCTGCTCCCGCATCCGGCGGAGGATACCGTCGAGGCGGAGCGCCTCCCGGAGGGCGGCGATTTCCCTGCCGTCCGGCTCGATCACCCGTTCGACCGCCCCGTCCCGCATCACGATCCGTCGGGCGGAGAGGAGGGAGACCAGAGGATCGTGCGTGACGAAGACGACTGCTTTCCCCTCGCCCCGGAGCACCTCGATCACCCGTTCCTTGAAGATCCCGGCGTTCTCGACCTCGTCGAGGAGGATGATCGGCGCTGCTGCGATCATGACGCGTCCGCCACCAGGAGCGAGCGGGTCTGCCCCCCGGAGAGCGCGGTCATCCGGGCGCCGGGGAGGATCGCCTCGCCCGTGAACTCGTTTGCAAGGGCGATCGTACGGCCGACGATGCTTTCGTCCTCCATCTTCCGGGACCGGACGTGCATCGCGAGAAACTCCGCAACCGCAAGATCGGCGAGGCACCGGGTGTTCTGGGTGATCAGGGCGACGGGTTTGTGCGCCGGGTCGCGAACGAACTCTTCAGGAGGGTATTCCCCGTTGACGAGGACCGTCCGGCCCGTCGCGGTGTCGCCCCGGGCGAAGACCTCGATGTCGTTGATGAGGGCGCTCTTTCCCGAGCCGGTGGGGCCGACGATCGAGATCGTGTCCCCGGACAGGATGGGGATCGCCTCGAACCGTTCCGGCTCGCCGCTCCGGCTCCGGCCCGGGAGGATCGTGACCTCTCGGATGGGTGATGAGACCATATGCGAGCATCGTCATGGGCATTCATAAGTGTTTTCCTTTATGGCCAGATCGTTTACCGGTTTAGGAAAATATTATCTTCAAGATAATATCATAGTAGATAGATGCTTTCGCGAAAGATCTTTGAAACCGAGTTTGCCGACGCCCTCATGGAGGAGCTCGCCCGGCAGGATATGAGTATCCGCGACCTCGCGGAACGGGCCGGGATCCCGCCCGCCACCCTCTACAAACTCACGTCGGGCAGGGCGGACCCGCGCCTCTCGACCGTCCGGCGGATCGTCAACGTCCTTGAACCCCGGGAGAAGAGTTTCATCGCGGTGATCGCGGCCCGGTTCCTGCTCGACGAGATCGATAACCGCGACCTTCCCATCGGCAGCAAGCAATACCATATCCGGGGCTACGCGGCCGATTCCCTTGAAGAGTGCATCATCGCCGCGGTGCGAGCCGACAAGGAAGGGGCACTCGGAATCATCTGCGCACCCATCCTCGCGCCGATTGTGGAGAAGATCGCCGACTGCCCGGTCGCGATCATCAAGCCGCAGCAGCAGACGATTATTGAAGCGATCGAGACGATAGCAAAGAGGGTTTAGGGGGGCGGGGATCAGGCGACGATGAAGTCGATCACGTAGTAGTTCCCGCGCTACTCCGCGATCTTTCCCCGGTAGTCCCCGGCGATACACACCACCCCGTTCTCCGAGAGCGGCATCTCCATAAAGCCGGTGCGGAGGGTCTCGTTCACTCTGGGGAGGCGGGCGAGATCGGCATCGGTGAGCGGGGCGACCTCGTCTCCGGCGTTCAGGAAGTCGGGTTTTGTCCAGCCCCGGGGGTACCCGGAATCCTCCAGGTCCCCGTTGCTGATGTTGTAGAGTGTGAGGTAACAGCCGCTCAGCCCTTTCACGTCGGCGGAGGAGAAGAGATAGTGGAGGACCTTTCCGGGGGAATCGGGATCGTACCGTCCGGTGCTCTCCACCCGGTAGGCAACGCCGCCGATCTCGAAGTAGCCGCGAAGAACGTCGCCGCTGATGGTCAGGTGCGCCCTGCCGTCCCCGGAAAGGGTGCCGGTGAAGGAGCCGGTGCCGTGCAACGACTCCTCGAGAACCGCCGTGCAGGGCTGCCCGGCGATATGCACCGCCAGCGGTTCGCCGGAAAGCAGGCGATCCCGGATTCCCTCTGTATCGTAGACAGCGAGTTCGTAGCGCCGGATCGAGGACAGGATATCCACGCCCTCGACCGGGGCATCCCTCTTCTCCGTGAAGAAGTCGATATGAACCGGGGCCTGATCCTGTGGGGCAATCTGCTCGTGCGGGGTTACGGTGACCTCCGCGACGGGCGCGAAAGCCGCAAACCCCGCCGCCAGCGCCGTGACCGCGGCGGTAAGGAGGAGCGCCGGGATTACTGAGCCGCTCTCTGTCATCTCACCACCCCCTCCGGCCGATGAGGAGGAAGACCCCCAGAAGCGAGAGAACCGCGAGCGCGGAACCGAACCCCGGGACCGTCCGGCTCGACGGTTCCAGTTCCAGGTCGAGGGTGTTTGTTGAGTTCTCAAAGACGAACTCCTCCCGGAGAGTGGAATAGCCCTCTTTCTCGACCGTGACCGTCTGCCGGTAGCCGGGGGCGGTTATCTGGTAGCGGCCGTCTTCTCCCGTCACGTTCGTTGCCGCGAGGGGTTCGCCGTCGAGCGTAAGTAGCGGCTCGAACCGCACCAGTGCACCGGGAACCGGGTTGCCGCCAGCGTCCATCACCCTGCCCGAGACGGCGATCGATGGCGGCGGGATGCCGATACGGACGGTCACGTTCACGGTCTTCTCGGCCAGGGGTCCATGGGTGTCCGCCACGACGGTGATCGTGTTCTCCCCGGCGGAGACCGGCACCGAGCAGGCGAATTCGGGCCGGTTCCCGCACGAGACCTCCCCGGTTTCGCTCCGCACAACCACGTTGTGCAGACCTGTGGGGGCGTGCACCTCCCCGACGACGGCGACGCGCGGCGGAACGACGTCGATCCAGATAACCTCCCCCTCACGCGGGGAGGTGATGTTGATGGTGATCGGGTCTTCGACGGGCGGCGGGTGCTCGTTGATGACGGTCAGGATGAGGTTCCCGGCCTTGCCGAAGATGAAGGTCGCGTTGTCGTGATGATAGACCCGGGAGTCGTTCGGGAGCTGGTGCACCCAGGTGCAGGGCTTCTCGACACCCGCGGGGGTGGGGACTTTTGCAGAGAGTTCGTCGCTGATGGAGAGCAGTTGGTTCCCGTCGCTATCGAAGATCAGTGTTCTTGCGTCGGCAGTATGAACCATGATCGAGCCGAACGGTATCCCGGTGGTCACACTCCCGTCCCACTCCGGCTGAAGGCTCAACACCCCGGAGATGGCGATCGTCTCGATCGACTCGTTCACTTTCAGTTCCGGGATCAGGTGTTGATTGGGACCGAGATCTGCGCCCGCCGCCGGGACGGCCGCGAGCAGCAGCGCGAGGAGGAGGGTCAATGTTCTGGTTGTTCCGTTCATTCTCAATTCCTCACCGTTCAGTCCCGGTAAATCGTCCCGATCCGGTAGTACCGGCCCGATTTTTGACGGGTCGCACGACCGGACCCGCGCCCCCGGATACCGGTATCCACGCGGGAGAGGTCGACCTTCTTCTATAAACGATTTCTGTGACAATCGTCTACACGTCGGGCCTTCCCGATCGATTTTGAAGCCGAACAACGCCGCTGCGGGCCGGGAACCGGGGGCGCGCCCGTCCTCAGAGAGCGAGCACCACGTCGCCGTCATGGATGATGTACTTCTACCCAGCTCCCCTCAGGGGCCGGTGTAGGGAGGGGTAATCGCCACGGTTCTCATCGGCTTGACGATCGCCTCCTCCAGCGGGCTGTACTGGAACAGGCTCTCCGGGATCCCGGTGTTCCAGGTGACATTGTGGTACTCTACTATCAGGACAGTCTCGCCCCTGGCGTTGAAGAAGTCGGCTCTCCTGAGGATCCATGAATCTTTCTCAACCCCGGCATTCACGGCGTAGACCGGGTACCGTCGGGGATCCGGAGTGTCCGCTATCCGGGTGGTGTTCGCAACCTCAAGCACGTAAATCATCTTTCCATCCTCGGTTCGCACCCCGGATAACGAGCACTCATGGTCAGCAAGCAGGTTCCGGATCAGGCCGAGAGCGTCGAAAGCTCCCGTCGCGTACTCTTCACTGAAAGTATAGTTGCGCATCCGGGCAGAGACGTAGAGAACCTCTCCGGTAGCATTGACGTAGTGCCACTGCGTCTCGCCATCGAAAACAACGAGATCCCCTTCCTTCGCGGGGTGGTGCTCAGGGTTGTTGGGATGTCCTTCAAGGTAGTTAACGCGGAACCGATCCGGCTTCTTAAACCAGACCAATTCACAGAACGTTCCGCGATCCGATACGGTCGTCACCGTCGCAGAGAAATCCTGCAGCGAGTCGTACGTCTCGGCGAACTTCGCGGCAACTTCAGGGCCGGGAGGAAGTGCTTCTTCTGGCGGTAAAACCTCGTCGGGTGGCAAAGGTTCCGGGGTAGCCGGGATTATGCTACAGCCCGCCGTCACGCACACGGCCATTATCAGCACCCAGGGGATCCATCGTCGCGATTGCATCTAACACCTCAATACAATTTCATTTTTGATGACACACATCCGGACGTCGGGCCGCGCGAGAGCGACTCCGCACGCAAACCAGAGGCCCGTCCTCAGAGAGCGAGCACCACGTCGCCATCGCGAATGATATAAGTCACATTATCGACCGTACGGGAGAGATATCCAGACGGAACCTCGACGGAAGCCCTCTCGATGCACATGCAGTCGATGTTGACGAGGTAGTCGATTGTCATCTCCCCGTACCCGACGCGGACCGCAGGGTAGCATCCCGGGCCCCCCGGTTCGGACGCGGCGGACGGCGGGCAGACGACAACGACGCCCGCGATCTCGCCTCCGTCGGAGAGGAGCCGGCCGGCGGCTGGGTCCTCCCGGACGAGGTCGAAGAGCCCGCCGACGGCTTCGACGAACTCCCCGGTCCTTGAGTAGTCCCCGCACGGTTCGGGATCAGGACCGGGGCCGGTATCCCCGGACGGGTGGGCCGACCGATACCGCGCCACGATTCCGTCAAGGTCGGGGGAAGATTCTGCCGGCCCGAAAGAGCGACCGTACGACTCGTTCAGGTACAGGAGCGACGTCCCGTTGTAGGTCATGATCGGGGCATCCCCCAGGTAGACGGTATCGGTCCCGGTCGAGAGGTCGCGGGTCTTGTAATACGTCGGGGAGCGCGTGTTCGGCACGAGTGCAGAGCCGCCGAGCACCGTCCCGGCCGTCTCGTCGACGGTGACCGCAAACCGGATCTCCCCGTAGCGGATGACGAGGCTCAGGTTCCGGTTGCAGTACGGGTCGTTTCGCGGGCACGAGTGGAAGAGCACGGCAATCGATTCGGGTTTGCCGCCGTGCCGGACGAGGGCGCGTGCCCGCTCGTCGCCGAGCGCAATCCCGGCGATGTATGAGCCGTTTGTCCTGATCAACTCAGGGGTGGCTACAGGGATCCCAGATACGTTGACGTCGGGGCATTGTTCCGTCAATATATCCTGCGGGCCGCCGGGAGGGGCTGGATCGGCCGTTTCGTCGGTGCAGCAACCCGTGATATAGACCGAGACAAACAGCAGAAAAACGACGGATGCGATCTTCATCATCTTTCGGCCACCCCGATCACCGCAGGATCCCCTTGTGTCACGGCCACGTCGTCACCACCAGGTAGTATGCCCCTCCGTACTCCAGGTGCGGGTAGACCCATGTCTCCCGGTCGGGGCCGTAAGTGTCCTGGAGCGCCCGGCTCTCCGCGTAGGAGACGTTGGTTCCCCCGATGAAGCGCCGGTCGCTCATACCCCACTCCCATCCTGACGGGTTTCGCTCCTCGCCCCGGATGACCGCGTCGAGCGCCGGGTGATCGGCAAAGTCCTTCTCGGTCAGGGGAACGACCATGCCCCACTCGGGCTGCACATCCGTCCTCTCCATGACGTAGAGCATCGGCTGCCCGCCCGAGCCCTCCATCGCGTAGATGAGGAGGGCATCGGCGAGCATGAAGCCGAGCACGACCGCAACGATGCCGATAAGGCCGCAGGCGACGACGAACCCCGCCGTTCTGAACCGGTTGCCGGGTTTCTTACCTTCTTCCATTCTGCACCTGTTTTGACACGATTCTAATGGATCAGAACGCGTGTGGCGTAGTATACTCCGTCGTACTCGAGGATCGGCGCATTCGCCGTATACACACCACAGGACTCGGTAAGCACGAGGCATTCGACCCCCGTCATCGGGACCAATGCGGATTTCACCACGTTGGGGTTGCTGCCGGCCTCGCGGATCGCGGAGGCAAGCACCGGGTGCTGCTTCAGGTCCCGGTCGGTCAGGTGGATAACGGATGCATTCTGCAGATCCTCTTCCCCGACCACCCGCACATCCAGCTCCTGTGGAAGACCGTCGACTCCCGTGATCAGGGTGACGAGGGCGGTGCACGTGAGCACGACCGTCGCGACGAGAAGGACGACGCCGACGAACGCAAAGATCCCTACGGCAATCAGGCGTTTCCTGTCAGGTTCCATGCAATCTCCTCCGGTCTCGGCGCAGGCCGGACAGATCCCACACATCGGGGCACCGATTCCGGCAGCTATCGGTGAGAGCTCGACGTACCTCTATAAACGATTTCTGTCACGATCCTCTACACGTCGAACCGCCTCAAGCCTATTTGCTCCCGGAGCGGGGCTCGAAGGAGAGAAAGGGGGGATATGGCGAGACGATAAAAAGAGGGTGTTCAGAGGTCGTGCATGGGCACGCACCGGTTCTTCCCCGCATACGGCAGGACCGGCCCGTGGAGTTCTACCCCGAGCGCCTCGCGGAGGACGTCCTCGATCGTCTCCACGGTCACGAACGCGAGATCGCGCCGCACGTCCCCGGGCACGTCATCGAGATCGCGCTCGTTCTCCCGCGGGAGGATGACCGTCCTGATCCCGGCCCGGTGCGCCGCAAGGACCTTCTCCTTGATCCCGCCTACGGGGAGGACGGCGCCGGAGAGCGTCACCTCGCCGGTCATCGCGACCGTCGGGTCGACCGCTTTCCCCGTGACGAGCGAGGCGAGGGCCGCAAAGAGGGTCACGCCCGCCGACGGCCCGTCCTTCGGGGTCGCCCCCGCCGGGACGTGGATGTGGATGTCGCTTGCGAAGAAGTCGAACCCGGTCGTGGTGGTCGCGAGCCTCGAACGGATCAGGCTGAGCGATATCTGGGCCGACTCCTTCATCACGTCGCCGAGCTGGCCGGTCAGCGTCAGTTTCCCTTTGCCGGGCATGAACGTCCCCTCGATGAAGAGGATGTCGCCGCCGACCGGCGTCCACGCAAGCCCCGTCACGACGCCGGGCGGGTTCTCTTTTCGGGCCACGTCCGGCCGGACGGTCTCCCGGCCGAGAATCTCCGGGAGCATATCCGCCGTCACGACGACCGGCAGGTCGACCGTCCCCGAGACGACTTTTGCGGAGACATACCGGGCGATCCGGGCAAGCTGCTTCTTGAGCGTCCGGACACCTGCTTCCCGGGTGTAGCGGTCGATGATCGCCGAGACGGTCTCGTCCTCGACCAGGAGGTGATCCGTGGTCAGGCCGTGCTCCTCCAGGGTCTCCGGCAGGAGGTGGTCTTTTGCGATCGCGAACTTCTCGTTCTTCGTGTAGCCCGAGATCTCGATGAGCTCCATCCGGTCGAGAAGCGGCGCCGGGATCGTCGCGAGACTGTTCGCCGTCGCGATGAAGAGGACGTCCGAGAGGTCGTAGGGAACCTCCAGGTAGTGGTCCGAGAACGTGCTGTTCTGCTCGGGATCGAGGACCTCGAGGAGGGCGCTTGCCGGGTCGCCGGAGTAGGAGACGGCGAGTTTGTCGACCTCGTCGAGGATGAAGACCGGGTTCTTCGCCCCGGCCCGCTTCATCCCCTGGATGATCCGGCCGGGGAGCGACCCGACGTAGGTCCGCCGGTGTCCCCGGATCTCCGCCTCGTCCTTGACGCCGCCGAGACTGATCCGGACGTACTCTCTCCCCAGCGCGTCCGCGACGCTCCGTCCGAGGCTCGTCTTCCCCGTGCCGGGCGGGCCGGTGAGGAGGAGAATCGAGCCCTGCTTCTCCTCCTTGAGCTTCATGACGGCGAGATGCTGGACGATCCGCTCCTTGACCTTCTCGAGGCCGTTGTGGTTGCTCTCCAGCACCCGGCGGGCCTCCTCGATATCGATGCTCTTCTTCTCGACCGTCCAGGGCAGATCGAGCAGGAGGTCGAGGTAGTTTCTGATCCCCTGGCTCTCATGGTGCTGGCTCCCGCCCGACTCGAGTTTTTTGAGCTCGGCGAGCGCCTTCTTGCGCACCTCCTCAGGCATCGTCGAACGCTCGATCCGCTCCCGGTAGTTCTCCTCGCCCGACGAGCCCTCGCACCCGTCGAGCTCCTCCTGGATCACCCGGAGCTGCTCGCGGAGCATCGCTTCGCGGTTCGCCTTCCCGACCTTCTCGGAAGCCTTCCTGGCCACCTCGATCCGGAGGTTGATGCTCTCGTTGAGGTTCACGAGGAGGTCGAGGAACGCGGCATGACGCTCCCGGACGGAGACGGTCTCGAGGAGGGCCTGCTTCTGTTCGACGTCCACCGGCATGAAGGGCATGACGAACCCCATGATCTGGTCGACGGACTCCATCCTGTCGACGGGCCGGGTGAACTGCTCGGAGCCCTGGAAGTTGCCGCTGAGCTCGTGAACGGCCGCTTTGACGTCTGCAAGTGTCTTCGCCCGGATCTCCTCGTCGAGATCCGGTATGTCCGGGAGGGGTTCGGAGATCGCATAGAACAGCCCGCCCTTCTCCGAGAGGGTTACGGCCTTCACCCGGCTCGTTGCGTGCGCAAAGACCAGGTAGCCGTCGTCTGCAGGCTGTACGTGCGCGATCATAAGGAGGTTCCCGGTCGTATAGAGCGCGTCGGCCGGATTCTCCGGGAACTCCGCCCCGCTCTTTGCGGTCAGCCCGACCGCGGACGCCGACCCCCCGCTCTTCATCGCGGCGATCAGCGCCTCCCCGATGGCCGTCTCGACCTGGAGTTTCGTCCGGGTCTCGGGGTAGACCACGGTCTCAAAGAGCGGTATGACGATGTGCTCTTTGCTGGTGTCTGGTTCTGGTGAATGCATGGTGACTCCGGGTTGTTTAGTTCGCATTTACCTAACTGTTTTGCCGGGCAAAAAAATCATCCGACCTTCTTCAGGATCTCCACCAGGAGATCCACTTCGTTCTCATCGAGCGTCCGCACCACCCTCTCGATCATCCGGTTCAGCGCGTTCCGCTCGGCGTTTGCCAGCATCCGGCCCTTCTCGGTCAGCCGGATGTAGGTGACCCGCCCGTCGTCGGGGGACTTCTGGCGGTAGGCGCACTCCATCCGGACGAACCGATCGACCATCTCCGTCACGGTGGGCTTCGAGTTCCTGGTGATCTCGGCAAGACTGCTGAACGTCACGTCGCCGTGCTCATCGATCGTCTTCAGGTAGGCGACCTGCTTCACCGTCAAACGGCTGAGCCCGCATTCGGAGAAGATCTCGGAGGAGCATTCGTTCTTGATGGCGATCAGGCGATCAAACACTTCGAACAGGTGCTCGTGTCTCGCCGCCATGGTTGATGCTGATTAGTTTGGTTTGACCTAACTATAAAGGTTATGATGGCAGTCGGCACCGGGAGAGCATACGGGCTCTCGAAGGTTCAGGTCTTCGTAGACCCGCCAAGAACCGCAAACCCCCCATCCGGGGTCTGCAAGATGTCCGTGACGATTTCCACCTCCGCCTCCGTGCCGGCACTGACCCGGACAATCTCACCGCGATCGTCACATTTCATCACGTGAATCGGCGACCCGAGATGGTTCCCCATGGTGTAACCGTCGCCCTCGGAACTCTCAAGGGCGGCACAGGCGTAACCCCCGCCGGAGGCCCGGACAACCGGGCAGGGCATATAAAACTCCGTCACGCTCATATCAGAGCCGTCCCGGGCGAGGGTCAGGTCGACCGTAATCGATCCTCCGGCTTCCTCTCCCTTCAGGGCCCGGCCGACCGTATAGAGCAGTTCCACGCTGCCGTCCGGCTTCTCTCGCACCGAGTATATACGGTGAAGCATGACCCCGGCAAATTCAGGCCCTTCCTCGAAGGTGCGGCTCCAGATGACGTTGCCCTCTCCATCGAGCCGCATCACCCAGAGCGGATGGCTATCCGTCGTCCCTGCAACGATGCATCCCCCGCCCGATGCCGAAGCGACCCCCAGAGCCCGTCCCCGTCCGAGATCCGGGTAGGTCTCTTCCCGGAGCAGCGACCCGGTATCGTTTACGACCGCCACCCAGACATCCCTCTCGTGCTTGCTCCCTGCAGCCACGATGCCCCCGTCCGGCAGACCGGAGACTCCAGGCACAGACCCCGAAACCCGGCTGCTCCAGAGCGGTGTCCCATCGCCGGCCACCCGGAATAGAGACCCGTCACCCGTCCCGGCGGTGAAACTGCCGTCAGCATGGGAGGCAACTGCCTCAACGCCATACCGTGCCGGGAACGACCGGTTCCACTCGATCCGGCCGTCCTCCGCGATCTTGAGCAGCAGGGCGTGCTCGTCGCTTCCGGGAGATTTTTTGACCGACCCTCCGACAATCAGGCCGCCGTCCGAAACCGGCACGATGACGGTGCCGTATTCGTCGCCCCCTCCATCAAAGACGGTGTGCCAGATCTCGGTACCGGCGGCATCGGTTCGGGTGACGGAGAGAGCATGGCGGTCGGCGACAACGTCGCTCGAGAGGCATCCTGATGCGGCAGTGAGGATGATGAGGGATAAAAGAGCAAGAGGGATCGCCCTGTTACGGGCTACATGAGTTTTGCCGTCAACAAGCATACGTTCCAACCGATGGAAATCTTCTCTCCCGGAGTCGGCCATCAAAGATAGATCCCCCCGGCAATGACATGGTATCCGGCCGGAACTCGGATAAAACCGGACTCAGTGCTCGAAACGGCCGTATTCACCGTCGCCGTCCAGACGTTCTCCTTTATCAGATGCTTCATGCCCCCGCCACCCTGGTACTCGAGGTCGAACGAGATCGATGTGGCGTTCTCCGGCGGGACGAAGCCGTCGAGGAAGACGACCGTGGTGTAGGTTCCACCCGATCCCCAGGTGAACTCGGTGACGCTCGCGTTGTCGGGCATCGCAAGCACGGGGAAGAGCAGCCGCGGCTCTTCTCTCTTCTCGAATTCACCGGTCGGTATGAAGATATCCTGCGCGTAGCCTTCGGTCGTCGTGAATGCGAGCATCTTCCCGTATTGTGTCTCCCGGATCCCCGCCCGCCACCCGGCGGGCTGGCGAACGAACGTCTCGAAGATCACCAGCTCGCCCTCCGCGTTCGCCGGAACCGGGATCATGACCGTGGCGGTGCCGTTCACGACAAGACCGGAGAGACCGGTGATCTCGATCACGTAGGAGTTGCCCGGCATAGCGGTCTCGACGAACCCGACTGCAAGGAAGAGGAGGAAGACCACCACGGCAAGGATGGCGACCGCTATGAGCAGGTTCAGCACGGTTTTTTTGGTATTGGTACGTTGTCCGTCCATCTCCTCACCATCGCCCGGCCGGGTGGGCCCGTCTTCCGGGATCTATGCATGAGAACTCAACGTTCCTCTATAAACGATTTCTGTCACGATCCTCTACACGTCGAGCCGGATCCGTTCGTTTTGCTCCGGAAAAATTCGCCGCAGTCAATCAGGGATGTCTGCTGCACCGGCCGATAGGAGAGCTTGGTAGCGAAGAGCCGGGGCTGGGTTCCATGCCAACCGGCATCCCAAATCGCGGAGGCAAGCGCCGGGTGCTGCTTTAGATCCCGGTCGGTCAGGTGAATGACGGATGCGTTTTGCAGATCTTCTCCGCTGACTACCCGCACGTCCAGCTCCTGCAGAAGACCGTCGATTCCCGTGATCAGGGCTACGAGGGCCGTGAAAGACGCGGATTTATCTCCTGAGCCCTGGCGTAACAATAATCCGCCTCATCGGGTTTGCCCAGACTCGACAGTATCATTCCCTTCGTCCACCAGGCTTCGGCATAATCCGGATTAAGCTCAAGAGCCCGGTCTATGGGTTGAATCGCATCCTGGAACCGTCCCAAGTTGTAGAGTGCGACACTTTTACCCCGCCAGGCTTCTTCAAATTGGGGGTCAAGTTCGAGAGATTTATTAAAACATTCCAATGCCTGCTCGAACTGGTTATCATAGGAATTGAAGTGCAATCCCTGTCTGTACCATTCCATCGCGGCGCTTTGCTGCGTACATCCACAACTACAGAATGCAGCCAGCACTATAATCGTTAAAACGAGGTGTTGTTTCACGTTT
>NZ_JMIO01000042.1 GCF_000691865.1 Methanoculleus sp. MH98A | reverse complement strand
AATATATGGGGTTCTTCTATCTCACGCGAAGTCGCGAAGGGGGATTGGGATAGCAATCAATTTCTTCGCGGCTTCGCGTTCTTCGCGTGAGACGACGTTACGTGAAATCTTGAAGGAGATAGTCACTATATATTTCAGGTGAAAGAATCCTGGGGTGTAAGTGCTCTGATTAGGATATGTCGAAGGTTCAGAAATTTTTTCGGGACGACCTCTGGTATTAATAACCACAATGATAAATAAGCAAACTACTCAAAGCGGATAACGCTGATGTTTGGTATGTATCCGCCTATTATGAGGTTATGAATATGGATTCCCCGTTCGTTCTGGTCAATCTCAAGACCTATCAGGAGGGTATGGGCAGCAACGCCCACCGGATCGCCGCTGCGGCCGAGACCGTGGCAAAAGAGAGCGGAGCCGTCATCGGTATCGCGCCGGTCTTTACCGAGCTTCACCCGATGAGCCAGCACTACGCGATCCCGGTCTATGCCCAGCATATCGATGCGATTACGCCCGGCGCCCATACCGGCCATATTCTCCCGGAAGCCGTCCGGTCGGCGGGCGCACGGGGCACCCTGATCAACCACTCCGAGCGCCGCCTCACCCTGGCCGATATCGACGCCTGCGTCGAGAGCGCCCGGAGACTCCACCTCGAGTCGGTCGTCTGCACGAACAACGACGCGACGAGCGCCGCCGCCGCAGCCCTCCGTCCCGACTACGTGGCGATCGAGCCCCCGGAACTGATCGGGAGCGGTGTCTCGGTCTCGAAGGCCGACCCGGGGATCATCGAGCGGTCGGTCAACGCTGTTCGGGCGGTGAACCCGGACGTCAGGGTCCTGACCGGGGCGGGCATCCAGTCGGGCGAGTGCGTGAAGATCGCCGTCGACCTCGGGACATGCGGCGTCCTCCTCGCCTCAAGCGTGGTCAAGGCCGACGATCCCGAAGCGGTTCTCCGGGACCTGGTCTCACTGCTCTAAAATCAGGTGATCAACGATATCAGGTCGTGCTTGGTGATCACACCCTGCACCTTCCCCTTCTCGATAACGACGACCGCATGGCTGTGGTGCAGGAGGTGGACGACCGTATCGATGGATGCTGTCGGGGGAACCGTCGGGAACCCGGGCTCCAGGTAGTCCTGCACAAGTTTCCGGTGCGTCTGGTGGAGCCCTCCTTCCTCCATGGCGTTCATGATTGCCGATTCGGATATGCACCCGACAGGCACCTCCTTCTCGAGCACCGGCAGCTGGGAGATACCATTTTTTCCCATGATCTCGACGGCACGGCCGACGGGATCGTCCGGGGCGACGGAGAGCACGGGGGTGTGCATCACGTCGGCCGCCGTGATTGTTGAGTTTTCAGCTGCCTGCAGAACATCCACGATCTTGGCGAGCGTGCTCACCCTCGGGTCCACGCTGCCCGCCTCGATCCGCGCGACCATGGACTGGCTGATTCCGGCCATACGGGCCACATCAGCCTGCTTTAGACCCATACGGAGTCTTTTTTCCCGCAGTTCCGCCGGGGTGGGTATCTCCATCTTATTACTAATAGTAATTTTTTTACATATATATTTGCCTATGGGCACTGGAGGGGTTTAATATACCCCGGGCACATGGGAAGGGCATGGCCGTAACAGAGGAGGAGCAGCAGACCGTTCTTGCAAAGGTCAGGGATGTCCTCTCGACCTACCACACCCGGGACGCCGTCTTTAGCGAACTGGAGATCCTCGGGTTCGAAGCCAGGGCGGAGCATGGAGACGTCATATCCATGGAGAACACACCCGCCGAGGTCTTTGTCCAGCTCTTCGTGAACGAACGGGGCGACGTCTTCGACTCGCATGTCGTGACGTTTGAGGAGATCGAACTGAAACCAAAGGGTGGTTAAACTACCATAAAAGTGTTTCATTGTAAGAGTGGGAGGAGTAAGCCTCCTTCTGTTCGGTGCGGCATTCAGCTACGCGCCATACCTGGGCGGATACCAGACGATCCATATGCCCGATTCTGGCTTGCACCCGCAGGGATTCACCGTTTCATCGTTTCCCGCCGCTGCGTTCAACGAGTTGCGCGGAAACCCGCGCCGCTCGCCCCCGGACGGGGGCTCGATCGTTTCATCACTGACGGCGGGCCGTGTCGTTTCTGTGTCATTGCCGTGACTCTCGCCACCCGCACTTGCATGCGGCTGCGTGTCTGGCCGGTGGGAGGACTTTCCTCAGCGGCACAGGATGTGCCACCGTCGGCCGCACTCTCCCTCTCCCATATATTATCTACCACGGGAATATATACCCGTGCGGGTGCTCCGCCCGGGTTCTCCCCCAGCCGCCCGAAATAGAACCGTTCTACGGTCGTTTCCGGATCGGCCGCGCATACCGAAAACACAGATACGTTTATATACCTTCTCCAGGGTCTTACCATTGGCGTTACCATGGGGGGAAGCGAAGTTCATACACACCTGGAGCTTGCGGCAATCTTTGCGGCGTTCGTCGCGGTTGCCACACTCTTCTCGCTCGTCTCGTCCGGGGCGGGCGCTATGGGCGGCGGCTCAACACCTGATTCGGACATGTATCCTGTCTTTGCCGCAGGCGAACCGTGTCTTGAACCGATCGGGGAAGTCACCGGCTCCTCGTCGATTCAGGGGCTCTCCGGCACCTTCGTCGATACCGTCGCCGTCCGCGTCGCCCATACCGGGGAAGACGATCCGGTCGACCTTGCCCGGGCCACCGTGACGGTCATGGCAGGGACGTATCTTGAGATCCTCGCCCCGTCCAAAGACACCCTTCCGGAACCGGGGACGTGGTCGGCGGCAACACCCCGGGGCGACAACCTCCTTGGTGCCGGGGAGGAATGCACAATCCGGCTCCGCCTCGACCGGCCCATCCCCGCAGGCGAGTCCCTGACCGTTCTGGTGCGCCCCGAGGGCAACGCGCCCTGCTCCATCACCTCTCCGGCCTGTGCTCCCGCTCCCTCTTCTCCCGAGAAAGACTAAAAGTATTCAATATCATACAACCCATTTTGATGGAAATGCTGACCCCGGAAGAAGGCAGAACGGCAGTTCGTCTGGCACGCAAAACCATCGAGACAGCCGTCGACGGCGAACGGATGGTGCTGCCCGATCTCCCAGAGGTTTTTGGGGAGAAGCGCGGCGTCTTCGTCACGATCAAGCGGCAGGGGCATCTCCGAGGATGCATCGGCCTCCCGTACCCGGTAAAACCGCTCGGCGAAGCGATCCTTGAAGCGGCCGCATCGGCGGCTCTCGAGGATCCCCGGTTCCCGCCGGTATCGCGGCGGGAACTCGACGGCCTCGATCTCGAGGTGACGGTGCTCACGCTTCCCCTGACGCTCGACTGCCCGCCGGAGGAGCGCCTCGACCACGTCGAAGTCGGGAAGCACGGCCTGATCGTCAGCGGCCTCGGGAGAGGAGGTCTTCTCCTCCCGCAGGTCCCGAACGAGTACGGCTGGGACAGCAGAGAGTTCCTCGACCAGACCTGCGTCAAGGCCGGGCTTCCGCCCGGGTGCTGGAAGCGCGCTGACGTCGCCGTGCAGACGTTCGAGGGGCAGATATTCGAAGAAAAGGCGGTTTAAACCGAATGGCAATTACTTTTGAAGTCATACACAAAGATATCGCGGGAAGGGTCGGCAAACTCAGGGTGAACGATAAAACGGTCCGGACGCCCGCGCTCCTCCCCGTCGTCAACCCCCACCTCCCCCTGGTCACCCCCCGCGAGATGCAGGAGATGGGCGTCGAAGCGCTGATCACGAACGCCTACATATTCAGGCGGAGCACCGAATTCCACGACCGGGCGCTCGCGGAAGGGCTTCATGGCGTCCTCGACTTCGACGGCGTCATCATGACCGACTCGGGCTCGTTTCAGCTCTCCGTCTACGGGGAGGTCGAGGTGAGCAACCCCGACACGCTCGAGTTCCAGCAGGCGATAAAAAGCGACATCGTCGTCCCCCTGGACATCCCCACCCCGCCGGACGCAGGGCCCGGGAGGGCGGCACGGGAACTCGCGGTCACGATGGAGCGGATCCGGGAGGCACAGGCCCTCTTCCCCGACGCGAACCTGGCAGCGCCGGTGCAGGGCGGCATCTTCACCGACCTCCGCGAGAAGGCGGGCCGCGCCGTCCGGGACCTCGACTTCACCTTCGCTCCCATCGGCGCCGTGGTGCCGCTGATGGAGAGTTACCGCTACAAGGAACTCGTGCAGGTCGTCCTTGCGGCGAAACGCGGCCTCTCCCCGGCGACCGCCGTCCACCTCTTCGGCGCAGGCCACCCGTCGATGTTCGCCCTCGCCGTCGCGATGGGCTGCGACCTCTTCGACTCGGCCGCATACGCCCTCTTCGCCCGGGAAGGACGCTACATCACCCCGCACGGGAGCCTCAAGATCGATGAACTCGCGGAACTCCCCTGCGCCTGCCGGGTCTGCCGCTCGATGACCGCCGACGAGCTCCGGAAGTCCGACGACCGGGAGCGGCTGCTCGCCCTCCACAACCTGCACGTCACTCTTGCGGAGATCGCCCGCATCCGGCAGGCGATCCAGGACGGGACGCTCTGGGAACTGGTCGACGAGCGGTGCCGGAGCCACCCGCGCCTGCTCGACGGCTACCGGGAACTCCTCGCCCACGCTGCGGAACTCGAACGTGACGATCCCGTCTCCAAGCGCCGGTTCTTCTACCGGGGCTCGGAGACCTGCCGGAGAACGGAGGTGCTCCGGTTCCACGAGGTCATCCCCCGCATCCCCCTCGGGGAACGGGTGCTCGTCTCGTTCAACGGGCAGGAAGCGTCCGGGTTCGACACCGTCCTGAACTTCAAGCCTCCCTTCGGGCCGTACCCGGTGGAACTCGCGGAGACCTTCCCGGTAGGCCAGAGCGAGGTCCCGGAATGGGACGACGATATGGTCAGGTCGGGGTGTGCAGGCATCCGGGCGCTGATGGAGGCGCACCCGGGGAGCCGGTTCGCCGTCCGGTGCGGCGAGGAGTGGGCGCCCCTCGTCCTCGAAGAGGTGCCCGGTGCGGAGGTGCTCTATGAGCAGGTATGAGGCGCAGAAACGCGACGGTCTCGCCCGGGTAGGAACCTACGAGCACGAAGAGGCAAGCGTATCCCTCCCCGCCGCCCTCGATACGGATGCCCTCTTCCCCACGCTCCGCGACCGGGCTCTCTCGAACGTCCCGCTCGCCATCGACCCGGCGTTCGTGGAGAACTACTTTTCCCCCGGCGAGGGGCAGCCGGTGGCCGTCCACCCGCTCGCCGCCTCGGCGGAGTCCGGCGACTGCGTCATGGTCGCGAACTGGCATACGGCGGAGAAGAACCCCCGGAATTACGCAGGATGGCTTGCCGGCTTAAAAGAGAAGATCCCGCCGGACACCGCATGGTACGCCCCGGTTGCGGCGCTCCCCTCGACCGCCTGCCTCCTCGTCTACTCGGGCTTCGACCTCTTTGACTACCGGGGGGTCGACCTCGCCACGGCGCAGAAGAAGTTCTGCCTCTCCGAAGGCGAGTTTCCCGCGTCGATGATGGAGACCGGGGTCTGCGGGTGCGAGGGGTGCCGGGAGGGCGACCTTCTCCGGCACAACCGTCTCGCGCTCGACCGCGAGCTCGCCCTCGTCCGGCACTACGTCGAGGCCGGCAGGCTCCGGGAACTGATGGAGGCCCGGTGCCGCACGGACGCCGCACAGGTCGGCATCCTCCGGTTCCTCGACCGCAACTACGCGTTCATGGAGCGCTCCCTCCCGGTGGCGCGGGCGATCCCGATGCAGGCCAACACCGCCGAGTCGCAGAACCGGGCGGAAGTCCGGCGGTTCGCCGACCGGGTGATCGAGCGGTTCGTCCCGACCAGAACGGACGTCGCGGTCCTCCTGCCCTGCTCGGCGAGGAAGCCCTACTCGCTCTCACGGAGCCACAGGCTCTTTGTGAACACCGTGAACCGGCGGGCGCACGAACTGATCGTCACCTCGCCGCTTGGCCTCGTGCCGAGAGAACTCGAGCGGGTCTACCCGGCGGCGCACTACGACGTGCCGGTGACCGGCTACTGGGACCGCGAGGAGTGCGCCTTCATCGCCGATATCCTCACCCGCTACTTCGCTGCACACCCCTACCGCCGGGTGATCGCGCACCTTGAGGGCGGGGCGCTCACGGTTGCGGAGATGGCGGCGGAAGCCTGCGGCATCGACCTCGAGGTGACCTGCGAGGGCCACCCGACGTCCCCGGGTTCCTGCGGGCATTAAACGCCGCCCTCGAAGGCGAGCGGAGGATGCAGACCGACACCATCCGCGGCACGGTCTCCTGGCAGTTCGGGACGGAGATCAGCACGAAGGGCCTCCAGCTCCGGGGGAGGAGCATGCAGATGGCGGTGCTCCGCGGGAAGCAGCAGCTCTTCAGCGTCGACGCGGGGACCGGGCTCTTCCGCCCGACGTTTGCCGGCTGGGACCTGATCCCGGAGGCTACCGGGTCAGGATAGATTCGTTCGTACCGCAGGGCGACGTCCTCGCCCCGGGCATCACGGACTGCGATCCCCGTATCCGGGAGGGCGACGAGGTGCTGGTCGAAGGACCGCTCGCGATCGCCACCGGGCGGGCGACGATGGGCGCAGACGAGATGCTCCGGTCGAAGCGCGGGGTCGCGGTGCGGGTGCGGAAGGTGAAGAAGGTCGGGGAGTGAATGAGCCCGAGGGGCTCTGTCCCCTTGAGGCTTCATGTTTTGCAGCGGTTGACCCTGAAATCGCTGCAGGGCGTCGTTTTTTGTGTCTAAGACATCAGGTAGCACAGTCAAACGAGTATAGGGTCCGGGTACAGTGGACCGTGGGAATATCGCCATGGGGAGGGGCTGACGGGGAGTGCGATGGTTCATAGAACCGGAGCTCGACCACCGTCAGGTGGGAAGGGGGGAGCATCCCCCCTCCCCTGTCTCTACCCCAGAAGGCTATACCTGTACCCCCACTCGAAGACCTTCGGTCTTCTCAAGCTCCGGACGTCCCGTCCGTCGCACCCCGCCCGGCCTTCGGCCTCCTCACTCGCACCTGCGGTGCTCAAACTCCTGCTGTTCCAGCAGTCGTTCCCCTCCCCAGGGGGCGGGCAGTGCGTGGCGATAAGCGATGGTTCGGAGAACCGGAGCTAGAGCACCGAAGGTGCGAAGCCGATGGAAATCCGTGTTACGGAAATGTGTGAGTAGCAAGAGTTTTAATCCCCAGCAAGAAGTCAAACACGTTCCCGATACCCACGGCCTCAAATCCGTACTGTAAATCCCAAACAAAAAAAGAAAGACAGTCTCCCCCGCCGCCAAAAACCCCGAAGAACCCTTACTTCCTCGGGACGAGTTTCACCGCCGTCCCGTAGGCAAGAAGTTCCGCCGCACCACCCATTGTCTGCGACGTTGCAAACCGGATATTCACCACTGCGTCGGCGCCGAGATCGTGCGCGGCATTGGCCATCCGGTTGTAGGCCTCGGTCCGGGCGTCGGCGAGCATGGACGTGTATTCCTCGAGTTCCCCGCCGACGAGACTCTTTAACCCCGCCATGACGTCTCTTCCTACGTTCTTCGCCCGTACGGTGTTGCCGGAGACCACGCCGAGAATCTCCCCTACGGCGTAGCCCGGCACTTCTTCAGTCGTCGTTAGTATCATATCCAGTTCACTCCTTGATTGCTTCGAGGACCTCCTCGCGCCCCCGCCAGATGATCAGCGCGAGGCCGATCACGATGAGCGGGATGCTGTAGATGAGGAGGAACGGGATCCCCAGGACCGCGATGAGCGCGATCGCAGCGCCGATGGCGGTCAGGACAATCCCCCAGATTACCTGGCTCCGCATACCTATCCCTGTGACGGATCAACGGATAACCGTTCATGTTTTTTACTCCGCATCCATGTTCGCTCCGGTCGGCCATGGAGTGCGGTTCAAGGTAGAGGAGCTGCAGTAAAGAGGCTGAAGCCACAATATGTACGAAGCGTTAGATGCATTTCGACGTCAAGAAGACCAACATCATCAGGAGTGAAGCGGTTGTATAAGATAGAATTGGCGACAAAACTCGCCGACCGGGTTTACGAATACTGGATACGCGCGCCGCAGGTGGCGCAGCATGCACGGGCGGGCCAGTTTATCATCCTGCGCCTGCACGAAGCGGGCGAGCGGATACCGCTCACCATCTCCGCGGTCAGGGGGGACACCGTCCGGGTGATTTTCATGACCGTCGGCAAGACGACCGAGGAGCTTGCGACCCTCAGCGCGGGCGACAGCATCAGCGACGTCGTGGGGCCGCTCGGCAAACCGAGCGAGATCGGCAACTACGGCACCTGCTGCGTCATCGGCGGCGGTGTCGGGATCGCGAGCACGCCCCTCATCGCAAAAGAACTCAAAGATGCCGGCAACCACGTCATCGGCATCATCGGTGCGCGGAACGCCGATCTCCTCATCCTGGAGGACGAGATGGAGGAGATCTGCGACGAGTTCTACATCACGACCGACGACGGGAGCAAGGGCGTCCACGGGTTTGCGGCCGACGTCCTGAAGAAACTGCTTGAGGAGAGGAAGATCGACCGGGTCTGGATCATCGGCCCCGCCATCATGATGAAGGTCACCTCCGGCGCGACGCTGCCCTACGGCGTCAAGACCTACGTCAGCCTCAACCCGATCATGGTCGACGGGACGGGGATGTGCGGGTCCTGCCGGGTGACCGTCGGCGGGGAGACGAAGTTCGCCTGCGTCGACGGCCCCGAATTCGACGCCCACCAGGTCGATTTCGCCGAACTGATGCAGCGGCAGCGGATCTACACCACGCAGGAGAAGGCCTCGCTTGAGCGGTTCGCGGAGCACCGGTGCCGGTGCGGCGAAGGAGGCCACCACCATGAGTGACCGGCCGGCCGACGTCCGGATCAAGGACTTTGGGGAGGTCGACTGCGGCCTCTCCGCCGACGAGGCCGTCGCCGAGGCGGAGCGGTGCCTGCAGTGCAAGAAACCCCTCTGCGTAACGGGCTGTCCGGTCAACATCGATATCCCTGCGTTCATCGGGCATGTCGCGGAGGGGGACTTCCCCGCGGCCGCACGGGCGCTCAAGGAGCAGAACATGCTCCCGGCCATCTGCGGGCGGGTCTGCCCGCAGGAGACCCAGTGCGAGGGCGTCTGCATCCTCGGCAACAAGGAGACTCCGATCCGGATCGGCGCGCTCGAGCGGTTCGTGGCCGACCGGGAGCGGGAGAACGACCCTACCCTCCCCGATGTGGCAAAGCCGACCGGGAAGCGGGTGGCGGTCGTGGGGTCCGGCCCGGCGGGGCTGACGGCCGCGGCCGAACTCGCCCGCGCCGGCCATGCCGTCACGATCTATGAATCGCTCCACGAGGCCGGCGGGGTCCTGACCTACGGCATCCCCGCGTTCCGGCTCCCCAAAGACGTCGTCAAAGCGGAGATCGAACAGGTGCTTGCCCTCGGCGCCCGGTTGAAGAAGAACCACCTCGTGGGCCGGAGCGTCAGCGTGGACGAACTCCTTGGCTACGATGCGGTCTTCCTCGCGACCGGGGCGGGGCTCCCCGCGTTCATGTGCATCCCGGGGGAGAACTTGAACGGCGTCTACTCGGCAAACGAGTTCCTGACAAGAGTAAACCTGATGCACGCCGAGGCGTTTCCAGAGTCCGACACCCCGGTCATGCACGCCGCCCGCGTGGCGGTGATCGGCGGCGGGAACGTCGCGATGGACTCCGCCCGGGTGGCGCGCCGCCTGGGGGCGAAGGTCTCCCTGATCTACCGGCGGGGCGAGGAGGAGATGCCGGCACGGAGGGCCGAGGTCCTGCACGCACAGGAGGAGGGGATCGAGTTTTACACCTGCACGAACCCGACCCGGATCCTCGGCGAGCAGTGCGTCGCGGGGATCGAGTGCGTGAAGATGTCCCTCTGCGGCCTCGACGCGAGCGGCCGCCGGTCCCCCGAGCCGATCGAGGGGAGCGAGTTCACCCTCGACGTGGACATGGTCGTCCAGGCGATCGGCACGAGCCCGAACCCGCTCCTCGTCTCCCTGATCCCGGGCCTCAAGCGCGCCCGGAAGGGCAACGTCGTCGTCGACGAGAACGGCCGGACGTCCATCCCCCACGTCTACGCCGGCGGGGACATCGCCACCGGCGCGGCGACGGTGATCGAGGCGATGGGCTCGGCGAAGAAGGCGGCCGCGGCGATCGACGCGATGCTGAAGGGAGAATAAGGTTCTCCCAAGAACGTGACGCAGGGGCTCCCGGTTCACCGGCCGGGATCCGCATCGTCACTGCTATTTTTAATTCGCGTGAAGCAACGCTGCATGTGAAATTCTGGGTGCAATGGTACAGGAGGGCCGTGTCACCCGAGCTCGAACGACGTCACGCCGAAGATCTCACGGATAGGGAGATCGGGGATGGCTTTCGTGTAGATCCGCCCCGTCTCAAAGACGGGCGACATCCCGTGCCGGCGGGCGAGCGCTACGGCGGCGGTGTTCGGTTCCGGCGTATCCAGGTAGACCGGCTCGCCCGTCACCTGCGAAGAGAGAGCAATGAAGATCTCTTCCGCAATCTCCGGCGTTTCCGCAAAGAGCGACCCGATCTTGTAGCCGCTCCGGCACCTCCGGATGACGCCGTATCCTGCGAATTTACCGTCTTCGGCGAGAACGGCCCGGCCAATGGTCCTCTCCCGTTCCCGGTGCACCGGCGCCGGGAGAAGCGAACTGGATCGATGGGCACCCGGAGCCGACGACATTTATATACGGAAACCCCCATCTACCACCGATGACGGGCGAGGGCTTAAATCCACCAAAGGTCTGTCTGGGATTCGATATTCACTATCCCTGTTACCTCAATCCCGGATTTCGGCCAGGTACGGTAAAGAGAACAAAAGACGCGAAAGACAGTTATTTTAATCCGAATATGAAGGAAGACCTGGGAGATGTCATCGACCGTTCTTTTTGGCCGGCAACGGAGATACTCCTCGACCTCCTGGACGGCGGGTTTGCCTGCGCCCTCAGCATCTCCGGGACGGTTGTGGAGCGCCTTGAGGAGTGGTACCCGGAGACGCTCGACCTCCTCTCCCGTGCGGCCACCCACCCTAACGTCGAACTCCTCGCCGGGACCTACCACCACAGCGTCGCCGGACTGTTCGCCGATCTTGCGGAGTTTGAAGCCGAACTCCTCATGCATCGCGACCTGATGAAGGAACGCTTCTCCATCGTGCCGACCACGTTTGCGCATACCGACTACCCCATCACCCCCGCCACCGCAGAGGTGCTCGGGGATGCCGGAATCAGGGCGGCCGTCATCGAGGGGGGCGAGGGGCCGGCTCTCGAGAGAGACCCGAACTACACATACACCTACCGCGATCTTCCCGTCATCGTCACCCACTGCGATCTCGCCGACGATATTGCCGTCCGGTTTCCCTGGCGGGGGTGGGACAAATGGCCGCTCATGGCCGACCGGTATGCGGGGTGGCTCTCCGTATCCCCCGGCGACTGCGTCACGCTCTTCCTCGACTACCGGGTCTTCGGGGACGCCATCGGGGCCGAGACGGGCATTCTGGAGTTCCTGCGGGCGCTCCCGGCCGCCCTCGCCGGGGAGGGGATAGAGGCCGTGCGCCCATCGGATGCCGCAAACCTTCCGTCGCACGGGGAGATCGGGGAGACGACCGAACCGGAAAACCTGCAGAGGACCATCCTGCAGCAGTCCGCTCTCCAGGCGCTCGAGGAAGCCGGCGATCTGATTGCGAACAGGGGCATCTGGCGGTGTCTTCTCGATACCGACCATATCCGCAGGATGGCCATGCGCTCGGCCTCGTGCGGGAAACCGCTCCACGCCGTCAGCCACCAGGCGACCCACGACCACTTCGCCTCCTTCATGCGGGTTCTCTCGGATCTCGAGGAGCGATCCGCGGCCGGCGCACGGTCCCGGAAATCCGTCCTCGCGCTCCGTTGCGTCCCGCCGGAGAAGGCGTTCTACTTCTCGTCGCACGAACGGCCGGCCGGCTACGCCGCCCACAGCCTGCAGGAACTCCTGAACCTGCTCGAATTTGCTTCCGACGACGTCATCCGCTATCATGTGGAGCGCGAAGACGTCTCCCGGTGGATCGACCTCGTCATCGGCGACGAAAACCTGGCGAAGAAGGTTTCGGGAGTCTCCGACCGTACCGAACTCCGAACGACGATCCAGAAGAGGATTGACGGACTATGGAAACGCTTAAGATAGCCTTCTTCTGCTGGGAGTCGCTCCATTCCACCTTCAAGGTGGGCGGCCTTGCGCCGGCGGCGACCCACCTCGCCGAGCGCCTTGCCCTGATGGGGCACGAGGTCCATTTCTTCACGCGGGGGGAGGGAGACGACGCGACGATCAACAGCGTCCACTACCACTACTGCCTGCCGTACGGCGACAACGTCATCGAGTACTGCAGGACGATGAGCAACATGCTCGTGGACGCGTTCCGCGCTCACGACACGCCGCCGTTCGACATCCTCCATTTCCACGACTGGCACCTCGTCGAGGCGCTACATGTTCTCCGTGACAGGAACACCGTCCTCTCCTTCCACTCCACCGAGTACGGCCGGCACGGGGGGAATTTTGGCGGCTGGTGGGAGTTCCAGGAGATATCGGGCAAGGAGTGGTACGGGGGCTACATCGCAAAGGCGGTCACGACCGTCTCCTATTCAACGAAGACCGAGGTGATGTGGCTCTACAACATCCCCGAGTGGAAGATCGTCGTCATCCCGAACGGGATCGATCCCGATGCCTACCGCACCCGGGTCGACCCGGGCGAGGTGAAGAAACGTTACGGCATCCACCCGCTCGCTCCCGTCGTCCTCTTCGTCGGGCGTCTCACCTACCAGAAGGGGCCCGACCTCCTGATGCAGGCCATACCCAAGATCCTCGCCAAACGCTGGGACGTGCAGTTTCTCTTCGCCGGCACCGGGGATATGCGCGGTTACCTGGAAGGGGCGGCGAACGGTCTTCCCGTGCAGTTCCTCGGCTACATCTCCGACGAGGATCACGTCCGGCTCCTGAACGCCTGCGACCTTGTCGCCATTCCGAGCAGGAACGAGCCGTTCGGGCTCGTCCTCACGGAGGCCTGGAGCGCGGAGCGTTGCGTCGTCGCGACCGAAGTCGGGGGGCTCGCCGAGAATATCGACAATTTCAAAAACGGGATCAAGGTTCCCGTCCGGTTGGACTCGATCGCCTGGGGAGTCTGCCACCTCATCGACGATCCGGCCTACATGCAGAGGCTCGGGAAAGCCGGCCGGCGGAAAGTGATGGACAGGTTCCGGTGGAGCGTCGTCACCGAACGGATGCTCGGCGTCTACAGGGACATCCCCCTGGCGGGCCGCGATGAAGATACATGGGACGGGTGAGAGCATGCAGCAGACGTTGCCCGACATCACGAAGACCGGGACGCTCGTCACCGACTACGACGTCTACCTCTTCCGGCAGGGGAACCATACCCGCCTCTACGAGAAGCTGGGGGCGCATCCCGCCGTCGCTGACGGTGTGCAGGGGACGTTCTTTTCCGTCTGGGCGCCGAACGCCGCGGAGGTCTCGGTCATCGGGGACTTCAACGGGTGGAAGGCGGGCGAACACCCGCTCGCGGCGCGGGGCGACGACTCCGGCATCTGGGAGGGATTCGTCCCGGAACTCGGCCAGGGGGCGCTCTACAAATACCACATCAGGAGCAGGTACCACGACTACCGCGTGGAGAAGGGCGACCCGTTCGCCCGCTTCTGGGAGGTTCCGCCGAAGACCGCGTCCGTTGTCTGGGACACTACCTACGCCTGGCGCGACCGATCGTGGATGCGCTGCCGGGAAGAGGCGAACACCCCGGACGCCCCGATATCCGTCTATGAGGTTCATATCGGTTCGTGGCGGATGCCGGAGGGGGAGAGACGGTGCATGAACTACCGGGAGATCGCAACCGAACTCGCCGACTACCTGCTCGAGGCCGGTTTCACGCACGTCGAGTTCCTCCCGGTCATGGAGCACCCGCTCTACGCCTCCTGGGGCTACCAGACGCTCGGCTACTTCGCCCCCACGAGCCGGCACGGCACCCCGCAGGACTTCATGCACCTCGTCGAACATCTCCACCTGCGCGGGATCGGGGTGATCCTCGACTGGGTACCGTCCCATTTTCCCTCCGACGGCTACGGCCTCTCCTACTTCGACGGCACCTACCTCTACGAGCATGCCCTTCCCGGCCAGCGCTACCACCCGGAATGGAAGAGTTACGTCTTCAATCTCGCGAGGAACGAGGTCAGGTCGTTTCTCATCAGCAGCGCCGTCTTCTGGCTCGACCGCTACCACGCGGACGGTCTGAGGGTCGACGCGGTCTCTTCGATGCTCTACCTCGACTACGCCCGGAGCGCCGGAGAATGGACGCCGAACGTCTACGGCGGGCGGGAGAACCTTGAGGCGATGGCGTTCCTCCGGAAGGTGAACGACACCGTCCACGCAAACTTCCCGGACGTCCTCGTCGTCGCCGAGGAGGCGACCGCCTGGCCGGGGGTGACCGCCCCGACCGCGACCGGGGGGCTCGGGTTCGACCTGAAGTGGAACATGGGCTGGATGCACGATGCGCTGGACTACTTCACGCTCGACCCGGTCTTTCGGAAGTACCGCCCCGATCTCCTGACGTTCAGCATATGGTACGCGTTCTCCGAGCGTTATGTCCTCCCCCTCTCGCACGACGAGGTCGTTCACGAGAAAAGCGCGCTCATCGGGAAGATGCCCGGCGACGAGTGGCGGAAACGGGCGAATCTTCGTCTCCTATATGGGTATATGTTCACGCACCCGGGCAAGAAACTCCTCTTCATGGGGGGCGAGTTCGGGCAGTGGTCGGAGTGGAGCCACGAGACCGGGCTTGAGTGGGACCTTCTGCAGTATGCTCCGCACCAGGGGATCCTCCGGTGGGTTACCGATTTGAACCGCCTCTACCGGCGGAAGCCCGCCCTCCACGAGCGGGACGCCGATCAGGCGGGGTTCGAGTGGGTCGATTTCTCGGACGTCGAGAAGAGCGTTGTCAGCTACCTGCGGCGGGGGCGGTCGGCCGACGACGTCGTCCTGGTCGTCTGCAACTTCACCCCGGTGCCGCGCTACGACTACCGGATCGGCGTCCCGTTCGGCGGGTTCTGGAAAGAGGTGCTCAACAGCGATGCGGCAGAATACGGCGGGAGCGGTGTCGGGAACCTCGGCGGAATGGAGGCGGAGCGAATCCCCGCCCACGGCCGGTCGTGCTCGCTTCCGCTCACCCTGCCCCCGCTCGGGGTGGTCGTCTTCTGTCCCGAGGGGGCGTGACGATTGATGCGTGCCGTCTGCATCCACGGCCACTTCTACCAGCCCCCGCGCGAGAACCCCTGGCTCGGGGAGGTCGGGGTGCAGCGTTCCGCCGCACCATACCACGACTGGAACGAGCGGGTGACCGCGGAGTGTTACGCCCCGAACACCGCCGCACGCATCCTCGATGATGACGGGATGATCGAGGAACTCGTGAACAACTACGCACGGATCAGTTTCACGGCCGCACCGACGCTTTTTGCCTGGCTCGAGTGGCACCGCCCCCGGATCTACGGTGCGATTCTCGACGCCGACCGCGAGAGCCGGGAGCGTTACGGCGGCCATGGGTCTGCGATCGCCTGCTGCTACAACCACGTCATTATGCCGCTCGCGGCCCGGCGGGACAAACGGGCCCAGGTGACCTGGGGTGTGCGCGATTTCACGGCGCGGTTCGGTCGAATGCCCGAAGGGATGTGGCTTTCGGAGACGGCGGTCGATATCGAGTCCCTGGAGATACTGGCGGCAGCAGGCATCCGGTTCACCATCCTCGCCCCCCACCAGGCCGCAGGCGTGCGGGCGCTCGGGGAGGAAGGCTGGAAAGACGTCTCGGGCGGCCAGGTAGACACGAAGATGCCCTACCTCTGCCGCCTGCCCTCCGGGGGGAGGCATCGCGGTCTTCTTCTACGACGGGGCAATCGCCCGCGACGTCGCGTTCGGCGACCTGCTCTTCGACGGGCGGCGGTTTGCCGGGCGATTGATGGGCGCGTTCTCCCGGGAGAGAGGCCGCCCGGAACTCGTGCATATCGCGACGGATGGGGAAACTTACGGCCACCACCGCGAGTTCGGGGAGATGGCGCTCGCCTACTGCCTCCGGGCTATCGAGGCGCGCCGCGACATCCGCATCACGGTCTACGGCGAGTACCTCGACGCTCACCCGCCCACACACGAGGCGCTTATCCGCGAAGGGACGTCGTGGAGCTGCGCTCACGGTATCGAGCGATGGCGGGCGGAGTGCGGGTGCCATAGCGGGACGCATCCCGGGTGGTCGCAGGCATGGCGCGGGCCGCTCCGGGAGGCGATCGTCATGGTCAGGGATGCTCTCGCCCCCCGGTCGGAGGAGGCGCTCGCGGCCGGTGTCCGCGACAACGCCGTCGATCTCGTCCTCGCCCGGTGGTCGGACGAGAGCGTGGCGGCGTTCTTCTCCCGGCACGCGCCCGGCGGCATCGATGCCGGAGAGCGGCAGCGGGCGCTTTCCCTCCTTGAAGCGGAGCGGCAGGCGATGCTGATGCAGGCGAGCTGCGGCTGGTTCTTCGACGATATCACGGAGCCGGGGAGCGTTCAGGTGATGCGGCACGCGAAACGGGCGATGGATCTCGCCCGGCAGGTTCTCGACCTCGACCTCGAGGCGCGGTTCGTCGAGATCCTCCGCCGTGCTCCCGTAAACGATCCGCGGTACTCGACCGGCGCGGAGGTCTACGATGCCCTGGTCCGGCCGGCGGCGGTCGATCTGTCCCGGATCGCGGCAGGGACCGCCCTATACGCGCTCTTCGGCCTCGACCATCCCGCGGCTGCGTCGGGGATGTACGACGTCGCCGGAGACTGGCCGTACCGCCTGAACGCAAAAGAACGCCGTATCCTCGGGACCGTCCGGGTGCGGTGCCGGGCGACGGGGGAGGAGGCGCTCTTCGATGCGGCCGCGCTCTTTGACGGGATCGACCGGATCATCCTTGGCGTGCGCGAGCCCGGGGGCGGCGAGGCGTTCAGGACGGTATGGGAGAGCTCCGATCCGGCAGGGGCGATAGCCGGTGCCTTTTCCCGGGTCTATACCGCTCCCGACCTCTCCGACGAGGAGCGGTGGACGATCTCCCGCGAGATCGGGCCCGGGATCGGAGACGCCGTCTGCACGGTCTACCGCGATGCGATGCCAACAATCGGGGCGCTCGAAGACCTCGGGCTCCCCGCGCCGGGAGCCGCCGTCCGTCTCCTGGCGCACGCCCGCGCCGAACGGCTGCTCGCGATGATCAGAGAAGGGTGTCCCGACCCCGGGCGGTTCTTCGCGCTCGCGGAGGAGGTGCGGGCGGGGAGCATCGAGCCCGATCTCGCGGCCCTCGGGGAGGCGGCGAGCAGGCGGATCACGCTCGCTCTCCGGGCGGCAGCGGCCCGACCGGATGATCCCGCTCCGCTCGAAGAGGTCTCCCGCACCGTCGGGTGTGCAAAGGTATTTCCTCTACCGCTGGCTCTATGGGAGAGCCAGAACATCTGCGTCGGGATGCGCGGGCATTATGCGGAGATGCGGGAGCGTGCCGGCCGGGGTGACGGGGGTGCAGAACGGTGGGCGGAGGCCTTCGGGAGGGCGGCGGCATGCCTCGGCGTGCGGGTGACGTAGGGAGGAGACGAGCATGAACCGGCGGAGCAGCGGGGTTCTTCTGCATGTCACGTCTCTTCCGTCGCCGTACGGGATCGGCGATCTCGGGCCCGCGGCGTACCGGTTCGTGGATCTCCTCAGCCGTGCCGGGCAGCGCTACTGGCAGATTCTCCCCCTCAACCCGACGTGCCCGGTGTTCGCCAACTCACCCTACCAGAGCACTTCGGCGTTCGCCGGAAACACCTGGCTCATCAGCCCCGAGCAGATGGTCGCAGACGGTTTCCTCGCCCCGGAGGATATCGCAAACCCGCCGGACTTTCCCGCGGACCGGGTCGACTACCGGGCGGTTCTCGACTACAAGAACGGTCTCTTCGATATGGCGTTCGAACGGTTCAAGGAACGCGGCTCCGATTTTCGCTACGAGGATTTCGCGGCCGACAACACGTCGTGGCTCAACGACTATGCCATTTTCATGGCTCTCCGGGAGCGTTTCTCCGGGAGGGTCTGGGGCGACTGGCCGGCCAGAATCCGGGACCGGCACGATGAGGCGTTGCGGAAGTACGGTACGGAACTTGCCGACCGGATCTTTCGGGAGAAGTTCCTCCAGTACGTCTTCGACCGCCAGTGGGAGACGCTCAAGAAGCATTGCCGCATGCGCCACCTCCAGATCATCGGGGATATCCCGTTCTACCTCACCTACGACAGCGTCGACCTCTGGGCAAACCCGGGGCTCTTCAAGCTCGACGAGCAGAAGAAGCCGACCGCTGTCGCGGGCGTGCCGCCGGATATGTTCAGCGATGACGGGCAGCTCTGGGGGAACCCGGTCTACAACTGGGACGCGCACCGGGAGCGGGGATTCGGGTGGTGGGAGAGCCGGATCGATCGCACCCTCACCCTCGTCGACCGGCTGCGTCTCGACCATTTCCGGGGGTTCATGCAGTTCTGGGAGGTGCCTGCCGGGGAAGAGACCGCACGGAACGGGTACTGGGTCGACGCACCCGGCAGAGACCTCTTTACGCTGCTTGCACGGAGCAGGTCGTGCCTTCCCATCATCGCCGAAGACCTCGGTCACATCACTCCCGACGTCCACGAGATGATGGCGTATTTCGGGTTCCCGGGGATGAAGATCCTGACCTTCGGCTTCTCCGGCGACGTCGCGCACAACCCCCATGCGCCCCACAACATCACGGAAGGTTCCGTCGCCTACACGGGGACGCACGACAACAACACCGTCCGGGGGTGGTTCGAGCGCGAGGTCCCCGACGACCAGAAAAACCTCCTGTTCCGCTACATCGGGGGACCGGTGAGCGCCGATGAGATACACCGGATCCTCATCCGTCTCGCGATGCTCTCCCCCGCCGATACCGTCATCGTCCCGATGCAGGACATCCTCGGTCTCGGGGAGGAGGCGCGGATGAACCGGCCGGGCACGACGGAGGGGAACTGGGAGTGGCGGCTCCGGCCCGACCAGGCGGGGGACGAGGGCATGCGGGAGTTCGCCGAGGTGACGGGGATCTACGGGAGGTGGTGAAGGAGGCGGGTTTTCAACTTCCTTAGGTCGCTTCGCTCGGGGTGGAGACTGGAGGAACGGCTGGAGATGTAAAATAGCCCAATACAGTGGACCGTGGGAATATCGCCATAG
>NZ_JMIO01000041.1 GCF_000691865.1 Methanoculleus sp. MH98A | reverse complement strand
CCTGCCCAGGGGAAGGTAGTGCATGAGGAGCGGGAGCGGTACCCGGATGACGGTGAAGAGAGCTTTGCGGCCGCCGTTCCCGTTTATGCTCCACTTCCTGCTCGCGATGATCCCCGTCGTCTGCCTGATCTCGTTCGTCGATTCTGCGGTGGTCGGACAGGAACTGGAAGAGAACACCCTGGAATCGCGGAACCAGACCGAGTCCGGAATCATCCTCTCGGTGAACTTGGTTGACACCGGGTTGAAGCTTTTCGACGACACCTTAAACCCCGAGATGCGGGAGGGGTTCGGCCCGGTCCTTGCCGAGTACGAGCGGGCGGGGCGGGGCCCGTCGAAGATGAACCTCTCCCGCGTCAAAAAGGAACTCGGGGAAGAGATGGATCTGTACATCATCAACGAGAGCGGCGTCGTCGAGTACACCACCTATCCTCCCGATCTGGGGTGCGACTTTAGGCCCTTCCCCTCCTTTTACGACCGGATCACGGAGATCCGGCTCGACGACGCCTTTTCGGCCGACAGGGTCGTCGCCGAGTTCTCCACCGGAGAGCTCTGGAAGTATGCGTATCTGCCCTCTCCCGACCACCGCTACCTCTTCGAGCTCGGCATTGTGGCATCCGAGTTTCAGCAATACCGCGTGGAACTGAAGTACCGGGACCTCGTCGGAGAGCTGGTGGACCTGAACCCGGAGATTACGGAGATCCGGATCTTCGACTGCGTGGGCACCAGGGTCACCGGTGAGTCTCATCCTGACGACGAGATGCGGCTGGCCGTGGTCCGGCAGGCATACCGGGAGAGGACCACGCTGGAGGTGGAAAACACCACCACGGGCGAGCTGGTCCGGTACCTCTTCATCGATCTGGCCGACGGCAATTATGCATCGGATATGAGCTTGATCGTCGAACTGACCTACAACACGAAGGCTGCGGAGACAAAACTCGCCGGGATACTCGATCGGCATACGGGCGTTCTGTTCGTTGCGATCCTCCGCATCGGTTGCCTCTCGCCCCTCGCCCCTCGCTGCGCATCACTTGACGCAGCCGATACGCACCCTCGTCGAGGACGTCGACGCCGTCGCCCGCGGCGATCTGGAGCGTCCCATACGGACGAGCGGGGACGAGAAGTTCGTACACCTCGCAAAGAGCGTCTCGGCGATGGTCGGATCCTTAAAGGAAACCATCCAGAAGATCCGGGAGTCGGAGGAGGAGATCGTCCGGCACAGCCGTGTCCTCGAAGAGCAGGTCAGGGAACGGACCGCCGCCCTCGAGGAGTCCAACCGGATGGCGACCCTCTATCTGGACATCATGGGGCACGACATCAACAACGCAAACAATGTCGCAAACCTCTACGCCGATCTTCTCCACGCCGAACTTGCGGGAGAGCCCGGGGTCGAGGTGCTCGGGAAGGCGAGGAAGGGGCTTACGAAGAGCATCGAGATCGTCCACAACGTCAACACCATCCAGCAGGCCCAGGGTGGCGTGCCGTCGCTCTGCCCGCTCGACCTTGATGTCGTTGTCAGGGCCGAGATCGAGCGCTCTTCCGTCCCAATAACCTATGCCAGCACCACGGTCACCGTCCTCGCCGACGGCCTCCTCTCCGAAGTCTTTGCGAACCTCATCGGCAACGCGGCGAAACACGGCGGTCCGGCTGCCGAGATCGCCGTCCGGGTCGAAGAACGCGGGGAGGAGACACTGGTCTCGGTCGAGGATACCGGCGGGGGCATCCCGGACGCGGTAAATGTCCGGCTCTTCGAACGGCTGGTTCGGGAACCCACGGCGTGGGAGGAACGGGACTTGGCCTCTACATCTGCCGGATGCTCGTCGAACGTTACGGCGGGAAGATATGGGCGGACGACCGGGTGGAAGGACGGCCGGAAGAGGGGGCGGCCGTCCGGTTCACCCTCCGCAAAGCCGCCTGACCTTACTCGACGATCTCCTGCACCCGCCCGACCTGCCCGTCGCGGAGCCGGACCTTGATCCCGTGGGGATGAAACGATGAGTTCGTCAGGATCTCGGCGACGACGCCCCGGGTGCGCTTCCTCGTCCGCTGGTCGCGTTTGAGCACGATATCCACCACCATCCCGGGTTTGATGGCGGCCCTGTTGCGTCCGTTCATGACAAAAGTTGAGGGGGGCTCACTCTTCCCCGTCGCCCTCTTCCGCTCCATCCCCGTTCCGCCCGGGGACGGCGGTTTTCATCTGCGGGAAGAGGAGGACCTCCTTGATCGAGTCCTTGCCGGTGAGGAGCATCACCAGCCGGTCGATGCCGATGCCCACGCCGCCCGTCGGGGGCATCCCGTAGCCGAGCGCGTTGATGAAGTCGTAGTCGATCATCTGCGCCTCGAGGTCGCCCTTCCGGCGTTTCGCGTCCTGCTGTTCGAGCCGGGCTTTCTGGTCGAGGGGGTCGTTTAACTCCGAGAAGCCGTTCGCCATCTCCATCCCGGCGATGAAGAGTTCGAACCGCTCCGTCAGCCCTTCTTTTGAGCGGTGCTTCTTTGCGAGCGGCGAGTTCTCGATCGGGAAGTCGTAGACGAACGTCGGCTGGATGAGGTGCTTCTCGCCGAAGTGCTCGAAGAAGAGGACCAGGTACTCGCCCCGGGTCGCGGCGCTCTCGCAGCCCTCGACGCAGTGCTCGAGGCCGAAGGCGTGGAGTTCTTCGAGGCTCATGGCCGGGAAGTCAATCCCGGCGTACTCCCGCACCGCCTCCTCCATCGTGAGGCGGCGCCAGGGCCGGGAGAAGTCGAGATCGTGCCCGGCAAACGAGCAGACGGTCGTCCCGAGCACCTTCTCCGCGAGGTGGGAGAGGATCTCCTCGGTGAGGTCCATCATGTCGTTGTAGTCGCGGTAGGCCTCGTAGACCTCTACCATCGTGAACTCGGGGTTGTGGTTGGTGTCGATATCTTCGTTCCTGAAGTTCTTCGCGATCTCGAAGACCTTATCGAACCCGCCGACGACCAGACGCTTGAGGTAGAGTTCCGGCGCGATCCGGAGGTAGAGTTTCTGGTCGAGGGCGTTGTGGTGGGTGGTGAACGGCCGGGCGTTCGCACCGCCGTAGATCGGCTGCAGGGTGGGCGTCTCGAACTCCAGGTAGTCGCGCTCGAAGAGGAACTGCCGCAGGAGGGAGATGATCCTGCTCCGCGCCCTGAAGGTCTCGCGGCTCTCGTCGTTCATGATCAGGTCAAGGTAGCGCTGCCGGTAGCGGGTCTCAACGTTCTTGAGCCCGTGGAACTTCTCGGGAAGCGGGCAGACCGATTTGGTGAGGAGTTCGAACCGGTCGACCCAGATCGTGATCTCGCCCATCTTCGTCCGGAAGACGTGGCCGACGACGCCGATGATGTCGCCGGCGTCGACGTACTGCTTGAAGAGGTCGAACTGCTCCTCCCCGAGGTCGTTCTTGCGCAGATACAGCTGGATCCTGCCGGTCGAGTCCCCGACGTCCGCGAAGATCGTCTTGCCGTGCTGGCGGACGACGTAGACCCGCCCCGCGGTGCTGACCTCCTCCTCGCTCTTATCGTGCTCGATCGTGGAGAACCGCTCCTTGATCTCCTCGACGGTATCCCTGCGGTCGAAGGTGTAGGGGTAGACCGTCACCCCGCGCTCGCGCAGTTCCTGTAACTTATCGATCTTTGCCGTGTCAAAACAGGTGTGATCCATATCGCTCATTGTGTAAATCGCTCCATTCTTCCTGCAGCCGTGCCCCTGTTCGGAAATCCGGGTCAGGCACCGATCCGGCGAGACCGGGCGGTGAAGTCGCCGGGAAATTCTATATAGTGTTCATCTCTGGGGGTATTAAATTGGCGACGCTCCGTGAGGAGCGGAGCAGGAGCACCGCAGGTGCGAGTGGCGACTGTCCGTAGGATGCGACTGCCGGAACGGCAGGAGCTTGAGAAGACGCGGAAGCGTCTTCGAGCAGGAGCCGAAGCACCGTAAGGCGCGAGTGGCGACGAACGACGGGCGGGGGTGGAGTGCGATGCTCCGCAGGAGCGGAGCAAGAGCACCAGAGGTGCGACTACGAGCGGCCGGAGTTTGAGCACCATCTGGTGGGAGGAGCGTAGTGCGACTGGCCGCAGGGCCAGATCCGTGCAGGAGAGACAGCGCGCCCAGGAGCAGCAGCGCAAGGGAGAGAATGGCGATCTGCTTCACGTAATTGCTCCCGCCGGTTGCAGGTACGGCTTGCGCCTGCCTTCCCGCTTTTTGGTTCATTTTGCTTCCCTCCTATGGTGGTTTCATGATCGTTCCGACAACCTGCATTTTCCCGGATCGCCCTCCCCTACGCTTTCACATCACCCTGTTCCATGAGAGAGGGGAGAGGGGCGCCGGTTCTGCTTCGGTCACTCCCATTCAGTCACATCCCCGTATGAGGGATAGAGGTAGAAGATCGTCTTATCGTCATAGGCCATCATCACCCTCTCGTTGTGATGATCGACGACCACAAACAGGCCCATGTATGGATTTACCGCCTGGTGATAGTCCTCCTCTTCAGGGAAGGGGTCCGATGTCCATGGGTGTCCCCTCCAGATCGTGGCGCTGCAGCGCCCTCTGCCGGTCTGCCTCTCCCGTTCGTCCACTTCGATGAAGAACGATAGTGACAGTTCATCGTTCCTGAACTCCACGTCGATGTGCTCCCGGTTCGGGTCCTCCTCCTCAAAGCCCGTCCGGATCGAAGTGATCTTCCAGCCCCCCTCAAGCAGAATCCCGGCCCGCGGGTCGGCAAGGACGATCTCGATCACCTCTGTCGCGTTGACATCGAACGTTCTCACCGGGATCTCGGAAGTATTGATCGGGATTAAGATGTTCCCCCGCTCGTAGTGAAGGATCGGGGTCGACGCGGCAGTTTTCGTGGTGTTCGTCTCCGGAAAGTCGATGCAACCGGCCCCGAACGCCAGAAGCAGCAGCACAAGGGAGAGAATGAAGACCTGCTTCATCCTGACACCTCCACCCTTTCATACCACTCTCTCCCGTATGAGGGGTAGAGGTAGAAGATCGTCGTATCGTTGTAGACCATCGTCACCCGATCGTTGTGGTGATCGAAGACATAGGTGTGGTAGAATGTCCGGTTCTGGTGGTAGTCTTCAGGATAGGGGCCTGCAAACGGCCCCCCAAGCCAGCGTGGGACGTTGCAGCGTCCCCAGCCGGTCTGCCCCTCCTGTTCGTCCACTTCAATGAAGAACGACGGTGACGGCTCGTCGCTTCGGAACTCTACGTCGACATGCGTCCTCAAGTCGTAATCAAAGCCTGTCCGGACCGAGGCGATCTTCCACCCGCCCTCAAGCAGAGCCCCGGCCCGCTGGTCGGCGAGGAGGATCTCGATCACCTCCGTGACGTTGGCGTCGAAACCCCTCACCGGAATCTCGGAGGTGTTGATGGGGATCGAGACATCCCCTCGCTCGTAGTGGAGGACCGGGGCGGGGGTGACGTTCTCCGTTGCATTCATCTCCGGGGAGCCGATGCATCCGGCCCCGAACGCCAGGAGCAGCAGCGCAAGGGAGAGAATGAAGATTCGCTTCATCCTGACGCCTCCACGCTTTCATACCACTCTCTCCCGTATGAGGGGTAGAGATAGATGATTGTCGCGCCCCTCTGTCCATTCCGGAACATTACAATGCCCCCAGATGGCGCGTGTCGCCTGTTTTCCCTACGGTTTCGTACCACTGTGTCCCGTACGATGGGTAGAGGTAGATGATCGTCGTTCCATTATAGACCATTGCCACCCTGTCGTTGTGGTGATCGTAAACATACCACCAGTTTGTGCCATCTCTCACCGCCTCGTCTTTGTGGTAGTCCTCGGGACGTGGACCTGCAAACGGCCCCCCAAGCCAGCGTGGGACGTTGCAGCGTCCCCAGCCGGTCTGCCCCTCCTGTTCGTCCACTTCAATGAAGAACGACGGTGACGGCTCGTCGCTTCGGAACTCTACGTCGACATGCGTCCTCAAGTCGTAATCAAAGCCTGTCCGGACCGAGGCGATCTTCCACCCGCCCTCAAGCAGAATCCCGGCCCGCTGGTCGGCGAGGACGATCTCGATCACCTCTGTTGCGTTGACATCGAACGTTCTCACCGGGATCTCGGAGACGTTGATGGGGATCGAGGTGTTTCCCTGCTCGTAGTGGAGGACCGGTGCGGGGGTGGCGTTTTCCGGTGTGCTGGTACACCCGGCCCCGAGCGCCAGGAGCAGCAGCACAACAAGGAGAACGGGTTTCTGTCTCATCCGGCTCTCTCCACGGGTATGGAGTCGTGCCCGTGAGGGGTTCTGGCCGGTCTCCGCCCGCCGGTAGTACCCGAACCGGACGGGGACGGCTGCCGGAGGCTGTACGTCATGATTGAGACTCGGCGTTCCTCTATAAACGATTTCTGTCTCACACGTCTACACGTTGAGACTGCCGGGTAGAATCCTTACCTGAAATCTACCGTAACAGGCTGGGAATTGAGACCGCGCCGGCATGGTAGTGTGTCACAGTTCCGGTTCGTTCCCCGGCTTGTATGACGGCTCTCCGGCCTGGCGGTGCCGTGCCCGATCACACCCCTGCCGCTCACGTACAGGACGCGAGCGATCTTGCGCCCCGGAGCGAGGAACTCCGGAGCATAAGTTCCTCCAGTGCAGCGGTGTGATCGGGGAGAACGGCCGGCCCATAGACCCCGTAGTAAACGATGAAATAATCGTCGTGTTCCGGGGATAGCGGCTTTTCAACGACGCCGAAGTAACCGGACGATGTTTCGCTCTCGTATTTCGTCACGGTGATGGGGCTAACGATCGGTGCGTCCGGCGATCTACCCGTTTCTCCCGGGAGGATCAACCCGGCGGAGGCGACGTTCCCGGACGACCGAAGGTAACTGCAGAGGTTCCCTTCCGCCCGCGCGAGATCTGCGTCATCATCGAAGTACCAGTTGACGACCAGATACCGGTCGCCCGACCCGGTGTCGAGATACACAGCGTGGCTGCAGTACGGGGAGAGATCCGGAAACGGGGGTGGGTATCCTTCTTCGATATCGCCTGACAACACGATATCCCCCTCGATCGTTCTGTTCACGACGACCGACCCGTTTTCCGCATACCCATACCCGGGCCGGGGGATATACCATTTTTGCAGGGCCCCGGGGGGAGGATGCCCGGGACCGATCGTGAGAAGATCGAGGAGCAAAAGGGCGCCGAAAGCACCGACGGCTATTAGGAGGAGAACGAGTGCGACCCTGCTGGTTCTATCATTTTGAAGGAACCTCATGCAGATCATCCGTCCGTCGTTCGGGGCGCCAACCGGGGATGGGGGGGTCCCGCGCATATCGGGATACCGGTTCCGGTATCCACGCTGGAGAGCTCAACGTTCTTCTATATCCCTTTTCTGTGACAATCATCTACACGTCAGACCCGTGCCGGACCACCCCCCCCGAAGACCGGCCTCTATATGCACGAAAACAGTGCCGCGCCGTCTGGTGAGAACCGCAGCCGAACGACCGCCACCCCCTCTCCCCTCCTCGCAGGCCGGCCCGTTGCGGGCAAGAAAAAGTCCGGCGCCAGATCACAATGCATAAGAAGGTTATACGAGTTATCCTCAATAGTGTGGGCATGCTACAGGATGCGGGGGGAGAGGCGGCGATAGAGGAACTTGCCGCCGTCATCGGCGAATGCCGGAAATGCCCCCTCTGGGAGAACACCCACCATGCGGTTCCGGGAGAGGGGAATCCCCGGGCCGACCTCATGTTCATCGGCGAAGCGCCGGGAAAACAGGAAGATCTCACCGGGAGGCCGTTTGTCGGTCGGGCGGGAAAACTCCTCGAAGGCCTCCTTTTGGGGATCGGTCTAACCCGTGACGATGTTTTCATCGCGAACATCGTCAAGCACCGGCCGCCCGGGAACCGCGATCCCCGCGAGGAAGAGATCCGGGCCTGCACCCCGTACCTCGAGGAGCAGATCCGGATCATCGGGCCGAAGGTGATCGTGATGCTGGGCCGGCACTCGAGCAGGTATATCCTCTCGTTCCTCTCCGTCGAGTTCGACCGGATCACGGAGATCCGGGGGACGGTCTACCGGGGCGTCCTCTTCGGCCACCCGGTCCGCCTCATCCCCACCCTCCACCCTGCCGCCGCGCTCTACAACCCGGGGTACCGGGAGTCCCTGGAAGAGGATTTCCGGGTCATCGGGCACGAACTCGCGGCGGCCGGAGACTTCACGACACAGGATTGAAGAAAATTATGGCAAAAGAGCGATCATGCGGGGCGGTTGTCGTCCGGCGGGATGCGGATCTCCAGTATCTCATCCTGCAGTACGGGGCCGGTCACTGGGATCTGGTGAAGGGACACGGCATACGCGGCGAGAGCGAGGAAGAGACGGTGCTTCGCGAACTTGAGGAGGAGACCGGGATCACCCGCGCGGAGTTCGTCCCCGGGTTTCGCGAGGAGGTGCACTACTTCTTCCAGCGCCGGGCGCATACGGTCTACAAGGAGGTCGCCTATTATCTGATCGAGACCCCGGTGGAGGAGGTGACGCTCTCGGACGAGCATATCGACTACCGGTGGCTCCCCTACGACGAGGCGCTGCAGACGATCACCTTCGCGAACTCAAGAAGAGTCGTCGAGGGGGCGCACGAGCACTTGACGGCACTTTGGGGCCGGAAGAGCGAGTGACTGAAAACCCCGCCAAATCCCCTTTTACAATTTTCTCTCCTCGGGAAGTTCTTTCACCTCCTGTCCAAGGAAGTAACTTACGACGGTCCTGATGGCGACGAGCGCCCCGAGGATGGTCAGATCCTCGAGTGTCGGTTCGAGGATCGTCTTTAAGACATCGGCGGCAACGAAGAACTCAAGACCGATCAGGATGCGCGTGGTGAAGAACCACCTGATGTCGTGGTAACTCTGCTTTCGGAGGCGCGTCTCCCGCGCCAGGAGCTCGATGATCGCGATCGCCGCTCCGTAGACGATAAAGAGCGCCCCGAACGTCCCGAGGACTATCTCGGCGATTCCGATGAACGTCTCGAGTACCATATGCCCCCGGCCGGGCATATCGGCGACGGGGGGCTTATACGTTACTGGGCCCGGGCTCTCAGGCGCTCTCCGGTTCCAGGGGCACGACGAAGCGGTAGCCGTTATACCGCTCGACCGTCACGGGGACGCCGTAGACCGCCTCGATGATCTCCGGCGTCACCACATCGGGGCCCCCTGCGGCATGGATGACGCCGTCCTTTAAGAGAATGAACCGGTCGGCGTAGCGAAGCGCCATGTTCAGGTCGTGCATCGTCATCACCGCGGCGACGTCGTGCTCCGTCGTCACGTGCCGGACGATCCCGAGGATCTCGATCTGGTTCTTGAGGTCGAGGCTGCTCGTCGGTTCGTCGAGGAGGAGCACCCGGGGCTCCTGCACAAGCGCTCTCGCGATGCTCACCTTCTGGAGCTCCCCGCCGCTCATCTCGTCGATGTAGCGCAGCTTCAGGTCCTCGAGGTGGAGCATCCGGACTGCTGCCTCGACGATCCGTATGTCCTTGTCCGTCACGTCCCACCCGATATGCGGCCGGCGGCCGAGGAGGACGGCGTCGAAGACGGTCAACCGGGCCGCCTCGCACCGTTGCGGGACGTAGCCGACCTTCCGTGCGATCTCCATCCTGTCCGCGGTGAGGAGGTCGGCCCCCTCGATGAGGACGGACCCGGCCTTCGGCCGCAGGATGGTGTTCATGCACTTCAAGAGCGTCGTCTTCCCGACACCGTTCGGGCCCAGGATCGCGAGAATCTGGTGCGGCGAGAGGTCGAACGTGATATCCCGGATGACCGAAGCGCTCCGGTAATTGAACGCCACGCCGTCGACGTCGAGGATCATCGCCGGTACCCCCTAAGCAGCAGGTAGATGAAGACCGGTGCGCCCAGGAATGCCGTGAGCACGGCTACCGGGAGGATGTAGGGGGCCACGATGACCCGGGCGACCGTGTCCGAGGCGAGAAGGAGGATCCCGCCCATGACGCAGGAGCCCGGGATCAGGAAGCGCTGGTCGTCGCCGATGAGCCTCCTCACCATGTGCGGGCAGACGAGCCCCACGAAGCCGATGACCCCGAGGAACGAGACGATCACGGCGGATACGAGCGCCGCAACGACCATCCCGATATCCCGGATCGCCTCGACGCTGACGCCGAGACCCTTCGCGGTCTCGTCGCCGGCGTCGATCGCGTTGTAGTTCCAGCGGTTCGCGATGAAGTAGAGCGAGGCCGCCGCGGTCACGAAGGCCATGATCCCGAGTTCCTGCCAGCTGGCCCGGCCGACGTCGCCGAACGTCCAGAAGACGACCGCGGCGAGCTGGGTGTCGTCGGCGAAATACTGCAGAAACATCGTCCCCGCCGTGAAGAGCGAGGAGAGGGCGACGCCGGCGAGCACCATCACCTCGGGGGAGGCCCCGCGTATCCGGGATATGAGCAGGATCACGGCTGTCGCAAGGAGACAGAAGATGAACGCCATTAGCGTCGTCACGTAGGGGTTGTTCAGGGTGACGGCGTCGGCGACTGAGGAGTGCATCTGCCCGGTGCCGAGGACGATGACCGAGACGGCCGCCCCGAAGGCGCCGGCGTTCGAGATGCCGAGCGTGAACGGCGATCCGAGCGGGTTACGAAGGATCGACTGCATGGCGACCCCGGCCACCGAGAGCCCCACCCCGGCGACGATCGCGGCAAGCGCCTGCGGGAGGCGGATGTTCCAGACGATCCGGTCGGTGCTGGAGGGGTTGAGGACGGTGCCGGGATTGAGGAGGAGGTGTATCCGGTCGACGATGCCGTTCACGATGGAGAGGAAGACCTCGTATGGGGGGATGCTCACCGCGCCGACCGATATGGATACGATCAGGAGGAGGAAGAGGAGGACCACTCCACCGAGTATCCAGAGGTGCTTTCGGCGCACGTAGCCCATGTAGTCGGCGGGGATGGCCCCGTCTGCAAAGTGCATCTCGTCATATCCTCCTGATCGAGCCCGGCATCAGAGCGGGATCTCCTTAAAGCCGAGGTTCCGGTACTCGCTGTTGTGCTCGTCGAAGACCGGTTTGCCGACGAAGAAGGTGTAGATCTCGTCGGCTTTCTCCTCCGGGTCGACGTCGGCGAACCGGTCGGGGTAGAGGGTCTTGCCGATGAAGTAGGCGTCGGCAAGGATGGTCTCGTAGTTCACGTTGTAGAAGTTGTACGGGAGGACGCCGTAGACCCGGCCTTCCTTTGCGGCAGTGAGCCCCTGGAGCGCAGGATCGTTCTTCAGTTCCCCGATCGCCCCGTCGTTTTCGAGCTGGATCGTGCCGAGGTCGACGAAGATGTACCCGGGATCCCAGTCGACGAGCGCCTCTTTCGCGACGTCGGCGTGGGCGGTGCCGAGTCCGGCCGCGGCGTTCTTTGCGTTGACCCAGAGGAATGGCGGGTAGGCAGGTTCGGTGGAGATGATGCCGTGGGCGCCCGCCGAGGAGACGCCGCCGATGTAGGCAGTCTTTTGCTCGCTCTCGGGGATATCGGCGGTTCTGCTCTCAAGGTCGGCGATCGTCGCCTCGATGTAGGCGATCACCTCTTCAGCCCGGTCTTCTTTCTCGAGCACCCCGCCCATCGTGCGGAGCCCGGCATACATCTCGGCCTGCTCGGCGTCGTTCCGGAGCGAGCCGTAGGGGAACGCCACGACCGGTATGCCGGTTCTCTCCTGAAGTTTGTCGGCCTCGGGGCCGCTGGTGCTGTACGCCGTTCCGGTGGAGCCGGTCTTGAAGATGACCGCGGGGCCTATTCCGAGGATCTTCTCGGGGTCGTCCTTGCCGCGGAACTCACCGATCAGGGGAAGGTCTTTGAACTGCGCCCCGTAGGCGAGGGCGTAAGGACGGCCTTCCATGGGCTGATCTTTCTTCTCCTGGTCGTCGACGCCGACGGCGAGGTCCTGGCTCTGCAGGTAGACGAGGTAGCGGAGACCACCGGACCCCGAGCAGACGACGGTCTCCGGCGGCGACGGGACGGCGACCGCCCGGCCGAAGCCGTCGGTGATCGTGACGGTCTCGCCGGCGCCGGCCGGGCCAGCCCCGGTGCCGGTGCATCCGGCGGCGGTTATAAGCACAATGAGGGCCGCAAGCACTGCGGCTGTGAGGGCTCCTCTATATCGGAACGGCGGCATACTAATATCAGTAATAGTAACACTGTTTCTTATAGTTATCGAATTACCCTCTATCGAGTGTGACTTAATTCTGATTCGTAATACCTGCGCCGATAATCGATCGGATCGGTGCAGCACCCCCGGGTTTGGCGGACTCCTCCGGCCGGCATGCCTGGGGCGTGGAAGAAGGATACCGTGCCCGGGCTCCGGCTACACCGGCCGGGGGGAAGAAGTGGGATCCCACCTGCTGCACGCATGGTTTTCTTCCACTTCCGCCGCCCCTGTTCGATCCCGGGTTACAGCGGGATCTGCGCGAACCCGAGGGTCCGGTACTGTCCGTTCAGGTCGCCGAAGACTGGCTTCCCGATGAAGAAGGTGTAGATCTCGTCCGCCTTCTCCTCCGGGTCGATGTCGGCAAACCGGTCGGGATACAGGGTCTTGCCGATGAAGTAGGCGTCAGCGAGCACGGTCCCGTAGTTCGTGTTGTAGAAGTTGTACGGTAAAACGCCGTAAACCCTGCCCTCCTTCGATGCTGAGAGCCCCTGGAGCGCGGGATCGTCCTTCAGTTCCCCGATCGCCCCGTCGCTCTCCATCTGGATTGTGCCGACGTCGATGAAGATGTACCCGGGGTTCCAGTCGACGAGCGCCTCTTTCGCGACATCGGCGTGGGCCGTGCCGAGTCCGGCCGCGGCGTTCTTTGCGTTGACCCAGGCAAAGGGCGGGTAGGCGGGCTCTGTGGAGATGATGCCGTGGGCGCCCGCCGAGGAGACGCCGCCGATGTAGACCGTCTTTTGCTCGCTCTCGGGGATGTCGGCAGTCCGGGCTTCAAGGTCGGCGATCGTCGCCTCGATGTAGGCGATCACCTCTTCGGCCCGGTCCTGTTTCCCGAGCACCTCGCCCATCGTGCGGAGCCCGGTGTACATCTCGGCCTGCTCGGCGTCGTTCCGGAGCGAGCCGTAGGGGAACGCCACGACCGGGATGCCGGTCTTTGCCTCGAGTTTATCTGCATCACCGGCACTGGTCGCGTATGCCGTTCCGGTGGACCCGGTCTTGAGGATGACCTGCGGGCCTATCCCGAGGATCTTCTCGGGGTCGTCCTTGCCGCGGAACTCACCGATCAGGGGGAGGTCTTTGAACTGTGCCCCGTAAGCGAGGGCGTAGGGCCGGCCTTCGATTGCCCGCCCCTCCTTCTCGATATCGTCGACGCCGACGGCGAGGTTCTGGCTCTGCAGGTAGACGAGGTAGCGGAGGCACCCGGAACCCGAGCAGACGACGCTCTCCGGGGGCGACGGGACGGTGACGGTTCTGCCGAACCCGTCGGTGATCGTGACGGTCTGGTCGGTGCCGCCCTGGACGATCCCGGTGCCGGTGCATCCGGCGGCGAGCATGACAAGAACGAGGGCCGCAATGACTGCGGCCGTGAGCAATCCGGTATATCTCGAGGTATACATACGATCAAGGATGATCGTAGCACCCGTTATTATGTCTTTCTAAATTTAGTTTATCTGGTGAGAATAAATTTGCAATAGTTCAGAGTGGCTGATCGTGGATCCTGCCTGGCTCCAGACTCGAGTTCCGGGAGTCTTTGCCGGTTTGCGGCACCTGTCCCGCTGCATGTTTCACTACCAGGTGGAAATCGGGCTTGTTCTCCTGAGACGGATAACTATTATGGGCGACCCGACCAACCCCTGCAACAGGACGCCGGTCATGCACCCGGCATGACCGGCTATTGTGAGGAATACCCATGCCGGAGAGGATGTTAACCGAATCTGAGGGATACCGGCTGCTGGACTCGTGCGGGATACCCGTGCCGCCCCACCATCTGGCTACCAGCGCCGCCGATGCACGGGCGGCCGCCGGGCGAATCGGCTATCCCGTCGTCATGAAGGTCATCTCGCCGGAGATCGTCCACAAAAGCGATGTCGGCGGAGTCATCACCGGGATCGAGAGCCCTGATGAGGCCGAAGAGGCGTTTGGGACAATCACGCAAAACGCCGCCGCCCGTGCACCGGAGGCGCCGGTCACCGGGATCATCGTCGAGAAGCAGATGCCCCCGGGGCTGGAGGTGCTGATCGGCGGAAAGACCGACCCGTCGTTCGGGAAGGTCATCACGTTCGGTCTCGGGGGGAAACTGGTGGAACTCCTCGAAGACGTCTCCATCCGCGTGCTGCCCGTCACCGACGCCGAGATCCGTGCCATGATCCGCGAGATCGAGGGGTACCGGCTCATCCGGGGATACCGGGGAGAGTCTCCGAAGGACGAGGAGGCGCTCGTCCGCGTCATCGCCGCGATGGCACAGGCCTTCATCGAAGATCCCCGGATCCGGGAGTTCGACCTGAACCCCGTCATCGTGTATGAGAAAGGGGTCAGCGTCGTCGACGCGAGGATCATCGTCGGGGATACCGCCGGGGCCGCATCCGCCCGCCTCAGGTCCGGGCGTCCCCGGAGATCTTCTACCCGGGATCAATCGCCGTGATCGGCGCCTCCGCGAGCCCGAACAAGGTGGGCTACTCGGTTCTGCGCAACCTCCTCTCGTTCCCCGGGAACCTCTATCCGGTCAACCCGGGGCGGACGGAACTCTTCGGGCGAAAGACCTACCCATCCGTTCTGGATATCCCGGGCCCGGTCGACTGGGCGGTCGTCGCCGTGCCCGCCCGCATCGTCCCGGAGGTGATGGAGGAGTGCGGGAAGAAAGGTGTCCGTCTCGCAGTCATCGTCACCGCCGGGTTCCGCGAGATCGGCGGGGAAGGCACAGCGCTCGAAGAGAAAGTCACGGCGATCGCAAAGCGGCACTCCATCAGGATCATCGGCCCGAACTGTCTCGGGATCATGATGCCTCACATGGGGATCAACGCTACGTTCGACCCCGTCTCGCCGAGGCCGGGAGATGTCGCCTTCATCTCCCAGAGCGGCGCGATCATCACCACCGTCGTCGACTGGAGCCTCCCTGAAGAGTTCGGGTTCTCGACCGTCATCAGCGTCGGCAACCAGGCGGATCTCGGGTTCGAGCACTTTCTCCGGTTCGCCGAACAGGACGAAAAGACACGGTCGGTCACCCTCTACGTCGAGGAGATCCAGGACGGGCGCGGGTTTATGCAGATCGTCGGCGAGGTCGCCGCGAGAAAGCCGGTGGTGGCGGTGAAGTCCGGGTCGTCCCGGAAGGGGCGGGCCGCGGCATCGTCCCACACCGGGTCGCTTGCCGGGAGTTACGACGTCTACGTCGCGGCGTTCCGGCAGGCGGGAGTGATAGTGGCCCGGAGCCTGCGGGACGCTTTCAACCTGGCCGAACTCCTGGCTTCCGAAGGCTACCCGAAGGGGAAGCGCGCGATCGCCGTCACCAGTGCGGGGGGGTTTGCCGTCCTCGCCTCCGACTACGCCGAGGCCTACGGGGTCGATATGGTCGACCTCCCCGACGACGTGCTCCGCGAGTTGAACGCGTTCCTCCCGCCGTTCTGGAACCACGCAAACCCCATGGACATCCTCGGGGATGCCGACGCCACCCGGTTCGCCGCTCTCTTCGACGTGCTGATACGGCACCAGGACTTCTGGGATATCGTGTTCGTGATCGCCGTGCCGACCACGCTCGTTGATCCGGCGCACGTCGCGAACGAGATCGTCCGGCTTTCCCGGAACACGGAGAAGATGGTGGTGGGCTGCATGCTCGGCGGCGACAGCATCAGGAGCGGGCTGCGCATCCTCCGGGGCTCCCGGATCCCGAACTTCGAGGAGCTCGAGGATGCGTTCAAGGCGGTGGGCAGTATCCTCGAGGTCGTGGCCGTCCGGCAGCCGTGAAGGGGTTCTGTTCCCCGTGCGACGGGCGGCAGCGTCCGCACTCTCCCCGTATCTCCCGGAAACCTTTTATATAACTGCCCCGTATCCCGGCTCATCGGAACGGGTTCCATCACCCGGGAGATGAATACGGATGTTGTTTGAGAAGATTAAGTCCGATATCCTTGCTCACAACTCATACATCATCGGAGCGGGCGGGGAGGCGGCGGTCATCGATCCGAGGCGCGACTGCCTGGTCTACGCGACCGTCGCCGAACGCGAGGGCATGAAGATCACGAAGATCTTCGAGACGCACAAAAACGAGGATTACGTCATCGGCTCCCGGGAGCTCGCCCGTCCGACCGGGGCGGAGATCCTGCACGGCGCGCGGGAGGAGTTCGGGTTCGGCACCGGCGTCCGTGAAGGGGAGACGTTTACGGTCGGCTCGCTCGAGCTCGAGGTCCTGGAGACGCCCGGCCATACCATAGAGAGCATATCGCTCCTGCTCCGCGACCGATCGGTCTCCGATGACCCCCTGATGGTCTTTACCGGCGATGCGCTCTTTGCCGGGGATGTGGGGAGGACCGATCTCGCCGGCGAGGATATGCGGCGGGAGGCCTCAGAGATGCTGTATGAGAGCCTGCACCAGAAGATCCTCCCGCTCCCCGACAGCACGATCGTCTGCCCCGCCCACGGCGCGGGATCCGTCTGCGGAGGGAACATCAGCGACCGGGAGTACACGACCATCGGTTTTGAGAAGGTGACGAACGGGCTGCTCTCCCTCTCGAAGGATGAGTTCGTCGAGCGCAAGGTAAGTGAGCGACTCTACGAACCGCCGTACTTTACGATGATGCGCAAGCTCAACCGGGAAGGACCGCCCCTGATCTACAACCTGCCGCACCTTCGGGCGTATTCGCCAAGGGAGATTCGCTCGCTCATGGATCAGAGGGTGCAGATCGTCGACATCCGGTCGCCGACGAGTTTTGCCGGCGGTCACATCCCCGGAGTCCTCAGCATCTGGCGGAACGGCCTGCCCCTCTACATGGGCTACTACTTAAACTACGAGGACCCGATCGTCCTCGTGGACGACTTCAACCTGGACCTGGATCACGCGGTGCGCCACTTCGTCCGGCTCGGCTACGACAACATCGCCGGATACCTTGCCGGCGGGTTTGCGGCCTGGTTCAAGCAGGGCGAGATCATCGAGCGCTCCGGCACCTGGTCCCCACCCGACCTCGCCGAGAACCTGGACGACCCTGCGGTCTGGGTGCTCGACGTCAGGAACATCAATCACCGCGAAGAGGACGGCTACATCCAGGGGTCGCACCACATCTATGTCGGGCACCTCGAGGAGCATATCGAGGAGATCCCGGAGGATAAGCGGATCGTCGTCCACTGTGACGCCGGGTACAAGGGGAGCCTTGCGGCGAGCATCCTGGAGAAGCACGGGTTCCGGCACGTCACCAACCTGCTCGGCGGGACCATCGGCTGGAGGGCGGCGAATTATCCGTTGATCAAGGACGAGGAGGAGCCTCTTTACGCCGCTCCGGCGATGTAGGGGGCCATGCTCCCAGGGAGTGGTTGTGGGTCAGGGATGACCCATACGCATTTTGTGCAAGTGCCCGGTGACACATGACAATCGGAACCCGGAAATGCCGGGTGAGGTACAATTCGGCATGAAGTTCAGGGGCTCGTGGTGGGGTCCGGGGTTGAACCTCCATAACGGACGGGGTGGCTGGCCCGGATCCCGGCGATGCCTTCTCCTGTCTCCCGCAACGTCTCCCCCGGAGAGCGGCGCTGATGGAGGTGGTCGGCGGAGGGTGAAGAACGCGTTCCTCCTCGGCCGTTCCCTCTTGCCGGAGATGGGCCTCTTTTTTTGCGAGACGGATGCGACCGGCGCGGGCGGTCAGGATACCGGTTCGGCGGAAGGGCGCGCCAGAGTGAGAAAATCTACCCGGTCGAAATCCCGGTCATTCGTGGCGAAATAGTCGATGTGGTGATTGCGTGCAGACGCAACATGCAGAGCATCAGAGAAGAGCAGTCCATACCGTTGCGAGATCAGGAGCGTATCGTCCGGAAGATCCCGGGTTCAAGAAACACCGTTCCCTCTTCCAGGTCGGCTAAGTACAATTCTTCGAGGTCTTTCTCGGCCAGTTTCAGGATGTATTCTTCAGGAGCAGGGAGTTTTGTCATTTTAGGGTGTTTCCTCAACCTGACTGCCACTCGTTCTTCCCCGGGTTTCGGGGGTCGGTCGAGCTGGATTGTCGTGTCGTCGATCAGTCTTCCGTCGACTTCTACCGGCATTGCCCCCACTCCATGGATCACTATTGCCGCCGGGAAAATTAAAGGTTCTTCGCTCCCGTGTGCGGGTATCCGGTGCGGCCGCTGCTGGACCGCATTTGCTCTCTGACCTCATCGATAGTGAAGGGTTCTTTCTTACTATGGATTATGAGATGGCAATTCGGGCATACGGGGCGTAGATCCCGTACAGGTTGATCTCGTACTCCTTTCGTATTGTTGATAGAGGCACGAGGTGATGCACGTGGATTTTATTCTGCCCTATCGGCCCGTACACCTTCTCAAAATCAAAACCACAGACGGCGCATCGACACCCATAATGACCGATACATTCGGCTCGTGCCTTCTTGTCCCGCTCGTAACTGTTTACAACGATTTTACTCACGGCACCTTCAAAGAGAATGACGCTATCCTGAACGGTCAACTCTCCAGGATAAACGATTTCATAGTCTTCCTGACCAAAAACTCGCTTATACGCCTCCGCAAGTTCAGGCCGCATGATCCAGGAACACGTTTTGTTATCTTTATCGTAGCCCAAAAAGGGGACATGCCACCACCGGATCGATCCATCTTCTCTTGTAGGGGGCTGGACTCCTGTTCTGGCAATCACACGTTTGCTGAATCGAGGAATTTGTGAGTTCAGTGTCGCGTGATGGGGGAGGTTGAGTTTTAACGCAATCTCTTTTGCATGCATCTCCCGATTTCTGCTCTCATAAATGAGCTTTAAAACCTCCAGGTCATTTTTCCGGGTGACTTCGCTATCTCTGAGCAATTCAGCCCATACTTCGGCGCTTATCTCAACCGGATCATCATAATATCTCACACAACCCCCTCCACAACCGCGATCTCCTCCTCCGTGAGCCCGTACAACTCATACACCAGCCTATCGATCTGCCGGTCGGTCGCGTCGAGCATCCCGGCGAGCACCTCCTTCTCGTGCGAGACCTTCGCCGCCGCGAGGCGTTTGTTCAGGTCGAGCATCTGCTCCACGAGGGTAACCATCCGATCATGACGGGCGACATCGGAGGGGTTGGCGGGGTTGATGGGACGGATGGGGATGTGCTTGATGAACCTCGCCTCACAACTGAACCAACCCCCGCGCATCTTCGTCGAAAATTGCTGTAAAAACCAATTCGTCAGCTTACTGTTCAGTATGCCTAGGACGAAGTTCTGCGAGCAGCCTTGTGCAATCAGTATGCCGTAGCCCCCAGCAGCACCACCAGTAAAGAAAATCTCTCCAGTTTCATCAATGGAAAATGATACCTGGGATACTAGGTCAGGAGTGAATATTTTCGGCAACGGCATGACAT
>NZ_JMIO01000040.1 GCF_000691865.1 Methanoculleus sp. MH98A | reverse complement strand
CCCGTGAGGAGCGGAGCAGGAGCACCGCAGGTGCGAGTTGCGATGCCCCGTGAGGAGCGGAGCAGGAGCACCGCAGGTGCGAGTTGCGATGCCCCGTGAGGAGCGGAGCAGGAGCACCGAAGGTGCGAGTTGCGATGCCCCGTGAGGAGCGGAGCAGGAGCACCGAAGGTGCGACTACGACGGGCGGGAACAGGCCCGGGGATCAGCCTTTAGCAACGATCACCGTGGTGTTGTCGGTGCTTGCCGCGTCCCTGGCGGCATCGATCAACCTCCGGCATGCTGTATCGGGGTCGCCGGCGAGCACGATCTCCCGGATGACGCCCTCCGGGACGTAATCGTGCAGCCCGTCCGAACTGATCAGGAGAACCCCTCCGGTGAGTTCCGCGACATCGAGGCCGATCCGTACCCGGGCCGAGAGGCCGAGCGCCTGGGTCAGGACGTTCTTTTGCGGGTGGAGGATCGCCTCGGCCGGGGAGATGGTTCCCGCCTCCACCAGGCCCTGGACGTAGGTCTGGTCGCGCGTATGCCAGACGGAGGCCGGCGTGACGATATGCGTCCTGCTGTCACCCACCGTGCCGATCCAGCACCTGCCCGACTCCCCGACGATTGCCGCCGAGAGCGTTGTTCCTGCGTTCAGGCCGTTCTCCTGGTTATATGCGTGTACAGCGGCGTTTGCCCGCTCGAATGCACGTTCGAGCACTGTGGCGGGTCCGGTCTCCGGGAGACCCTCGCCTGCAGCCTCCGCGAGGATCTCGATCGCCATCCTGCTCGCAACCTCTCCGCAGGCATGCCCCCCGAGACCGTCCGCGACGGCGAAGAGGTAGTGCCCGTTCATCCGGCCGGCGAAATACGCGTCCTCGTTCTGCTCCCGCTTTCCGGTATCGGTCAGGGCCGCGTACCGGAGCCCTGCCTCTCTTCTCACCTGCACTCCAGAGTCATCTCTGTGTTCGAGCGGATAGTCTTTTGGTGGCGGGGTCTCCTGTTCGCTTCTCACGGGAACCCCCGGGTGAGGCCGTTCTCCTGTGCGCAACGGACGGCGTACGCGTACTCCCGCGCCGTTATCGGACGCTGTAGTGCCGCAAGCGCCGGGCTCCTCCCGCCTTCGGACGCCCTCCATGCCGGGTGGTACTGGGCCATGACGTTCACGTAGGAGTCGCGCGATATCTCCTCTGCGATGAATTTCATCACCATCTCGCTGTTTGCAAGGTTCCCCGGGAGCACCAGGTGCCTGATGATCATGCCCCGCACCGCAACGCTGTCCCTGACATCGAGGTCGCCGACCTGCCGGTGCATCTCCTTTAGTGCGGCGTGCATGCGGCCGGTGTAGCCGGGGGCGTGGGAGAGTTCCAGCGCCACGTCGTCCCGCCCGTACTTAGCGTCCGGCATATAGATGTCGATGACGCCGTCGAGGAGCCGCAGGGTCTCCACGGAGTCGTAGCCGCCGCTGTTGTAGACCAGCGGGATGTCGAGGCCCCGGGGGGCGGCGATAGCGACCGCACGGAGGATCTGGGGGACGACGTGCGAGGGGGAGACGAAGTTGACGTTGTGGCATCCGCGTTCCTGCAGGCGGAGCATGATCCCGGCAAGGTCTTCGCACGAGACCGTGTAGCCGATCCCACACTGGCTGATCTCGTAGTTCTGGCAGAACTCACACCGCATGTTGCAGCCCGTGAAAAATATCGTTCCCGAACCGTTTCTCCCGACAAGCGGTGGCTCTTCACCGAAATGCGGGCTGTAACTCGAGATCCTGGGCAGGAGGCCGGTCCGGCAGAACCCTTCCTCGTCCTCGATACGGTTCACGCGGCACTTCTGGGGGCAGACGACGCAGTCGCGGAGCACCTCGTGCGCTCGCCGTGCCCGCTCCTCCAGTTCGCCGCTCCGGGATAGGCGCACGTATCCGGGTAGTTGTGTTCGTTCCGCTTCGGCCATGATCCTCCCTGGGTGCGAAGGAGAAGAAAGTTTGTCCCTGCAATAATTTGCGGAGGTACACCCTCGAGATGGATCGTCAGGCCGTATCCCCCCGAGCGCCGGGGGTCCGGTTCCCCCTGCGGAGGCCTCCGGTGCCCGCGCTCTGCGCTCCCCGGGCGCACCTCTGGTGCTTCAACTCCTTGCCTCCTGGCCGGTCGGTCCCCGCGCGGGGGGGCGGTTCTGCCTTTCCTGAGGGGAACACAGGTGCCGAAAATCTCCGGGATCCGGTTATCCTGGTTTTTCTGGTGTTTTTTATGCCTGCTCAAGTAGATGCGGCGCAAATCCCGTGCCGTTGATTTCAATCTTCACAATATCCGGCTCTCCATCTACGGCACCGAATAATTTTGAAAATGTTTATATATTCGGTAATGAATTTATCATCGTATGTCAGGCGACCCTTACCATCCGCGCAAATTCCCTATTGGGGCTGTGATCGTCATCCTTGTCATCATCGGCATAGCTGCCATCTGGGGCGGGCAGATCGTCTCGTCGGTAGGAACGACGGTCACCGGGACGCTTGAAGCGTCGGGCCTCAGTTCACCGGAGATCTCCAACGAGACCCTGGAGAAAGGACCAAAGACCATCAACTATCCGTATGTTCTCCGCGGCAAGCCGGGTTCGATCCGGTTCGATGCCTACCGGGGTGTCAACGACTATCTGTCCACGAAACGTCCTACCCCGTTCCGTATCGAACGTGAATACTGGCTCCAGTTTATGAATGAGAGTATTCAGGACCGATACCTGCACCAGCTTGCCGGCAACATCCGGGCTGCCGAGTCCGAACCCGACAACCAGGTGCGTGCCGCGATCAGCATGGTGCAGCAGATCCCTTACGCCGATTACTCGTTCGATACTGCGGCCAAGTACCCGTACCACGTGCTCTACCACCAGGACGGGGACTGCGACGAGAAGTCGCTCCTGCTCGCGTACATCCTTCGTGACCTGGGGTACGGCGCCGCGCTCTTCGAGTTCGAGCAGGAGACCCATATGGCCGTGGGCATCAGGGCACCCGACCAGTACTGCTACCGGGACACGGGGTACGCGTTCATCGAGACCACGGTGCCGTCCATCCCAACCGATGCCGGAGGCGAGTACGGCGATTCCGGGAAGAAACTGACGTCGAAGCCGAAGGTCTTCGTCATAGCCGAAGGAGACTCCTTCGAGAGCATCTGGCGCGAGCATGCCGATGCCGTCGAGTGGAACAAGATACGCAACAAGGTAGAGAGCACGGGGCCCAAACTGGACTCATACACCTACGGGCGTTACCGGAATTTAGCGCAGACATATGGGATACCGCATTAGGGGCCGATCATCAGGTGCAGCACGGAGGGGAGAGCGTCCCTCCGGCGCACCGGCAGCCCCGGTGAGGCGGATCGCTAAGGGCGAGACCGCTCTTTCGGACACGCACGGCGTGTTCCTGATGGTTGCGGTCACCGTCATTCTCGCCGCAATTCTCCTGTTATTGCTGCTTTCGATGTTCCCCGCCGGTTCGTGGGTCGAACCGCCGCAGCCATCGATCATCATCACCGAGATCTCCCACGTCAGCACAGGTACCGGAACGCTGACCTATGCGAGCAGGGTCACCCTCAAGAACAACGGGAGCACGATATACGAGAACGATTGCCTGAGGGCGGTCTTCTACGTGAACGGCTACAGGGCCTGCATCGTCCATACCTTGAACGGCCATCTCCTCATTCCGTCGCACCACTACGGGGTAAAGACTCTCAGCGGCGAGGGCTGCCGCACTCCCTTCTGGAACCCGGGCGAGACGATGACGGCGGATCTCACCGACGGAACCTTCTACCCGGGCGCAGAGGTCACTCTGCAGGTGGTGGATAAACGCAACGGGAAGGTGATCTCGAAACACACGGTGCGGGCCTGAGGCACATCGTTCTCAAAGACCATGTTTTTGTACCGGAACGCTTCTAAAGACTGTTATGTTCAAATCAGTTCTCGTGGCGGTCGACGGATCGGAGATCGGTCACCGGGCGCTCGAAGAGGCCCTGGCCGTCGCCCGCGCCATGGAGGCCTCCGTGCATGCCGTACACGTCGTCCAGACCGCCACGTATCCCTCGCTGACCCTCAACCAGCTCGAACCTCCCGATATCGCCCAGCAGGCGCTTCTCGATGCGCTCGACCGGGAGGCCGACGAGATCCTCGCCGACGTGGAGCAAGAGGCTGCCGCCACCGGTGTCCCGCTCACCGTCCACAAACGCTGGGGACACCCGGGAGCGGAGATCATGGCGGTGGCGCGGGAACTCGGCGCCGACCTGACCGTGGTCGGGTCGCACGGCAAGGGCCGGCTCGGCCGCTTCTTCCTCGGGAGCACCAGTTCCTACGTCGTCGACCACGCGGCGTCAACGGTCATGGTCGTCAGGGGCGAACCCGACGCATCCTGACGACCGGACGACGCCGCGGGCGACGAGCCGCGCCACCCGGATGGGCTCGGGCACCCTGCCTTCGTACGTGAAGTCGTTGCAGAGCCTTGCGGCGTCTTCCGGTGAGATGCCCCAGGAGCGGACAAAAAGCGTATACCCCGAACGCAGCCGAACGGGAAGCCGGTCGCCGAGCCTCCGGTATGCCGCGAGCCTCTCGACGTCGCCCGGGAAGTGGCGCCGGATATCCTCGTCGAGCCCTTCCGACTCCTCGTAGGTGGCGACGATGACGGGAAGACCGGTCGCGGCATGCACCGCCGCCGGGTCGATGATGTTGTACCAGGCGATGACGCTCCCGCCGATCATCAGGAGGTTGATGTCCCGCCGGGCGAGACGGGTGAAGAGCCGGACGACCGCATCGGTGGCATCCGATCCGCCGACGGTCACCCGGGCGAAGGCCGCTCCGTCGATCCGGAGGTCCTTTCGCATGACGACGCCGGCAAGGGTGGACGCCTCCCGCCCCGAATAACTCTCGGCGATACCGAGAGCACGGAGCCCCGATTTGGCTACGTGCATGCGAAGTCCTTATGTTGCTCAATCGGATATAGTACACCGATGAGCGTCGAGCGAGATGAGGTCTGTATCTTCATCCCAACGTTAAACGAGGCCCCGACGATCGGTGAACTGGTCGAGGGGTTCCGGCAGCGCGGTTTTCCCCATGTCTTCGTCATGGACGGGAACAGCACCGATAATACACCCGATATCGCGCGGGCCGCGGGAGCGGTTGTCCGGACGCAGACGGGGAAGGGAAAGGGCAACGCCATCATCGAGGCCGTGGATGTCATCGACCAGCCCTACGTGCTCATGCTCGACGGCGACGGCACCTACTCGCCGGACGACGCGGAGAAGATGCTCGAACCCCTCGGCCGGGGATTCGATCACGTCATCGGCGATCGCCTCGTCAATCCCGAGGCGGGAGCGTTCACGCGGTTGAACCTCCTCGGCAACCAGCTCCTCAACGTGATGTTTCGGATAGCGCACGGAAAAGCCCTCAGCGATATCCTCTCCGGCTACCGCGCCTTCACTCTCCAGTCGATCCGGCAGATGACGCTTAAAGAGGCGGGGTTCGAGATCGAGACGGAGATGGCGGTCGAGGCGGTGAGGAACGGACAGCGGGTCACGGTCGTCCCGGTCCGGTACCTGGCGAGGCCCGGGACCGTCACGAAACTAAACCCGTTCCAGGACGGCCTCAGAATCTTCTCGACTATATACCGGCTCGCGAAGATGAACAACCCGATCTTTTACTTCGGGATCATCGGTCTCTTCATATCGCTTCTGGGGGGCGCCATCGGCGTCTACGTCGTCCTCGAGTGGCTCAAGAACATCGAGCACCTGCCGCTCACCATCCTCACGGTCCTTTTGATCACGATGGGTTTTCAGATCTTCATGTTCGGCGTGATCAGCGACATGCTGCTCGGGTTTCACCGCGAGACAACCCGCCAGATCGAGCAGTTACAGAACCCCCCGAAGCCTCCCCGATAAGAAGAGGATCCGGCAGGCGTACTCGGCGATCGAGGTGTAGATATACGCCTCGTCGAGCGTTTTTCCGGCGGCAAACGTCCCGTGCCCCCTGACGATGACGATATGGCCGCTCCGGAGCGCCCCGGCGACATTCTCTGCTATCTCGTCGGTCCCGGGGTTCCCGGTGACGACCGGGATCGTCGGGCAGAGCATCCCTCCTTCGCTGTCGGCCGGCCGGACGAGGTCGGTATCGAGCGAGGCGGCGACGGCGTGAACCGGGTGGGCGTGGACGATCGCAGAGTGCGGCGTCTCGCGGTAGACCGCCCGGTGGACGCGGTACTCGCTCGAGGCCTCGCGCGGGGCGTCGCCCGCATCCGGCACATAGACCGGCATCTCCCTCGCGTCGAGGTACGCGCCGGTCCGGGTGATGTTAAAGCCGCCCTGTCCCCGAACGCTCATGTTCCCGAAATTCGCTCCGACGAGCCCTTCCAGAAAGAGCCGCTTTCCGATCCGTTCGAACTCCCGATCCAGCATTCTCGGCACCCTGATCTTTGTACAGAATGGTTTGGCGTGCTCGGGGATATGTGCATGCCGCTTGGGGCATGAGGGCGGGGTGGCGGTATGGGTTTGGACGGTCAGGTATGAATCAAGAAAGGGTTGTAGAAATGTCAAACCTGGGAGGCATCGTTCTCGGTGCTCGAACTCCTGGCCTCTGGCCTGTCGCACTGCACAACTCGCAGCCTTCGGCACTCGAACTCCGCTCCAAGTATTTACGCAGCAAACCCGGTACAGTGGGCCGTGGTGGCTGCGCACCTTCGGTGCTCGTGCTCCCGCCCTTCGGCCAGTCGCATATCGCCATTGGGGGGACGACGCTCCGGAGAACGACGTCCTGAAAGGACGGAGTTCGAGAAACCCGAAGGGTTTCGAGGAGCGGAGTTCGAGCACCGAAGGTGCGAGGCGCGAACGCAGTGAGCGTGAGCACCGTTAGGTGCGAAGTGGGGCTGACGGGGAGTGCGACGTTCCGAAGCGCGACAGTTCGTTAGAACCGGAGCGTGAGCACCGAAGGTGCGAAGGAACGGAGCTCGACCACCGTCAGGTGGGGAGGGGGGAGTATTCCCCCCTCGAAACTCTTCGAGTTTCTCATGCTCACTCCGTTCGCACTCCCCATTGTCCCCACCCCCCTCTCGGCGATATCCACTGGAAGTCGGTGTACGGGCGTGAGCCTCTAAGGTCAAGGGTAGGTGTTCGAGCACCGCTAGGTGCGCAGTCTACCGGAAAACTGTGCCCGGGAACGTGATAAACAGAACTCCCGAGTTCTAAGATGATCTTCGTAGAATGAATACGAGTGCCGAAGATCTTCGGCTTCTGGGGTTAGGCACGGATCCCGAGCCACCAACCCTCTCCTAGGGCAAAAAAGGAAAAATTATACAAACTTCACGCCGACGTCCCGCATCTTATTGAACCGGGCGATGTTGAGGAGGAGGGGCGTCACGCTCTCGACGATGGATGCGGCCGCAAGCGGTCCCCCGTCATAGGCGCGGAGGTTCGAGACGTTGTTGACGATCTCCATGACCTTCTGCTTCGCACCGTCGTCGTCGCAGCAGACCGCGACCGAGTAGTCCAGTTCCTCTTCGAGCATCTTCCACTTGTTCGCGGCGATGTTGTTGAACGCGGCACATACGGTCGCGCTCTCGGGGAGCATCCCCTTGATCATCATCGCCGCCGAGCCCTCTGGCGGAGGGGCGTAGTAGAAGTAGTTCGTCCGCTCGATCGGGTTGACGGGGCTGACGACGATCTTGTCCTCAAACCCGGTCAGGGTGTTCAGGGTGGGAGTCACGTGCTTGAAGGGTATCGCGAGGACGACGACGTCCGCCTCATCGACCGCACGCTGGTTGGTGACGCCTGCGAGGCTGCACTCCATTCCCTGCACCTCCAGGGTCTCCCGGCAGGTCTCGCAGGTTGCGACCGCCTTTACTTCCTCGCGAGATCCCACGATCACGTCGTACTTCGGCGAGAGCCGGAGCGCCATGCCTTCCCCGATGTCGCCGGTTCCCCCGACGATCCCGATCTTCACTGCTCCACCAGCGGTTTTAAGATGCTTTCAAGCGTGCCGAGGTTCTGGACGCCCACCAGTTTCCGGACGAGTTGCCCGTCTTTCTCGATGACCAGTGTGGGTACGAACTGGATGTCGTATTTGGCGGCATATTGCCGTGTCTCTTCGGAGTCGACACCGACGTCGATCTTCTGGATATCAACCTGATCGCCCATCTTTGCTTTGAGCTCATCGATGATCGGTGTCTGCTGGTGGCACGGACCGCACCACTCGGCGAAAAAGTCCATTAAAACCGGTTTTCCCATAAGACTGTACCCCGTTCAAACATTGTGTGTGAACGGGGCAATAAAGGTTGTTGTAGGGTTGTTATTTTGAGAGGATCGCCATGATTATCTTTCCGTACGCGGGCCTCGTGACCAGGATGCCGATCAGGACACCGAGTATGGTGATGATGGCAAAGCCTCTGAGGGTGGAGAGATCCATCAGCGCCAGCGGGAGCATGGCGATGAAGACCGTCGCGGCAGCAACGGCGATGATACCGAGCGCCCGCCCGTAGCGTTTCATGTAGAGGTTCGGCGACGGGACACGCCCTTCGTGGAGAACCTCGTCCGTGATGATGACGAGCTGGTCGATGCCGGTACCCACCACCGCTATCAGACCGGCGATGGTGGCGAGATCGAGCTGGATGATGAACCGGGCAATCCCGAGCAGGATGATGATCTCTGCAAGGTTGATCGCGACCATCGGGATCACGATCGAGGGCTCGCGGTAGCGGTAGTAGACGACGACCGCTACGGTGAGCAGCGCAAGCAGCCCGGCGATGGCGACCGTCATCTTGAACTGCTCGCCGAGCGCCGCCGGGACGGAACCGGACCCGACGATATCCACCTGCACCGGCAGGGCGCCGGCCCGCAGGTGGATCTGGAGCGTCATCGCATCCTCGAGCCCGGCGTCGCCGGTGCCGGTGCTCGCGGAGAGCGACCTGACCGGGCCCGACCGGAGTTCGCTCACAAGGTTTCCGGCGAGGGGGGCGCTATAGACGGTCTCGTTGTCGAGGATCATCACGAGGTGGTGGGCGTCCGGGTTGTCGACCGCTCCGGATTCGATGGCGGCCTCACGGAAGGCCTCTGCGCCCGTCTCGGTGAACGAGAACCCGACGCCCCACCGGCCGTCGGGATCTCTCTGCGGCACGCCGACGCTGGTGATCTGGTCGCCGTAGAGGACGTGCTCGGTCTCGTTCCCGGTCGTCTGGACCCGTATCTCGAACAGACCCTGCTGGCCGACGATCTCCTGCGCCGTCGCCATATCCACGCCGGCAAGCTCTATCCGCACGTACTGCGGGAACTCGCTTCCGGTCGGGGTGAGCAGGTTGATCCTCGCGTCCTGCATCCCGAGGGCGTTCACCTTCTCGCTCAGGATCCTCTTCACCTCGTCTGCGGTGAACGCGGATACGCCCTTCTGGTAGGTTACAATCGAGGCGCCCGACTGCGCGAAGATCGGTTCGAGGTCGGTCTGGGTGACGCCCTTTCGGATCTCGAGGTGGTTCTCATCGATACGGATAACCTCGGTCTCAAGATCCGTGCGCAGATCCTCCATGAGGTCTCCGGCCGATCCGTCGGTCGAGAATGCCACGACCACGGATTGGAACTCCATTTGCAGCCACGAGCCGCCCTCGAGATCAAGGCCGAACTGGAGGTTCCCTTCGATCCCTTTCTCGGGGTTCGGGGGAGCGAGGTAGATACCGACAAGGGAGCCGACGACCAGCAGGAGCACCAGGACGACCCGCCAGTCTTTGACGAGATTCGTGAAGGTTTCTCTATTCATTTCTTACCGCTCCTGAAGATGTGTGCTTTGAGAATCCCGGCGTTCAGCATCCAGGTGTTCATCATGTCGACGAGGAGTCCAATGATGAGGACGCTTGCGATCGCGCTGATGATCTGGATCTGCCCCATCGTAGCGACAAACCACATGGCGACGATAGCTCCGAGCGTCGTCGTCGTCATGATGATCCCGGTCCTGAATGCGCCGGAGAGTTTCTCTTCGAGCTTGCCCTTGCGCTTCAGGAGTCGCGTGGTCAGAAGGACGTTACTGTCCGCAGCGTAGCCGATCAGCATCAGCAGGGCCGCCGTCGTCCCGAGGGAGAGCGGAATGCCGATGACCTGCATGGCCCCGGCGGTGATGGTGATATCAGAGGCAGCCGCGAGGACGATGGCGCCCGACGCAACGGGGTTTCGGTACGCGATGAAGATCACGATGGCCACCCCGATGAACGAGAAGATCAAGGCGAGGAAGGCCTGACCCTGGAGGGTCTTTCCGAACGTCTCGCCGATCTGGTCCACCTTTGCACCGGGGTAGTTCCCGTTGACGAGCGTGGTGAAACTCCGGTACTGGTCGTCGTCCATGGGACCGAACTGGATGTATTTCCCGTCGCCGACACCCTCACCCACCGATAGGAGCGGATAGTCGGCGAACGTCGCCTCGATCGTCTCTCTGCTGTCGGATGTGAAGACCGTGACCGCCGTTCCTCCCGCAAAGTCGATGCCCGGTGTCAGGGGCAGGCCAGTGGCGAGCGTGGTGTAGCCCAGCATGGCCAGGGCAAGGAGGAGAAGGGCGAGAGGCAGCGCTACCATCTGCCGCGGAGAGTATTTGTTGATGTCATATCCGGAAAATTCCATGCTGCAATAATGTTCGGGTGTGATAGGTTAAAGGGTTGCTCATGGATATGCGGTGGAACCTGCTATTCGCCCGGATATTCCTGAAATAGCCGGTAAGAGCGGAGTCCCGGCCGGACACTGCAGGAGGACACTTTCTCCGGGGCGTTCCCTCATGCAGTATCGCTCCAGCGTATGCGCGCCCGGCGGCGTTCACACTCCGGGGCAAGGAGGGTGCAGCATATGCGCGCCGCGAAGAGTGATGTAGATAAGGGCCGCCACCAAATCACGAGTATTTTTCGTTAAAACCGGATCTAACCAATATTACCATGAATTATAGAAAAAAACGTCGTGGTACTCGATATGGAGCAATTTCGTCAGACAATTGTCGTCCTCCTGGCAGAATACCCGATTAAACGAGTGAAAAGAAAAGATATATATAAAATCCCGAATTACTACCACATATGAGATCGCCCGGTGAGCTCAAGAAAGAGATAGAATCTCGACTCAAAGGTTATCTCTCACGTGACCGGGACGGTATCCGGCATGAGTTGCTCAATCTATTCGTCAAAGTGAAATCTCTCACCATACCCCAGATTCACGAGAAACTGCAGGAGCAGTTCTCGGTCAGTTATCACTCCATTGCGTCGATGGTAGGTATCATCGCATCCCGTATAGGCATCCTGCGCGTGAAGCGCAACGCAGAGGGAACGAACTCCATCTACGAGTTGAAAGATCAGTACGTGGACGTGGTGA
>NZ_JMIO01000039.1 GCF_000691865.1 Methanoculleus sp. MH98A | reverse complement strand
GTCCCCACCCCCCTGCGTGGCGATATCCCATGGAAAGCCGTGCATGGGAACTATGATAGCCACAAGAACAACGTTCCATGACGTGATACTCACCACCGACCCCTTCTCACCCCGTGACAGGAATCACAGCAGGAAGCGGTCGAGCACCTCCTGCACCCAGGGCCCCCTCCCCCATTCCTTTCCAGACATCCCGCAGACACCCGGCACACCGTATGCCGGAGCAGCCGCTCAGACCCCGACACAACTCTAAAAACATCATGTTGCCGGCTATTTCTTATTTTCTCAATTAAACTCAAAAATATGAAAACAGATATAATAATAAACACGGACAGTACACAATCCAAAGGGGACAGGATTCATGGATGATTCCATACGCGATCAGTTCGCACACATCCCGGAGCGGATCTCCGGGCTCGTCGACCTGGCATACAACCTCTGGTGGAGCTGGAACCCGGAGGCCCGGATACTCTTCAAACAACTGAACCATCAGGCATGGAAAGCAAGCGTCCACAACCCGGTCAGGATGCTGCGCGAGATCCCGGTCGAGTTCCTGAACAGGGCGGCGGCGGATCCCGCCTACTGCCACCGCTACGACATCGTCATGCACCGGTTCAGGAAGTACATGAGCACTGCCGGGACCTGGTTCTCCGAGGAGTACGCCGACCGGCCTCCATTGACGGTCGCCTACTTCTCGGCGGAGTACGGGCTGCACCACTCGCTTCCCATCTACGCGGGCGGGCTCGGGTTCCTCGCCGGAGACCACCTGAAAGAAGCAAGCGACCTCGGCCTCCCGATGGTCGCCGTCGGGTTCCTCTACTCGCAGGGTTACCTGCACCAGCAGATCAACCACGACGGCTGGCAGGAGGACGTCACCGAACCCCTCGACCGCGATGCGGCGCCCGTTACCCCGGTGCTCGACGCCGACGGCGAAGACCTCGTGGTCCGGGTTCCGCACATCGACCCGCCCATCTACGTCGCCGTCCGGAAGGTGCAGGTCGGCAGGATCCCGCTCTATCTCCTGGATACGGATATCCCCTGCAACGACCCCGAGAACCGGGGCATATCGTCCCGGCTTTATGCCGCGACCGGGAGCAGCGGCTCCGGCAGGAGATTGTCCTCGGCATCGGCGGGAGGAAGGTGCTCCATGCCCTCGGCATCGAGTACGCGGCGGTGCACCTGAACGAAGGCCACCCGGCGTTCGCACTGCTCGAACGGATCCGCGAGCGGGTCGAGCGGGGGATGGAGTTCGAGGAGGCGCTCGAGGAGGTGCGGGCAACCTCCGTCTTCACCACGCATACACCCGTCCCTGCAGGCCACGACGTCTTCTCCGTCGACCTCATCGACCGCTACTTCGCGCCCTACTACGCGGCGCTCGGCATCGACCGGATCAGGTTCCTGCAGCTCGGTGTCCACCCGGAAAGCCCCGCCTCGGGGTTCAACATGACCGCGTTCGCCCTGCGCGCGTCGGCGCATCACAACGGGGTCTCGCGTGCAAACGGGGCCGTCGCCTGCGATATGTGGAAATGCCTCTGGCCCGGACCCGCGGAAGCGATGGTGCCCATCGACTACGTCACGAACGGCGTCCACGTCCCGACCTGGCTGAACACCCGGATGAAGGCGCTCTACGACCGGCATATCGGCCCGACCTCGCCCGACTGGCTCTCGGAGCACGACGACCCAACGGTATGGGAACTCGTCGATGAGATCCCGGACACCGAACTCTGGCAACTGCATCTCTGGCTGAAGGCGAAACTCATCAACCGGCTCCGGGAGCGCGAGCGGCTCCGGTGGACGACGCGCCCCGGAGGGGCGTCGAACTCCGCGGTCGAAGGCGCGTTTCTCAACCCCTCCATCCTGACGATCGGGTTTGCCCGGCGGTTCTCGACCTACAAGCGTGCATACCTCATCTTCGAGGACCTGGAGCGGTTGAAACGCATCTTAAACAACCCCTGGCAGCCCGTCCAGATCATCTTCGCCGGCAAGGCCCACCCGTCCGACAACGAAGGCAAGGGAGTGCTCCAGCGGATCTACCGCTACACGCAGGACCCGGGGTTTGGCGGACGGGTCGCGTTCATCGAAGACTACAACGACCAGGTGGCCCAGTACCTGGTGCACGGCGTCGACATATGGCTGAACAACCCCCTGCCCCCGATGGAGGCGAGCGGCACGAGCGGGATGAAAGCATCGCTCAACGGGGTGCTGAACCTCTCCATCCTGGACGGCTGGTGGACCGAAGGCTACAACGGCAGAAACGGCTGGGCGTTCGGGGAAACAGCGGCTGACTGCGAGGCGAGGGACGGCATCGACGCCGCAGCGATCTACGGCCTCCTGGAGAACAAAGTCGTCCCGCTCTACTACGACCGCTCCATCGACGATATCCCCCATGGCTGGGTGAAGATGATGAAAGAGTCGATCAAGAGCAACGGCCCCCGGTTCTCGTCCCGCCGGATGGTGAAGGAGTACGTCGCCCGGTACTACCCGCTGCTCCTGAAGGCTGCGGGAGCGGCATATGCCCGCTACCCGGCAACGGCGAAATCCCGACAATTGCCGGCCTGGAAATCGCAGGTGCAGGGGAAGGGAGCAGACGATCTCTTCTCCCCGTGAGCACGTGAAACGGGGGAGTTCTCTATGGGGACACCTCCCGGCCGGCTACGGAGCGGTTGCCTTGCGGGAGCCCCTCCTGCAATCCTCCCCGGTGCCCCGCTCAACATGTGGGGTTCGCCCACCGGCTCGGGCAACACGCTTCCGCGTCTCTTCGTCGGCGGCCTGAAGGCCTCTTGCTCCGTGCGGGGCCCTGCCCCCGGCGCTCGCGACCCGCTGCCGGGTCTCAACGCTTGCAGCCTGGAGCCCCCGTTCGGTGTGCGGCGCCATCCCGCCGATTCTCGCGACCCGCTGCCGGGTCGCCTCGTCTGCCGATGCAAGACCGCGTTTTGTCCACTTCTTCTTTCCGGTCATATCGCCACCTCTCCGGGCCGTCCGTGTCACCGGTCGTCTCTTGCATCCCCGGCGTGCCGCTCTCTTTCGCGTGGCCGATTGGGCTTTGCCTGTTTGTGAGACGGCCGATGCCGCCGGACCCCCGCTTCTCTCGCGCTCACACTCTCCCCTGCCGTCATCCGCCTTCCTCCATGAGGGGCGGGTGAATGGAGTAACTATTATAAAATGGTTGTTTTGCAGGTATTGGCAGTAAAATACTACCGGCTCAGGCAGGGTAGTCCAATGAAACGGATGGGAATTGCAGGGGCTCTCCGTGGGATACGCTCATATCCCGCCCTGCATCTCCTTGATCATCCGCCGCACCTGGCCGAACTGCACCTCCGGCCGGGTAAAGATACAGAGATAGTCATCGCCGTAGGGAGCGATGACGACGTTTCCACTGCGATAAAAGAGCGTCATCTGTACGAATGCCCCGTTTGACGGCGCAACCGATGGCAGGCGGATCGCCCACCGGAGCAGGTCCTCGGAAAAAGCGACGGTACATTCGGCATCGATATTCCCGACCGACGAGGTGCAGAGGCCGTCGGCAAAGCAGGCAACGGCGGTCACCCCCGGGTGCTTCAGCAACGTCCCGAACGAATCGGATACCTCTTTGGGAGATGCGTCGTGGGGTACGGCGTCTTCGTGCCCGGTTTCGGTCACAATATCGCCGTGCTCGTCGTTCTCCGCGGCCGGTTCGACTGTGGGAGCGCCGTTGCCGGGCTGCAGGAGGGCCTGCATCTCTGCCGATACGGCGAGGGCCTCCTGCATCTCCCCGGGCTCGTACCGGAACAGGCCGAAGTCGAGGATCGGCTGGCTGCCGAAGTACTTCAACGCCGACGGCCCGCTCAGGGATTTCAGCGGGTGCATGAACTGTGCGGCGAGAGGCTCTCCCTTCTGCACCAGCACGAACCCCTCTCCATCCTGCATCGTGATCCGCACCGCTCCGGAAAACCTGGTCGTGTGGGAGAAGATCCACCGGAGCGGGGCCTGCATCTCCCCGATGACCTTCCCTTCCGGTAATTTATCCGTCATTCGCAACCCTGCCCGACTGCATCCAATGTGTCGAAAACAAGCGTCTTCACCGCCCGTTTCTCTTACTCGGCGTCGTCCTTGGCAAGGGTGTCGAGGATCCTGTAGGAGTTGATCAGGCGGTTGAACGCGACTGCGAGTTCGCCGATCTCATCGTTGCTCGTCACCGTGATCTCGACGTTTGCGAGATCCCCCTGGCTTGCGCTGGTCGCGGCTTGCGAGAGCTGCTCGACAGGATCCGTGATGCTCTTCGCAAGGAAGAAACTCCACATAAAGACCACGAAGACCGTGAGCAGGGTCATGACGATGATGCTGTTCTGCAGGCCGAGCGTGGCGACGATGCTCCCGGTGTCCCCCACCGAGACGATCCCCAGCAGGAAGATGGGGATGACTGCAACGGTGAGCATGCTCGCCATGAGTTTGTAGAACATTGGGATCTGGACGGTGAGGCCGTCCTGGAACACCCCGATTTCTTGCGAGAAAGATTCAGCCATGAGAGAGTATTTTCTCACTTTAGTATATGAAGTTATCCTTTAGCAAAAATTGATGTCAGGGTAAAATATCAAATTCTAATTGATCTAAATAGTCAATAAACGATTTCAGGTATTTTTATGCACCTTTAAACATAATATCCGGAAACCCCCGAAAACAACGGTGTCATTGAAGTTCGGTATATATGTGCACATGAAAATCGTTCATACGCCTGCTGCAATTTGTAAACATTTTTCACGCGCAGGTGTGCCCGATATCCTGCCCGGGGGAGGGTCTTTGGACTGCAGTAGGCCCGGCGTGAAACAGCTGTCCGAAGGGGCATCAACATATTGATACGGAATGCGGGAGAGTGGGGGTGAGCGCAACTTCCCGCCCCGTGCCGGGGGTTGAGGGGTCATGGTATGACGCTTGTGATTGCTTTCATCGGAAAACAGGGCGCCGTGATGGCGGGAGATATGCGGGAGATCGCATTCGGAGGGGACGATTCCTCCATCGAAGACCTGGAGCGCGAACTCTACGGCGGTGCGATCGTCTCCGATAGCGACCTTGCAAAACGGGCAGACGAGATCGGGGTGACGATCCAGCTCAGGGACGACAAAACCAAGGTCTCGCAGCGGGACGGGACGCTCGTCGGCGAGGTGACCGAGACGGAGGGGGCGAACATCTCGAGAAAGAGGCTCTACGCTACGAAAGGTAGTTACGTGATTGCCGAGATCGTCGATTCCCGGCTGCGGGTGATGCAAAAGGGGCGGGCAAGCAACTTCGTGGTGCTGGGAAACGATATCACGAAGAGGGTTGCCAACCAGTGCATCCAGGGGATGTGGGAAGGGGGAACGATCCAGGATGCCCTGCGTCTCATCATGCTCACCATGCAGATAGCGGCAAGCGTAACGGCGTCGGTGAGCAGAACGTTCGTACTGGTGCATACCGATACCGCGGCGGATATCCCGGCCGCTATTGCTAACGATTCTCGAAAAGAACAAAACCCGGATTGAGTTCATCCCCGAGCGGGTGCGGGGCCCTGCCGGAGGCAGGCGACGCCGCCTCAACCCCGGCGCGCAAAATGCGGAAGTTACTGACTGAGATAGTTGTGCTTCTTGAGCCAGTCTACCTGGGGTTTGATGTACCGGTAGATGATATCGCATTTCTCGTCCTGGAAACTCCAGGGAACGATGATAAGAAGGTCGCCTTCGCGTATCCAGAGCCGCTTTTTGATCTTGCCCTTGATCCTTCCCGTGCGCGTTACACCGTCCTCACAACGGACGCGGATGTGGTTTGCCCCGAGCATCAGGTCGGCCCGGCCGAAGATCTCCCGATTTCTCTTCTTCGGTAACCGTACTCGTACGATCTCTCCACTGTTGTTCTGTGTTCCTCGTGTATTCGCCAGTTAATCAACTCCGTAATAGGCGGCGGTGAGGGCCGCCCGAATATTTACTAGAGGTGTATATCAATGATCCAGGCCACCATTAAAGTATCTGTCCCGGGGTGGATCCGCACGACCGTGATCGCGCGGGAGGAAACTGGAATGCGCGGGGTGTTCCGGGTGATCGGCACCGGGAACCCGTTCGTCGCGATCCGGTCCCTGGAACGCCGCAACCCTGCCGGGCACGGCCCTGGGCAGCGGGTGTGCCCCCGCACCGGGGGAGCCAACTCCAAACCGCTCCCGGGTTTTTCTTCCGAAGGATAATTAAGGTTTGAGCGTACATGTGTGAAGAGGATCTTTGAATGGAAAGCAACAAGCTGTACGTCGGTAACCTCACCTACTCAGTAAATGAGGAACAACTGAAAGAATTATTCAGCCAGTACGGGACGGTGAACGACGTCAGAGTCATCGAGCGCAAAGGCTTCGGGTTTGTCGAGATGTCCAGCCCCGAAGAGGCTGAAGCAGCAAAGGAAGCCCTGAACGACACTGTATTCGAAGGCCGTACCCTGAAGATCGATGAGGCACGGCCCCCGAGACCGAGAAACGACTTCCGGCGGTACTAAGTAACCCCGAAGAACAGTATTCCGAATATCCCACATTTTTGAAGAGTCGGGGTTCATGCGAACCTCACCTCTGATTGTCCGGTAAGGACGGTTCCGCTACTGGTTCCTGTCTTTGCAGCCGTTTGGCCGCATGCGACCGAACCCGGCCCCGAGACGCCGCCTCTGTCATCAGGAGGCTATCTCCCGCACTATCCTGCGGGAGAATGGGTGGCCTGTCCGCCCGGCGCAGCCGTCACCACCCCCTGCCCGAAATATTCTAACGCCGAATTTCTGGTATTTTCGCCTTAAACGACGGGAACCTTTTTATTCAACCAGAGCTATGGTGGCGGCCTGTGTCTCGCGATGCGGGATGCAGGCAAAAAAGGTGGTGAGAGCTATGGCAGAAGAGAGACCTTCAGTTAAAGGCGGAATGGCCTCTGCAGCACAGGCTGCTTCCGTCCAGGAACTGAGTGCATCCGCATTCCAGAAGTACCTCAGCGGTATGGACTATCCGGCCAGCAAGCAGGACCTGATCAGCCACGCCAGGAAGAACAATGCACCCGACGCGGTGATCCAGGTCATCGAGATGTTCCAGGACAAATCTTTCCAGTCCGCAGCAGACGTGAGCCAGGAGTTCGGCAGGGTCAAATGACCCTGCCTCTTTTTGGTACTGCCGCAATCCCGGGTATCGCCCTCATTCCTCGAAGGTGAACTCCGCCGCCCAGTCGAACCCCTGGTTGTCTTCGTACCATTGCGGCCAGTGGGAAGACCATGCGGGCACGTTCACATCCCGAACCCGCTCGGTGGCCGGGAGGTAGGGCTTGATGTCCAGCACCGGCGTGCCGTCGTCGGCATCGATGTACGCGACCCGGATGATGCCCGACGTGCTATCGATATCGATGACCGGAGCCACCGAGAGCGCGATCGGGTTCGGCCGGACGGGTGACCGGGTGGCAAAGATCCCGATCGTCTCCGGGCCTCTCGTATACGGCTTTTTGCAGACCGTTTCGCTCCGGCGCTCCGGCGTATCGACCCGGTCGCCCCACCAGAGCACGACGAGGTGGCTGAACCCGTCGAGCCCCCGGAGCGCCGGCCGGAACGGCCCGTCAATCTCGATTGAGAACGATTCGTTGTCGGCATGCACGATGCCGACCGGTTTTGCGGTGAATGCGCGCGTATTCATAACGGTAGCCTTTCCCCGGCACGATCCCGGACGGGTATCGTGCCGCTCGGTCAGGGGTTGGCGCAGGAGGACTAAAAGGGCACGAGTCTGCCCCGGGGCAGGGTTGCGGTACCGTCCGGGTCGCCTCCCCGTGCTACCGGAGCGGTTTTCCATGAGACCATAATGGAGGAGCGCCTAACGCCTCAACGTGGGCACCTGGGACACAGGATAGGAGGAATAACGGACATGGCGGAAGAGAGGAGAAAGAAACCGAACCCTGCGGAAAGGTTCTGCCGGGACGCGGACGATATCATCGTCATAAGAAAGCGGGAAGAAGACGAGCCGAAACCGGACGGTGGAATCGTTTATTGAGCAGCCGGACGCTGAACGTATCCCGTGATTGAAACAATCCTGAAAAAGCGCATGCGAGAGGCCGGATTCGAACCGGCGAACTCCTACGAGACCAGGCCCTGAACCTGGCGCCTTTGACCTGGCTTGGCAACTCTCGCGCGAATGCGTGGCGAACCTCCGCCGTTGGCGTGTCCCGGCGTTCCTCGCGCCTAATACTGTAGCATCTCCAACAAAATAAATGTAATTACTCTCCGCCCTCTCCAACGGCAGGAGAGTCCCGGGAGTTGTTGTCCATGAACCGCTTCATCTCCAGTTCACGCAGTTCATACCGCTTGATCTTGCCGGAGATGGTCTTCGGGAGTGACTCCACGAACTCGATCAGGCGGGGGTATTTGTAGGGCGCCGTCACCTGCTTGACCTGTTTCTGGATGTCTTTGACCAGCGACTCCGTGGGCCGGTACCCGGGTTTCAAGACGATGAAGGCCTTGACGACCAGCCCGCGGAGCACGTCGGGCGACCCGATGACCGCCGCCTCCTGGACGGACGGGTGCTCCATGAGAGCGCTTTCGACCTCGAACGGCCCGATCCGGTAGCCGGAAGACTTGATGACGTCGTCGTCACGACCGACGAACCAGAAGTAGCCGTCCTCGTCCATGAAAGCCTTGTCACCGGTGTAATAGAACCCGTTCTGGAATACCTTGCGGTTCTCCTCTTCGTTGTTCAAGTAACCGGAGAAGAGCCCCACCGGCCGGGGATCGACCTTGATCGCGATCCGCCCTTCCTCCCCGACGCCCACCGGGTTATCGTCGTCATCGAGGAGTTCGATCTGCCAGCCGGGCATCGGCCTTCCCATGGAGCCGGGTTTGGTCTTCATGCCGGGAAGCGTCCCGATGCAGAGCACCGTCTCGGTCTGGCCGTAGCCCTCGTAGATCGTCCTCCCGGTCCCCTCCTCCCATGCCCGGATCACCTCGGGGTTGAGGGCTTCGCCGGCGCTGCAGCAGTGGCGCAGGTCGGCGAGATCGAACTTGTCGAGGTCGGCGAGGATGAGCATCCGGTAGATGGTCGGTGGGCAGCAGAACGTCGTGACCCCGTACTTCTCCAGCAGCGGCAGGATCTCGGTGGCATGGAACCGGCCCCGGATGTCGTAGACGAAGATGCAGGCTCCGGCGATCCACTGGCCGTAGAGTTTACCCCACGCGCTCTTCCCCCAGCCGGTATCGGAGATCGTGAGATGCAGGTCGTTCGGGCGCAGGTCGTGCCACAGCTGTGCGGTGACGATGTGTCCGAGCGGGTAGGAGTGGGCGTGGACCACCATCTTCGGCTCGCCGGTGGTGCCGGAGGTGAAGAAGATCAGCAGCGGGTCGGTCGCTTTCGTCCGGTGCATGCCGGGGAGGTTCACCAGTTTGTGCGAGCAGGGCGCGGGGTAGTCGAGCTCGACGGGGTAGCTGACCCATCCGTCCCGCACGCCGTCGATCATGAGCCGGACCGCGAGCGTGGGGCACTCTTCGCGGATCTCCTCCACCTTATCCGCGTGCTCGGCCATGGTGATGATCATCCTGATATCGGCCGCCTGGATGCGGTATTTCAGGTCTTTGGGGGTCAGCATCGTCGTCGCGGGGCAGTAGACCGCGCCGAGTTTGATCAGGGCGATGGTGAAGATCCACCATTCGGGTGTCCGGGGGAGCATCAGCATGACCCGGTCGCCCTTCTTGATACCGTATTTCAGGCAGATGTTGACCGCCTGGTTCGAGAGGCGCATGAGGTCGAAGAACGTATATTTCTTCTCGTTTCCATTCTGGTCGACCCAGATCATCGCCAGCTTGTTCCGGTCTTTCTTCGCCCATGCGTCGATCACGTCGAAGCCGAAGTTATAGTATTCAGGAACGTCTATCTTGAAATTGGCGCATAGGTCCTCGTAGGACGGTGGTTTTTGCTCTTCATCTGCCATAACGCGATCCCATAAAAGTTGCGCGTTTATGGTTTAAAGCATTCACGAAGTTGAAACCCGCTCCGTATCCGGAACGGGCATAAAGATTACCCATTAGTATTATGGTTTAAAAAACGAT
>NZ_JMIO01000038.1 GCF_000691865.1 Methanoculleus sp. MH98A | reverse complement strand
AGAGTATCAACCTGATCCCTAAAGACGAAAACGTAGAGGAGCGGTATCATGAGCTTTTGAAAGGGAAAGTCGTCGGCGCATTTTTTAGCGTTGTCGGAATCTATTCGGTCATTACGTATGCCGGTCTGGTCTACTTCGTAATCACAGCGTCTGGCAATTTGAGATATTATCAGTGGGTCATGATCATTGTGATGATCATCCTGGCGGTTGCGTACTGCGTTGGAATGCTGATATCCAAAGAAAAGAGAGCAGGTTTTCACCTTGCAGCAAATCTGGGAGAGGAACTGATAATAAGGCGTGACCGCTGATAATCAAAGACTCTTGCAGAAACACGATTGCACTGGTCTCGCCGGTGCCTGCAGAGATCCCTTTAAAAAACCTAACGCCCCGAACTTCCAAAGTCTTCTCTTCCCGCCGTTTTTTATGGGGCCACGATCCCGCCCGCATCTCCGTCCTGCACAAGAGAGAGAAAACTTCGCCTCCAATCTCTCCTTCAGCATTACGTTTATCAACCCTCCAGAGAATGTGGTATTACGGAAAATGACCTGGAATGAGGAGACCTACGTCGAAATCCCCTTCTGCGAGCAACTCGCCAGGCTGGCTGGGAAGTCCGGCATCTCCCCGCCGGTGCCGAGCCGGGCGAATCGCAGCGGCTCTCGTTCCGCGAGGTCATCATCGAGCCCGAACTCAGGGAAGCCCTCCGGGCGATCAACCCCTTCCTCGAGGACGACCAGATCACCGAGGTCATCACCCGCCTTGACACCATCCCGCAGACCCCGCTCATCGAGGCGAACATCGCCGCCACCGATCTGCTCCTGAACAACACCACCGTCCACGAAAACCGCATTGACGGCACCCCGAGCCCCACTGTCCGCTACCTCGATTTTGACCACCCGGAGAAGAATCGGTTCCTTGCAGCCCGGCAGTTCAAGGTCGCCGTCCCCGGCACCACCAAACACATCATCCCCGACATCACCCTCTTCGTCAACGGTATCCCGCTCATTGTTATCGAATGCAAATCCCCCGCCATCCCCGAGCCTATCCAGGAGGCCGTCACCCAGCTGCGGCGCTACAGCAACAGCCGGGACACAGAACTCCCCGAGGGTAGCAACCGGCTCTTCACCTACAACCTCTGCATGATCGCGACTTCGCGGGAAACGGCGAAGGTCTCCACCATCGGCGGGCGGGAGGAGCACTACCTGGAGTGGAAAGATCCTTACCCGACCCCCTTCTCCGCGATCAACCCGGACGGCCAGCCGCCAGACAGCCAGCAGCGGTTGATCCACGGGATGCTCGCTCCCGCCCGCCTCCTTGAGATCCTCCGGAACTTCACCGTTTTCCGTGAGAACGATCAGGGTAAGAAGATCAAGATCGTCGCACGCTACCAGCAGTACCGGGCGGTGCAGAAGATCCTCGCACGGCTGCGTTCCGACCAGGATCCGAGAGAGAAAGGCGGGGTCGTCTGGCACACCCAGGGCTCCGGCAAATCGCTGACGATGGTCTTCCTCATCCGGGCGATGCGAAAAGACCCGGTCCTGAAGAAGTACAAGGTTGTCCTCATCACCGACCGCACCGACCTTGAGCGGCAGCTTGAGGAGACCGCTGCAACGGCCGACGAACAGGTTTATACCGCCGGGAGCATCGAAGAACTGAAAGCCCTCCTGCAGACCGACACTTCAAACGTCGTCATGGGCATGATGCAGAAGTTCCAGGAGAAAGGGAAGAAGAGGGTCCGGAAGTTTCCGATCCTTAACCGGTCGGATAAGATCCTCCTCCTGATCGATGAGGCACACCGGACCCAGGCGTCCGTCCTCGGCGCAAACGTCGAGCAGGCTCTCCCGAACTGCACCCGGATCGCCTTCACCGGCACTCCCATCATGAAACCGAAGGCGGTGCGCGGCGGACAGCGGCGGAGGCGGACCACCACCGGCATCTTCGGCGAATACATCGACAAATACACAATCCGGGAGTCGATCGAGGACGGGAGCACGCTACAGATCATCTACGAAGGCCGGACATCCAGAGATGCCGTCAGAGACGGGCGGGCGCTCGACGACCTCTTCGAGGACATGTTCAAGGAACATACCGAAGAGGAGAAAGAAGCCATCCGCAAGAAGTACGGCACTTACCGGCGCGTTCTAGAAGCGCCTCGACGGATCGAGAAGATCGCCGCCGACATCATCGACCACTACCGCACAAACATCCTCCCGAACGGATTCAAAGCGCAGGTCGTCGTTGCCAGCCGGCTCGCTGCGGTACGCTATAAAGAAGCGCTCGACCGTGCCCTTGCAGACGCAATCGCCGACCTCGAAGCAGATGCAGGTTCCCTAGATGACCGGGAAGATCTGGAGACGCTCATGCGCATCGAGACCGACGTCATCATATCGGGGTCGCAGAACGACGAGGAGATCTACAAGCCCTACACCAACCCGCAGAAACACGAAGCTCGGATTGCCCGATTCAAAAAACCCCTGGACGCCGACGACCCTGAGAAGCAGGATGGTCTGGCGCTCCTCATCGTTGTCGATATGCTCATCACCGGGTTCGACGCTCCGATCGAACAGGTCATGTATATCGACAAGAGGCTTGTCGAGCACAGCCTCCTGCAGGCCATCGCCCGGGTCAACCGCCCCGCAAGCGGGAAGAACTGCGGCTACGTTGTCGATTACTACGGGATTGGGCACCACCTCAAAGAGGCGCTCGGGGTCTTTGCGGATGAGGATGTCGAAGGAGCGTTCGACCAGCTCGGCGACGAAATCCCCAAGATGCGGGAAGCATACACTCGCCTGTTGCAGTTCTTTGCCGCCGCAGATCTCAATGCAGTCCCGGAGAGTGCAGCTGAATCCTCCTCCTATGCGGGCAGACCTCTTGATCCCCTCGGGAACGAGTACGCGATCAACGAATGCGTCGAGTACCTCGCCGATGAAGAAAAACGGGCGGAGTTCCTCGTCTTGTACAAATCGTTTGCCCGGAAGGTCGATATGATCCTCCCGGACAGGCGGGCGCTGGACTATGTCCACCCGGTGAAGGTCATCGGGTTCATCAACACCCTGGCCGAACGGCGCTACCGCGACCGGACGCTCAACCTCGCAGGCTGCGGGGAGAAGGTGCGGGCACTCATCGACGACTACGTCTTCTCGCAGGGCATCGACCCGAAAGTCCCGCCGGTCTCGATCACCTCCGATGACTTTGAAAAGTCCCTGAGTAGCCACCGCTCGAACAAGGCAAAGGCATCGGAGATGGCGCACGCGATCCGCTACCACATCTCGCAGCGCTACGACTACGATCCTGAGTTCTACCAGACACTCAGCGAACGGCTCAACGATCTCCTCACCGCTCACGAGGAGGACTGGGACCTACTCGTCGAAGAACTCCGGAAGTTTCTCGAAGAGGTACGGGAAGGGCGACAGGATGTCGAGCATGGCCTTGACCCGGTCATTGAAATGCCGTTCTACGACATCCTGGTAAAGGAAGTATACGGCTCGAAGGATCTTTCGGAGAGGGAAAGGGAGATGGCTGCCGGAACGACAAAAGATATTGTCTCCATGATCCAGCGGGAAATCCGAAAAGTGGACTTCTGGAAGAAAGCGACCGAAAAGCAACTCCTCCGCCGGTATATCAAGGAGATCCTGCTCGAGTCACGGCTTCCCGAAATTCTCCAGAAGCGCAATGCCATTACGGATCGGTTTATCCGCCTTGCCGAACACCTTGATGCAGAGTTCAAACACAGGGTGATCCTATAAAGGGGCGGGAACTCACCTACCAACTGATTCGATCGTCGAGGAAATCGCTTGGCATCACCATCGAACGTGATGGAACGATCATTCTCAGAGCACCGGATAACTGCCCGGAGCATGCAATCAATGCTTTTTTCCAGAGCAAGAAATTCTGGATCTATCAGAAACTGGCAGAAAAACGCCTCTTTGAAGAGGCCCCGCCGAAAAAAGAGTATGTAAATGGTGAGGGGTTCCCATATCTCGGCAGGATGCATCAACTCGTTCTTGTTGATGAAGGAAAACCACTCCGCCTCTACCGCAGTTCCTTTGAGATGAACCGGGCGTGTGTTGACAGAGGACGGGAAACCTTCATCCGGTGGTACCGGGAGCATGC
>NZ_JMIO01000037.1 GCF_000691865.1 Methanoculleus sp. MH98A | reverse complement strand
TGCGAGGCGCGAGCGCAGTGAGCTTGAGCACCGATAGGTGCGAGGCGCGAACGCAGTGAGCGTGAGCACCGAAGGTGCGAGGCGCGAACGCAGTGAGCGTGAGCACCGAAGGTGCGAGGCGCGAACGCAGTGAGCGTGAGCACCGAAGGTGCGAGGCGCGAACGCAGTGAGCGTGAGCACCGGAGGTGCGAGGTGCGATGTTCCGACAGGAACGGAGCACGAGAAGGCCGAAGGCCTTTGAAGTGCGAACGTAGTGAGCATGAGAAGACCTTCGGTCTTCGAGGGGGGTGCAACCCCCCTCCCCTGTCTCCAACGCGGAAGTGGGTCGCCCTCGCTCGACTGGTCGTTTCAAAAAGGTTGTATGGAGAAGGGGGTCCCTACCCCGTCCGGCGAACCGGCTTCACCGGTGCGCGAAGTAGGCGCTCACCCGGCCGCCGTCCGTCGAATCGATCCGGGCAAACCCGATCCGCTCGAACTGGACGACGCTGCCGGTCTCCCCGGCGACCGGCGGCTCGCAGAACCCTTCGAGGTTCTCGTCCTGCCGGAGAAGTATGCAGGGGAGTTTCGCGTCCGCCGGCAGCCACTGGATGATCGGCGCCTTCTCGCGCCGGGCCTCCTCGAGCGAGTCGCCCGCGTAGGATACCCGCGGCGTATTGCCGTCCCACGCGATCTTCACGTTGTAGAGGTCTTTTAGGCGGACCATGCTCCGCCCTTCGATATCCGCCCGCGGGAGGAGGATCGCTCCCTCGGCGATAAGGGTGCGGACCCCCCGGGAGGGATCGTTCGGATGGAGGGCTGCGTGGGCCTCGCGGCGCGGGGCGCCCTCGACGGTCACCTCGACCGGGTCGGGGACGAAGAAGTAGCGGTTCGCCCTTGGATCGACGAGTTCCTTGTTCCGGGAGTAGAGGTTCTCCCACGAGAACGATATGTCGGTCTCCCCGATCCCGATATCGACCATGGCGTTCCGGACGGCCTCCGGCTCGATGCCGCGGCGCGCGATCGCCCGCATCGTCCCGAGATGGATGTCGTCCCAGCCGGTGTAGAGACCGCTCTTAATCCCTTCGCGCATCCCCGACGTCGAGAGGACGACGCCCGATATCCCCATCCGGCCGTAGTGGCGGTAAACCGGCGGCTTCCAGTTGAAGTAGTCGAAGATGTAGCGCTGCCGTCTCGTGTTCGCGATGTGGTCCTTGCCGCGGATGACGTGGGTGATCCCGAGGAGGTGGTCGTCCACCGCGACCGAGAAGTTCATCAGCGGAAAGACCGTAGCGTCCACCCGCGGGTGGAGAGGCGCGTTCACGATCCGCATCGCGGAGTAGTCCCGCATCGCCGGATCGGGGTGGGCGAGATCCGTCTTCACCCGGACGGTCGCGTCGCCCTCGTAGAACTCCCCATCAAGCATCTGCTGCCAGAGTTCCAGGTTCTCCTCCACGGTCCTCTCCCGGCAGGGGCATGCCTTCCCCTTGAGTTTGAGTTCGCGGAAGCGTTCGGAGTCGCAGACGCAGACGTAGGCGCCGCCGAGTTCGATGAGTTTCCTGCACCAATCGTAGTAGATATCAAGGCGGTCGCTCTGGTAGACGATATCGGTGATCCCGAGCCCCAGCCACTCGACGTCCTCGAGCACCATCGCGTATGCATCGGGATCGACCCGTTTCGGGTCGGTATCCTCGACGCGGAGAACGTACCGGCCGCCGTAGCGTTTGACGTAGTAGTCGTTTAAGATGGAGGCGCGGGCATGCCCGAGGTGGAGCGGCCCGCTCGGGTTCGGCGCGAACCGCATCACCACGCCGTTCTCCGCCCCCTCGAGGGCGGGGAGTTCCCGGACGTGTTCGTGCGTCTCGGTGAGTTCCGCGAGAAGTTCGGGCGCGAGTTCTTTGAGCCGGCTCTTCCTCTCCGCCGCGCTCATCTGCGCCACCTGTGCGACCGCCTTCCCCGCGAGCGCCCCGATCTCCCGTGCACGGCTCCGGAACTCGGGGTGCTTGCCGAGCACCGTGCCGATGACCGTCCCGCTCTTCGGGGCGCTATCGTGCTTCACCGCGTTCTGCAGAGCGTAGATAAAGAGCAGATGCTCGATATCGGCGTCCATGGTATCAGTTGCCTCGAGCGATGAAGAAATCGGCGATCTCCTCAAGAAGCCGCCTCTCCTCCGTGTCCGGGAGAACCGAGAGCGCCTGTTTCGCGACGGCGGCCCGTTCGACGGCGACCGCCCTGACCTGGTCGATGACCCCGGCCTCCCGGAGCCGGGTGATCAGATCGTCGATCTCGGCACCGGAGAGTTCTCTCCGGTACGGGGCGAGGTCGATCCCCTTCTCGCGTGCCCGGATGGCGATCAGGGTCTGCTTCCCTTCCCGGATGTCCGACGCCCGGTCCTTGCCGCTCGCTTCGCTGCTCACAAGGAGATCGATGAGATCGTCCTGGATCTGGAACGCGATACCGCTGTTCACCCCGTACTGGTAGAGGGCGTCGGCCTGGACGGGACTCGCTCCGGCAAGGATTCCGCCGATGGCGGCGGATGCCCCGTAGAGGACGCCGGTCTTCTTGCTGACCATCTCCAGGTACTCCATCTCCAGGACGTCGTCGCGCTTCTCGAACGCCATGTCCATGCTCTGCCCATCGCAGATATCGGTGCACGTCCGGGCAAGCATCTTCACCGCCCGGATCTTGGCGGCGTCCGCGGCTTCCGAGAAGCAGATGAACTCGAACGCCTTCGCGTAGAGGACGTCCCCGGCAAGAATCGCCGTCGGCTCGTCCCAGACCGTATGCACCGTCGGCACGCCGCGCCGGGCGGCGTCGCCGTCCATGATGTCGTCGTGGATGAGGGTGAAGTTGTGGGTCAGTTCGAGCGAAAGGGCCGCCGGGAGCAGGTCGTCGGAGCTCCCCTTTCTCACCGCATCCGCAGCGAGGATGACGACCGCCGGGCGGAGGCGCTTGCCGCCCGCAAGCAGCAGGTGGGCGCTCGCCCGGAAGAGGTCGCCGTGGACATCTCCGAAGTAACGGTGGAGCGCCTTGTCTATCCGCTCGGTATTCATCTCCAGGTAGTCTTCAAGCGTCGTCATGCACTCTCTCCTACTTTATCAGGATACTCTTTCCGTTCCTCATGATGTGGAGGTCGTTGCCGAGCGTATACCCGATCTCCTCCGCGAACTTCGCGTACTCGCCGGTCATTCCGATATCGCCGTGCGACGGAATGACGTGCTGCGGGTTCAAGAGGTGGAGGAACTCGTAGTGGTCCTCCCGGTAGGCGTGGCCGGAGACGTGCAGTTCGTCGAAGATCCGCACGCCCGCCATCTTCGCACGGGCCTCGACCAGGTAGCGCTGCCCGTAGTTCATCGGGTTCGGGATCACCTTCGCCGAGAAGAGGATCTTGTCGCCTTTCTCGAGCTTGTAGGGAGTATCGCCCATCACGATCCTCGTGAGGATGGCGCCCGACTCGCCCTGGTGGCCGGTGACGATCGGGAGGAACTTGTCCTTCCCGGTCTTCATGATCCGCCGCAGTGTCCTATCAACGGTCCGGCGGTTGCCGAACATCGAGAGCGACTCGGGGAACCCGACCAGTTTGAGCTGTTCGGCCGCCGAGCTGTAGCGCTCCATCGACCGCCCGAGCAGGACCGGCTTTCTGCCGATCTCGTGGGCACATTCGGCGATGGTCTTCACACGGGAGATGTGCGACGAGAACGTCGAGACGAAGAGAGCACTCTTGTCGTCCTCGTAACTGGTGATGGTGTCCCGCACCAGATCCCGCGCGATCTTCTCGCTCGGGCAGCGCCCCTTGTCGGCGATGTTGACACTCTCCGTGATGAGAGCGATGACGCCCTCCTTCCCGATCTGCCGCAGTCGGGCGAAGTCCGGCGGCTCCCCGAGCACCGGCGTCCGGTCGAGTTTGAAGTCGTTTGCGTAGACGACCGCGCCCCGCGGCGTGTGCAGGACCGGAAAGATGGTGTCGATGATCGAGTGCTGGGCACGCACGAACTCAAGTGTCAGGTGCGGGGAGATGGTATAGCGCTGCCCGGCTTTCAGGGCAAAGAGCTTGTTGTTCACCCCGAACTTCTGTTCGCCTGCGATCTGCTGCCTGATCAGTTCCGAGGTGTAGGGCGTGCTGATGATCGGGGCGTTGTAGCGGTGCGCCAGTTTCGGGATCGCACCGATATGGTCAAGGTGTCCGTGCGAACAGACGATAGCCTTGACGCTCCCCTCGACCGCATTCATGATGGTGTCATCAGGAATGGCCTTCATCTCGATCAGGTCCAGGGAATGCATATTCTCGATATCAGCATCCTCGTGGATCATCACCTGGTCGAGTCTAAGACCCATATCAAAGATGACAATCTCTTTTCCGCAGCGGACGGCAGTCATATTTCTGCCGACTTCGTTATATCCGCCCACTGCTATGATCTCAATATCCATGTAGCCTCCTTGTAGAGTTTTCCGTTGTTAATCGCTGTTTTCAATCATTTGCCGGGTTAGGCCGGTTATATACGTCCTGGCGTGCCGGAGATCCGCTATAGACCTGGATCCCGTCAGGAACATCGCCACGCGAAGTTCGCGGTGCATCGCCTCGATAGCCGCAGAGAGAGTATCATCGCTCTCCATGGCCGGTCTCAAGAGAGGGAGCGCCATGCCCCCGAGGTCCGCCCCGAGAGCAACGGCTTTCGCGATATCGATCCCCGACCGCAGTCCGCCCGTCGCGATGATCGGGCTTCCTGCCGTCCGCACCTCGCGGAGGCTCACCACCGTCGGTATGCCCCACGAGAGGAATGCCTCTCCGAGATCGGCGAGTTCGGAGCCGCTCGCCCGCAGGCGTTCTATCTTCGCCCACGACGTGCCTCCGTAGCCCCCGATATCGATGGCGCTTGCTCCCGCACCCCGGATAACCCTTGCGGTTCCGGCCGATATGCCGGAACCCGTCTCCTTCACGATGACGGGGTAGGAGAACTCGTTGCAGAGGTTGCGCAGCGCTTCGATGCACCCCTCTGCGTTGTGATCGCCTTCCGGCTGAATCGCTTCCTGAAGCGAATTGATATGGATGGCGATCGCCTGTGCATCGATCATCTCGACAGCCCGCTCCGCCCACTCAATGCCGTGGTCGCGGAGCTGGATGATTCCCAGGTTCGCGCAGAGGAACGCATGCGGCGCTTCCTCCCGCACGACGGTGAAACTTCCCTCCAGTTCGGGCTTCTCCAGTGCCGCTCGCTGAGAACCGACACCCATGCCGAGGTTATACCGTTCGGCGGCACGTGCCAGCCGCCGGTTCACCTCGAGGGTATCCGGATGTCCTCCGGTCATCGCTGCAATGAAGAGAGGGGAGCCGAGTGCTCTACCGAGGAACCGTGTTTTCGTCTCGATCGCGTCCATATCGCACTCAGGAAGAGCGTTATGAACCAGGCGCACGTCCCCGAATCCGGCGTCGCCGGCCTCGACGGGCTGGTCGCAGCATATCTGCAGGTGATCCCGTTTTCTCGAGGACGTGGCGGTCTCTTTCTTCATGGTTTACTCCTTTGCGGTTATCGTTGTTCCGCCATGCCCGGTGCCGTCCAGGAACCGGCCGATCTTCGAGACATGGAAGATGTGTGAATCGATGCCGGCATCGGCCAGTGCCAGAAGCTCCGCAATCTTGCCTTGCATGCCCCCGGTCACGTCGGTGTTTCCCGATCCGCCGACATCGAGCGACTCTACCGTGCTCCGGTCGATGCGCGGGACGACAACCCCATTCTGCAGCACCCCGGTCACATCCGTTGCAAGGCCCACGCGCCGGCTCGCGAGAGCGGCGGCAAGACGGGTCACGAGCTGGTCGCCCGAGACGATGCAGGAGCCCCGGAGACGGTCCATCACCACGTCGCCGTGCAGCACGGGCACAATGCCGTGGTCCGTCATTTCGGCGATGTGGCGGGTCTCGAACGAGACCAGGCGCCCGTCTTCGGCAAGGCCGAGGTCGAGAGGGTGGATGCCGATCGCCTCGACCCCCGCGTCCCGCAGGGCGTCGACGACCGCCGCGTTCAGGCTCGAGACGGCGGTATGCGTCTCGTAGACACCGGGGACGTTATCTCCGGTGAGGCCGTCGTTGATGCGGTAACGCCGGGCCTCGGGATGCCCGCATGACCCCGCACCGTGGACGAGCACGAGAGCGGTCTCTGGGTGTGCGGCGAGTTCCTCCGCAATGTCGCGCAGGCGGGCGTGATCGATGACGCACTCTCCCGACTTGTCGGTGATCACGCTCCCCCCCAGTTTCAGTACCACTCTCTCAGTCATGCTTCTCTTTTCTCGCGCCGTCCGTATCTATCGTCGTGATGATTGCTCTTCCTTCGCAGGCCTCGATGGCCCCGGCAACCCGGCTTTTCGCACGCCGCGGGCAGAGGGCGATGATGCACCCGCCGCCTCCGGCCCCCGTGATCTTCGCGCCGTAGGCCCCGCTTGCCCGTGCCGCAAGCACGAGTTTGCTGCTCACCGGGTGCCCCACGCCGAGCGCCTCCAGGAGGGCATGGTTCATGTCCATATACTGCCCGAGTTCTTTCGGGTTGCCGATGTTATGGAGGGCTGCAAGCGTCACGGCCCCGATGGCATCCAGGATCGGATTCGCGACTTCGGGGTGCTTCCGCCGCAGGTTCCCGACCTGCTCCACCATCTTCGCGGTGCTGTGCGGCACCAGGGTGTTCCCCACGACGACCTGCAGGTTCTCGGGCGGCAGTCTCCGTTTGGAGTTCCCCGTGATGAGCACCATCCCGCCGTTTGCACAGACGTAGGTGTCGGTGGGGCTTGCCCGCCCTTTCTGGACCTTCTTTTCGATGGCGAACGCCGTCTCGGCGACGTACTCGCGGGTGTGCCCGAGGTTGAACTCATCGTTGATCGCAGAGAGCGTTGCCACCGTCACCGCGGCCGACGACCCGAGCCCCGACGAACTCTGGAGCTGGGAGTGGACGTAGACGCTGCCCCGGACCCCCATCATCCTGAAACACTCGTCGATGTAGGGCGACTTCGCACGTGTCGGGTTGCGGGATTTCCTCACCGTGACGAAGACACGGGGTTTGATCGCCATCGCGACCCCCGGTTTTCCGTAGACCACTGCATGCTCGCCGAACAGGAATACCTTGCCCGGCGCGCTCCACGTTGCCAATCACACCACCGCTATCGCCGCATACCCCACTACCTGATTGTAATCCTCCGTCACATCGCCGCTGGTCGTATACCGCAAGAGTTCCCCTCTCGTCGCACCGAGTGACCGGCATGCGATGCACATGGTCGCGATCGGGCCGTAGCCGCAGACCGTGGCACGTGTCTCCTGGAGCCGCCGGTAAAACTCGGGTAGGTCCAGGGTTTTGAGCGCCTCGATCGCGTAGAGGTCCTGTTTGCGGGCCACCTCGTCCGGGACGTAATGGGAGAAGTCGCTTGAGGCGACGATCCGTACGTCTCGCTTCGTGTGCTCGATTGCCTGGAGCAGGTGCTCCGCGAGACCTATTGCCGCCTCGTAGGTTTGTTCTCCCATGAGAACGGGTGCGGCCCTTGCTCTCGGGAACCGGTATTTTATGAACGGCATCTGCACCTCGATCGAGTGCTCGCTCCGGTGCGATGCTTCGTCTATCTCGATATCCATCGCGTCGATGAACTCCGTATCGACATCGACGATCCCGAGCGGCGTCTCCCACGGTACGGCAGAGGCACAGGTCATGTACCCACGATGACTCGGGCCGATGACCAGAAACGTGCCGTCAAAATCAGGTGGTATGGTAGAGAATGCACAGGCTCCGGTCTCCCCCGAGTATACGTATCCTGCATGGGGAGAGACGATGCCCCAGGGATTGAATCCCCGGACCCTTCTTCTGGAAGAATGTCTCCAGCAGTTGCTCCAGATGCCTGGGCTCGGCAGGATAGAACATTCCCGCTACACTGCATGGGCGCATATCCATCAAGGTTGAGCTCTTGTGCTTCGGATCTTATAACTCTGTCTCAAAGTCTTCGGGCGTGAGCGATGTGGTCACGCCGCGCAGGCGGAGCAGTTCCTTTGTCAGGAGGTAGTAGACCACCGAGAGCGCCTTCCGCCCCTTGTTGTTCGTCGGGATGACCACATCGACGTACTTCGTCATGTTGTTGGTGTCACAGAGAGCGACGATCGGGATACCCACCTGGACAGCCTCGGCGATCGTCTGGGAGTCGCCGATGGGGTCGGTCACCACGACCACGTCTGGCTCGATGTACTTATTTAAGCCATGTAAGCGCTGGTTGGTGAGCATCCCGGGGATGAACCGGCCGATGACGGCCATGCCGCCGACGGCGTCGGCGAACTTCTTTGCCGGGTACTGGCCGTACTGCCGGGAAGTGACGACCAGGATCTTCGAAGGCTCGTATTGCGAAAGGAACTTCGCAGCAGTCTTGATCCGTTCGTCGGTTGCCTGGATGTCCAGGATATAGAGTCCGTCTCCGCGCACGCGGTAGATGAACTTCATCATGTCCTTGCTCTTCTGCTGGGTGCCGATGTGCACACCTGCCGCGAGGTATTCCTCAACGGGCAACAGCGGTTCTTTCAGTTCAATCTCAAGTTCGTTTCCTGTCAAGTTAGATCAGCTCCTCTATGCGAATCAGTTCATTCAGTTTGGCTATCCGTTCACCGCCGACCACGCCGGTCTTGAGGAAGATGCACCCGAACGCGGTTGCAAGGTGTGCTATCGTCGCGTCGGTCGTCTCTCCGGAACGGTGGCTCATGACGGTCTCCATACCGTTCTCCTGGGCGAGGCGTATCGCCTCGAAGGTATCGGTGAGCGTCCCTATCTGGTTTGGTTTGATCAGGACGCAGTTTGCCGCGCCCGTCTCGGTGCCCTTCGTAATCCGCTCGACGTTGGTCACGAAGAGGTCGTCGCCGCAGATCAGGCAACGGTCGCCCACCTGTTCGGTCAGGTCGGCGAACGCCTCGAAGTCCTCCTCGAAGAGGGGGTCCTCGATGTAGATGAGGTTGTAGCGGTCGACGAGATCCGCCATGTAGGCGACCTGGTCCTCCCGGCTCCGTGCCGCGTCCTTGTAGCGGTACTGCTCGCCGTTCCAGAGTTCGCTTGCCGCCACGTCGATCCCCATCCGGACCTCGACATTCGTCTCGTCGGAGACGGTGTCGATTGCCTCGCTGATGATCTCGAACGCCTCAATGTCGGAGACGGCAGGTGCCCAGGCGCCTTCATCTCCTTTCCCGGAGAGTTTGCCCTGCTCCTGCAGCATCTTTTTCACGGTCCTGTGAACGGCAGCGTTCACGAAGACGCCTTCCGTCGCGCCGCAAGCCCCGGTGGGAACCACCAGGAATTCCTGGATGGATGTGGCGTTGGGGGCGTGTGCGCCTCCGCCGATGACGTTGCCGAGCGGCAGGGGCGTCTCGGCGGCAAATGCGCCCCCGAGGTAGCGGAAGAGTTCCAGGTCGAGAGACGACGCAGCCGCCTTTGCACACGCAAGTGAGAGTGCTACGGCGACGTTTGCGCCGATCGAACTGAAGTCGGCTGTTCCGTCGTTCTCTCTGAGCAGTGCGTCGAACGTGATCTGATCACGGGTGTCTTCACCGATGAGCGATGGAATCAGGTTTTTCCGCGCGTCCTCGACAGCCTCGCGCGGCGGCCGCACCTTTGCTTCATAGGTTCCGGTGCTGGCACCACTGGGTGCCGCAGCCCGCCCGAAGCCGCAATCCGTGTAGATTTCAGCCTCGACGGTCTCGTTTCCGCGGCTATCCAGGATCGTTCTCAGGGCAATCTGTTCGATGGTCGTCATCTGATCACTACTTTCTCTTCACCGTTATAGGGATCATGTCTTGATCGTACTCTTCAAGTGCGATCTCGAGCGGCTCTGTTTTTGGTGTTTTGACCAGAACAGGAGCACCCATCGAGATCTGGAGAGCACGAGCCCCTATAATTCGCGCCCGTTCATACCGGGTATATGATTCCATCGTGCAGCCTCAAAATCATTAATGATAAAATGGGGTCGCTGAGATTTGAACTCAGGTCACAGCATCCCGAACGCCATAGGATGGCCAGGCTACCCCACGACCCCTCATTGGTACGGATTCAGGTCCTCCACTGTTTCCTTGTGCGTCAGCAGCATTCGCCTGCAACAGTAACGCTCCAGACCGAGATCGTCGAGGATCCGTTTTGGATCCTCGCCTGCATCCCGCCGCTCCTTGAACTCCTTCCAGGCTGTAGAGACGACCTTACCGCATGTAAAACATCGTACGGGTATCATAATAATGGTCCAGTATCCCTTATATCTCTTTTGCTCACCGGTAGGACTTCTGGAACTTCGCCCGTGCGCCGGGGCCGTGCGGTTTCTTGCTCTCTTTCTGCCGCGAGTCGTTTACGAGCAGTGTCCGGTCGTATGCAAGGAATGCGTCCTTTATCTGAGGGTCGTTGTGCCACTCCACGATGCCGCGCGCGAGCGCCGTCCGGACTGCTTCTGCCTGTCCCATCGTCCCGCCGCCGGAGACGTCGATCGCTGCGTCGACGCCGTCGAGCGCGTTCGGAACGAGCAGCAGCGGCTCGGCGATCTTCAGACGGAGCAACTCCGTCCCGTAGATCTCCAGGGGCACGGAGTTGATGCGGACCCGGCCGCTGCCGGGCTTTAAGGTCGCGCGGGCGATTGCCGTCTTTCTCTTACCGCTTGAATTGATGATCTTTGCCATTTCATCACCTCATTTAGTATTTTGCTCCGAGGTTGTTGCTTATCGCCCCGATCGTCACGTATCTCGTGCTGCCCAGCCGGTCGACGTGGGCCGCTTCGAGCGTCTCCGTCTCCATCCCGTCGAACTCCATTGGAACGCCGACGTAGGTCTTGATCCGCTTGAATGCCGCGATACCGCGCTCGCGTTTGTACGGGAGCATCCCGCGGATGGTGCGCTTGACGATGTGGTCGGGCCTGCGCGGGAAGAACGGGCCGCCCTCGCGGGATCCGCGCTCGCGCTTCGTGGTGTAATTCGCGAGCACCTGCGCCTTGTTTCCGGAGACGATTGCCTTTTCCACATTCACGATGGCGATCTCCTCGCCGGCAAGCGCACGCTGCGCGACGATGCTGGCCATCCTTCCGAGCAGTAATCCGTCTGCATCGATAACTGTAACCATTCGTCTCACCTGAGGATCCGTACCCTGCTCCCCTTCGGGTTGTCCCGAACGAGGTCCTCGATAGTCATGCACGTCCCGTTTGCGCCGGTGATCTTGCTCACCGCCGCCTCAGAGAAGTCCAGTGCGGCGATCTTCACCGGCAGGCTGAGCGCGCCGCTGCCGAGCACCTTGCCCGGCACCAGGATCGTCTCGCCTTCGTTCGCGTACCGGTTGATCTTGCTGAGGTTCACCTCTGCGTAGTTCTTCCGGGGTGCATCCAGCCTCTTTGCAATCTCGCGCCAGATACCCGCCTCATGCACGCGTGACGCATCTTTGAGCGTCATGATGAGGGCGGTCAGCCGGGGGTTCGATTTATTCTCGGTTGTCTTCTTCATTCAGTCCCCTCTCCCGTAATCTCGTTCATCACGTCTACCAGGTCGTCTGATGATTTCTGGATATACTGTAGCGCTCTCTCGATGATCTCGCGGACGGGCATCGAGCCGTCGCTCTCCACCACGAAGATAAATCTCTCCGCATCGGTGCTGATATGGATGGCCGGCTCGTCGCCGATGCCGCCGGCAAGGCATGCCCGCTCGCAGAGCTTGCAGAGGGAACAGAGTTCCTGCCGCCCTTCAACGACCCGGACCTTGCCCTGTGCTGGCTCGAGAACGTTCCTCGGGCACTCGTCGATACACATGCCGCACCCGTCGCACCTCGCGTCGATGGCGATCACCGGGTAGTTCTTGTAGCCGCAGGCGGTCGTCGCCTGCCACTTGGCATGCTCTTTTCCGGTGCCGACGACTGCCTGCGCTTCGAGCACGACCTTCTGGTCTTTTGCGAGCTCGATGATGGGGATCTCCGCCTCCGCCGGTGCGGCGTCGGGGTCCTGCGGTATCAGGTCGCTTGAGGTGACGGTCTTCGGCCCCTCGACGGAGAGCGTATAGGTCGCGGTGCAGGCCGAACATCCGACGCCCTCGCAGGAGCACTCGCTGCGCGGTTTGTAGACCTTGAGGTCCGTCCGGAGCGGAATGAGTCCCAGGCGGTGCGCCAGCATCTCGTCGAAGAGAACGCTTGTGTTGTCGTAGATGCGGACATCCTCGATGGCGAGCGTCGGCACTTCGCTGATCATCGCCCGCCGGAACATATTGGCAAACGACGTCGAAACGCCGCTCAGGGTGAATTTGGCGACTCTCTCATCCAGTCGAGAAAACGCTATCTCCATTACACTCTCCTTCCTCTCCGGCCGCCTTTGCCGCGGATGCTGTCGTGAGGCACCGGGGTGACGTCTTCGATGCGGCCGATCTTCATCCCTGCACGGGCAAGGGCGCGGATCGCTGCCTGGGCGCCGGGCCCCGGGCTCCGCTGCTTGCCCCGACCGGGTGCGCGGACCTTCACGTGGACACCGGTGATGCCCTTGTCCCGTGCGTTCTGCGCGACCTGGATCGCCATCTGCATGGCTGCGTACGGCGAGCTCTCGTTCCGGTCCTGTTTCACGACCATGCCGCCGCTGCTCTTGGTGACCGTCTCCGCTCCGGAGAGGTCGGTGACGGTGATGATGGTGTTGTTGAAGGAGGCATAGATGTGCGCGATGCCCCATTTCTCTTCTGCCATGGTTTTACCTCACTCCTGCGCGAGCAATGCGGCTTCTCTCGGGGTGAACCTCGTTCGTGAGCGGGGAGGGCCCGTAGTAGCTGATCTCGGCCTCTTCGGCTCTCTCGACCCGGTAACCCGGGATGGTCACGCGGCGGCCGTTAATCGCGATGTGGCCGTGGGTGATGAACTGGCGCGCCTGCTTGGGGGATCGTGCGAACCCCCTGCGGAGAACCAGCGTCTGAAGCCGGCGGTCGAGCTGCTGCTCGACTTTGAGCGCGAGGACGTCACCGACATCGGCGTTCTCGCCGACGAGACCGTAGCGGTACAGGTGGTTGACGAGCTGGTCTCTCTTCTTCTGGTAGTCCTCCGTGCTGAGTCCACCCGAGCGCAGCGCCACCAGTTCACGGGCAGCGGCGCGGTATTTCCGCAGCACGCTCTGGGCTTTCCAGAGTTCGCGCTTGTTCCGCAGGCCGTAATCGATGATGAGCCGCTTTTCGTCCTCAAGTCTGGTCTTCTCGAACCGCCGCTTGGGCGTCGCGTACTGCTTGTGGTTTTTTCCTGGATATCCCATTCAATCACCGTTCAGTCTTTCTTCCTCTTGACGCCGACGGTCGTGCCGGTTCTTCCGGTGGACTTGGTGCGCTGGCCGCGGACCTTCTGCCCGGTCTCGTGCCTGATGCCGCGGTAACTCCGCATCTTCCTCATGCGGTTGACGTCGTCGTCGTTCATCATGGAGAGGTCCGCCCCGAGGAGGTGGCGGACTTCTCCGGTGTAGACGTCCTTAGGACGGTTGACCATCCAGTCGGGCACCTGTTCGGTATACGTGTCGACGGCGTTTGCGATCCGTCCGACGGATTCGTCGTCCAGCTTGCCGAGTATGGCATGCGGGTCCACGCCGGCAAGGGCGGTGATGGTGCGCGACGTGTGCGGACCAATGCCCTTGATCCCGGTCAGTGCGATATGCACTGCCTTGGTGCCGTCGAGATCAGTGTTTCTGACTCGAACAAAGTACTTTATCTCTTCTTCATCCATGTGATCGCCTCATCATCGACGTTGTCGGTGAAAGCGCTGAGGGAGGGATTTGAACCCTCGAGTCCCAGGGGGACACAGGTTTAGCAAACCTGCGCCATACCAGGCTTGGCTACCTCAACATAGAACTTCGCATCTTTCGACACTCGCAACACGCGATGTGTTGCTCCAGACACAGCATTCTATGACTTGTGCCTACTAATTTTGGCTCCGTCAATTAATAATGATTGTGGTGTTCAGGGAGACCGGCGAGCGCGCTCGATACCGCTCCCGATCAGCCCCGATACAACGATGGGAAGCGCGATCGTGGCGTCGCAGAAACACTGGACGCGCGGGCACGCAGGCGCCTCCTTGCCCCAGCTGATTGCCTCTTCAAACGTGCACCCGGAGAGACCGCCCCAGTGGGGGGCGTCGGTGGTGTACTGGATGGCATAGGCGTGCCCGCCGAGGTTTTGGTCGTGGATCGACGCGATGACCTGGGTCTGCTGGATGAAGTTCTTCGGGACGCCGCCGCCGACGTAGATGACGCCGGTCTTCTGCGCGTCCTCGACCATACGGGTGATCTCGTCGGTATCGGCGAGCTGGTCGATATCGACGTCGACCCCGCGCCGGCGGGCCATCACGAGACCGATCCCGATCGACGAGTCGCAGAGGGCGGGGATGAAGATCGGGACGCCGTACTCAGTGCAGGTGGCGACGAGCGACTGTCCCTCCGGCCGCTGCTCGCGGAGCCAGTCCCCGAGGAGCCGGATGAACTCCCGCGACGAACCCCGGAACGGCGCTATGGTGTCGGCGAACCGCGAAATCTCTGCATCAATGCTCCGGAACTCCTCCTCGTAGGCAAAGACGTCGTATATCCGGTCGATCCCCTCTTTAAAGAGCGCCTCGTCGTCCGCGTGGTGGTGGCCGAGGTAGTGCCGGACCCCGAGGTGCTCGCAGGTATCGTGGAAGATGTTCGCGCCCGTCGAGACGATGACGTCGACGTAGCGATGTTTGACGAGTTCGATGAGCACGTTCTGCATACCTGCCGGGATCATCGCGCCCGACAGTCCCATGAATATCGTGCAGTCCGGATCGGCGACCATCCTGGTCCAGATGCCGAGCGACTCTCCGAGTTTTCTCCCCTGAAAGCCGGTCTTGCTCATGGACTCTAAGAGGGCCGTTATATCGCTGTTTGGTTTGACTGGCTGCGTAGGTTTCATGGAAATATCGAGATACCGTTTCTGGTTGTGGGGTATTAATAATTGGCACGGGGGGACGGAATGACTGCCCGTAGAGCAGGAGTTCGAGAAGACCGAAGGTCTTCGAGGCGCGAACGTAGTGAGCGTGAGCACCGTTACGTGCGAGGCGTGAGCGATAGCGAACGTAAGCACCGTTAGGTGCGAGGAGCGGAGCAGGAGCACCGGAGATGCGCCTACGAACGGCAGGAGTTCGAGCACCGTCAGGTGCGAGCGAACGGGGCGGATGGAGATTTCGGCACTAGCATTATGTGAGGATGGGGAGGGGGCGGGTCGCGGCGAGAGCATGAGAGGTGGTTATGGTCTTGCAGAAGCAGGGATATTCAAGATGCAAGGACAAAGCCCCGTACGCTGGACCGTGGGGCTATCGCCATTGGGGGAACGACGCTCCGAAGAACGACTGTCCGCAGGATGCGAGGGCCCGCAGGGCCGGAGCTTGAGAAACCCGAAGGGTTTCGGACAGGAGTTCGAGCACCGAAGGTGCGAGGTGGGGCTGACGGGGAGGGGGGAGCATCCCCCCTCCCCTGTCTCCACCAGATACAACAATACCTGTAACCCCCCACCCCACCCGCGCTTCGCGCTCCTCAATCGCACCTTCGGTGCTCATGCTCCGGCCCCGTGGCCCGTCGCAACTCACACCTGACGGTGCTCAAACTCCTGCTGTTCCAGCAGTCGCACCCCGCCCCAAAGGGGCGGGGGCAGTGCGTGGCGATATCCGATGGGAATCCGTGTACGCGATGAGCGATGGTCTGAAGGACATCCAATGAGTCGCCCTTCAATGAGTTCCCGCAAGTCTACACTTTGAGATTTAGACCCGGAGCATCAAGCTCCCCGCCGAAAAAGAGTTGGTTTCAGGTTCCTTCACAGGGCCTGGACGAGTGAGTTCCGGGTCGCGACGCCCGTAATCCTGCCGTTCTGTTTGATCGGGACGGAACTGATGTTCTTCTTGAGCATCAGGTCGATGACGTCGGAGACGTCCGTATCCGCGTCCACTGCGATCAGGGGCGCGGTCATGATGTCACGCACGAGGAGGTTCCTGATCCGGTAGTCCTGGTGCGTCCCCTCCACGAGATCCTTGAACGCATGGAGCGCCTTTGCGACATCGGTCTCCGTGACGATGCCTAGGACTCTATCGCCGTCCTCGACGATGAACCGGTCGATCTCGCCGTCAAGCATTCTGCGGCGGAGATGGACGGCGCGTTCCTCGCCCTGAATGGTGTGCGCCGGCTCCATGACGTCGAGGATGCCGCCCGGCGGGCGGAGCACCTTCAAGAGGTCGCCCGCCGTCACCTGCCCGATCAGGCGGTGCTCGGCATCGAAGACCACGACCAGCTTGTAGTGCTGGAGCAGCGGCACCAGAATGTCGATGCTCTGGTCGGGATACGCGGAGGTGAAGTCTTCCTCGACCGTGTTCGCGACATGAATGGATGTGGCCTTCAGCGCCTGGGTCTTCCTGCTCCCGAGCGTCTCAGCGATTGCCGCGCGGGACGTCGTTCCGATGACCGTGCCGTTGTTGGTCACGATAAGCGGATCGACGCCTTCGCCAAGCATCTTATCGAGCGCTTCGCTGACAAAGGCGGACTTCGCGATGGTGATCGGTTTCGCCATCACGTCTTTGACGAGTACCTGAAATCTGTCGCTCATTTTGCCACTTCCTTGATGATATCATCTCTCTTGAGCATACCGCGGATATCACCGTTCTCCACGACGACGAGGCTGTTGATCTGGTGCTCCAGCATCAACCCGACGGCATCCTGGAGGGATGCATCGGGGGATACGGTGATGACCGGGCGGCTCATGATGTCTTCTGCAACTGCCGATACCTCGACGACGTATCTGAAGCGTTTCTGCCCCGCCGGCCCCTCTTTCCTGAGGTGAGTAACATCCTTTTTGGGCAGGTTCATTCGCTCGTCCAGATACTCGTAAAATGCGAGGTTACTCTCCGTAATTATGCCGGCAAGGCTCCCATTGTCGTTTACGACAATAAGTTTATCGTTTTTTCCCTTTATCGTGTCGATGACGTGATCGAGCGAGTGATACCGGTTGACCGTGGCCGCATCCTCCATGATCTCGCTGACCTTTGCGGTGAGTCCCCGGATATGGGCCGAACGCATCACATCCAGTTTGGTGACGATGCCGCTCACCCTGCCGTCTTCAATCACGGGAATCCCGGAGATGTCTTTATCGAGCATGATGGTTGCGATATCGCGGATGGTGGTCTCCGGCGCTACCGTGATCGGCTCCGGTGCCATCAGGACGCTGACCGGAATCCGGTCGATCGGGCGCCGCCGCCACATCGGTTCAGTCTGTCTGAGCCGGTAAGCGATATCCTTCTTGGTAAGGATGCCCCGGAGTTTGTCTCCTTCCATGACAGGCAGCCTCGATACCCGGTGTTTGAGCATGAGATTTCGCGCATAGGCGACGTTATCCTCCGGTGCAACGACGTACACCGGAGATGCCATCACATCAATGGCCCGCATCTTCGCATCACTCCTCAGAAAATGCTTTCACAAGGTCGTATTCCGTCACGAGACCGACAAGGTGCGAGTCTTCTATGACCGGGAACGCCCCGACACGCCGCCGGATCATCTCGAGAGCGATGTCATGGATGTTCCGGTCGGGCGTGATGGTGTGCAGTTCCCCGGAGAGGAGCGACCTCACCGGCGCTCCCATGACCTCTGCGGAGTCCCCGGTCGTCAGCTGCTCGAACGCCTTGCCCTTCCCGAGATAACTCATGATGTCGGTGGCGGTGACGATCCCGCAGAGGACGTCGTCGGCAACGACCGGAAGGCGCCTGAACCGGCATTTCACCATCTCCCGGCAGACGTTGCCGATCGAGGTGTCGGGGCCGGTGACGCGTACTGAAGATTTCATGATATCTTCCGCCTTGCGGCCCGAGTGCTCGGTGGTGAGCACCTTCATCACGTCGCGCTCGGTCACGATGCCCTTCAGTCCCCCTTCCGTGTCGGTGATGGGAATTCCGCCGATATTTTTGTTGACGATGATATCGACCGCGTCGGCGATGGTGCCGGTTAAGGGCATGGTGACCAGGTGCGGAGTCATGACCTCGCGGAGCCCCTCGTTGATGGCCGCGAGGAAGTTCCCTCCATGCTTCACCTGAACGAGGTTGAACTTATCGCCGCCGCCCATGAAGTTGATGATGTCGCCGACGGTCACGATCCCCCGAAGATGGTGCGTCCCCGCGTCGACGACCGGCAGTCTGCGGAACCCTTCCCGGGTCATGATCCCGACTGCTGGATGATCGTGGTCGTCTGCTGCGCCACAACAACGTTTCTCGTGGCGATCGCCATGATCTCGCCTTCATGTTCGGCGATCTTTGACTTGAAGTCGACCGGCCCGCGTTCGCGTCTGCCCGGCATCTTCAGGAGCCTGTCGGCCGGTTTCTTATCCGAGTTATTCGAGTTGGGTTGCATCCTATCACTCCTTTGAAATTGTGGTATTTGGAGTCTTCCTCAGGGCAAGCGGCCACTGAGGACGTCATGACGGTCGATAACGCCGACGAGGTGCTTTTTCTCGTCGATGACCGGGAGCATGCTGACGTCGTGTTCGACCATCAGCCGGCTCGCCGCTGCTATGGTGTCGTCCGGCGTCACCGAGATGACGGGTGTCGTCATCACCCGCTCGACGGTGGTGTCTGCCTGGTTCTTCACCGATGTGCGGAGATTCCCGGCGCGCAGGAGATCCCGGCGGGAGACTATGCCGATAGTCTCTTTCTTCTGCACCACCGGAAACGCGGTGAATCCGCTCGCGACAATCAGGCTGTAGACGCGGTGTACGGGTTCGTCCGGTGTGCAGGTGACGGGCTCTCGCGACATGGCGTCCCCGACCCTGCCGGGGATGGTGCGACGGGAGATCAGGACGGGGAAGAGTTCGGAGAAGAGCACCCCTCCCTGGTACACGCCGTCTTCGTCGACTACCGCAGCGCTGTTTGTACGGGCATTCATTATAGCGATGCCTGCCTCTGTAAGAGGGGTATTCCGGGAAACCCGGGCTGCCTCCCGAACAAACCCATTGATCGTGACGTTCGACTTGGTGTCCATGATTCGCAGGACATCGGAGATATCGAGATACCCTCTCAGACGGTTCTTTTCGTCCACAATGTAGAGTTCGCGAAAGACGTCGTCCCGGAGGATGCTCCTTGCTTTTGTGACGTAATCGTCGTAATGCAGGGTGGGAATCTCTACCATCAGGTTAGAGGCAACCTTCATAGCAACTGCTCCTCCTCCCGACAGGCGGGGCAGAGCATAAGGTTGTCGACCCTTGATAAGTCGTCGGAGATGTTCCCGCACCGGTCGCAGACCCCCATGGCGTACTCCTCTTCGCGGTTGATTTCTATGAGATCCGCCAGCAGCTCGTTCACTTCGGCCGCGACGGTGAGGATGTCCCGAACAGTCACGATCCCGATGACCATCTGGTCCTCAACGACGGGGAGCCTGCGGACACGGTGCTTCACCATCATTGCTGCGGCGTCCCCGACCAGCTTGTCGGCATCGATCGTGATGAGGGGCGTGCTCATGATCTCGCTGACGTGAATATCACCCGGCTTTAAATTTTTAGCCACGACTTTGCAGTTGATATCCTCCTCCGTGACGATCCCGGTGGGCAGGTTGTTCTGCAGCACGATGCAACTCCCGACCTCATCGCGGCACATGATCTGCGCCGCCCGGGCGACGGTCTCACCAACATCGATAGTTGTTGGATGACTCTGCATGACCTCCCTGACTGGTATGCGTGTCTCGAAGCGGATGGCATCGCTATTTTTCATCATGGGATTCTCCTAATCTGGCCGCAATTTGAGCCAATTCTCCTGGTGCAAGTCTATCTAGGTTTCAACAGTATAAAAGAATTCTCTCACTCCGGGAATGTTGTTTGTCTGCAAAATGGAGAGAATGCGCCGGACGGAACATATAATTATATTTATTTGTGAGTGCCACAACTCACTTACGTATAGGCAAATCGGCCTACCTGAGGGAGCTTAATGACGTTCTTAGTTCGTACGAAAAAAAAGATCTCGGGGCTATTGAAGACGCTCTTTAAGAAGCGGACCTGCCGCATCGGGATCTACGGCCCTCCCAATGCCGGCAAGACGACGCTTGCGAACCGGATCGTGCGGGATTGGGTCGGTGATGCGGTCGGCCCGGTCAGCGAGGTGCCTCACGAAACCCGGCGCGTCCGGCGCAAAGAAGACATCACCATCACAGGCCAGAACGGCAGCTCGATCACCATCGACATCGTCGATACGCCGGGCGTAACGACCAAGATCGACTACAACGAGTTCGTCGAGTACGGCATCGAGAAGGAAGAAGCGGTCAAGCGGGCGCGGGAGGCGACCGAGGGTGTTGCCGAGGCGATGCACTGGCTCCGCGAGGATATCGACGGCGTCATCTACATGCTCGACTCCACGCTGGACCCGTTCCAGCAGGTGAACATCATGCTTGTCGGGATCATCGAAAGCCGGAAGCTTCCGGTTCTGATCGTCGCAAACAAAAACGATCTCCCCGACGCGTCTCCCGCGCGGATCAAGAGCGCGTTTCCCCAGCACCCCGTGATCTCCATATCGGGTCTCGAAGGGAACAACGTGGATGAGCTGTACGAGCAGATGACGGCATATTTCGGGTGATTGAGATGATACAGGGTGTACAGATAGACCTGATTTCTGCGGAACGTCTCGATCGTCTCACAGCGATGGAGAAGATCCGCCTGATTCTCGATGACGTCATGGAAGGGAACATCGTTATCCTGGAGAAAGGTCTCGCGCCGGAAGAGCAGAGCAAGCTCATCGAGATCACGATGCGGGAGATCGCCCCGGACGGATTCTCCGGGATCGAGATGGAGACCTATCCCATCAGGGATGCCCAGAACGGGTTCCTGGCGAAACTTCTCGGGGGGAAGCGTTCCGAGACCCGGCTGACCGTGATCGGGCCCGCCAACCAGCTCAGGACGCTCAAGAAGGAGAAGGATCTCATCAGCGCATGGGTCTCCTCTTCGAGATGAACGGATATCAGAGGTGATACATGCCTCACAAGTGCACGCAATGCGGCAGAGAGTTCGAGGACGGTTCGACGAAGATACTGAAGGGATGTCCGAGCTGCGGCGGGAAGAAGTTTCTCTACATCCGTGAGGCCGAACGGCACGACGACGTGCTGAAGGAGAAGACCATCGACGAAATTGTCCGGGATACAGGCGAGGACGTGCTTGAGGTCAAGCCGGATCGTCGAAAAAAAGAGGAGATCGAGGTCTTTGAAAGGATTGAGAGCATCCGCATCCTTGGTCCCGGGTCGTACGAACTGAATATCGAGAAGCTGGCCCGATCGGACGAGGTCGTTGTCGGACTGGAAAACGAAGGAAAATACGTTGTGGATATCCTCTCCATGGCCAAGAAAAAAAAGTGATTCGATATCCACTGCTTTAAATTGAGGGGCGGGCGCTGCTTTTGCAGCATTGCGCCCCCAACCGAAGATATAAATATCCTTAGGACCCTTTTGAGGTACAACACGTAATCCGACACTCAATGACGCATGTCGGAGCGACGGTTTCCTGCATGAGAACATGAAACTCTCATGAACCCTTTGCGCAGATCGGATTTCATTATCGATCTCTCATGCACCTGTCCCCGACTGGTAACGGATTGTATCCTGCACTGGAGAGTGTCGCCTGGGAGGTACTCCATGAACACGACATACGATATCCGAAACACGATCGGGAGCACCAAAAAACCGATCTATGTCTCATCGCTCGATTCGGTACCCGGTATCGATCCGGAAGAGCGCACCCGCCTCGCGGAGGTGACCGACCTCTTTGCGTTCCGTGCGAACGACTACTACCTCTCGCTGATCGACTGGGACGATCCGGCCGACCCTATTCGTCGGCTGATCGTGCCGACCGTCGAGGAGCTTGAGCCCTGGGGGCATCTCGACCCGTCGTCGGAGCACCGGTATACCCGGGCTCCGGGGCTGCAGCATAAATACCGTGAAACCGCTCTCATGCTGGTCAGCGACCTCTGCGGCGGTCTCTGTCGCTACTGTTTCCGCAAGCGCCTCTTCATCGAGGAGGCGCGCGAGGTGAATAAGGACATCTCCGCGGGGCTTGCCTACATCCGGGATCATCCGGAGATTACGAACGTCCTGCTCACCGGGGGCGATCCCCTGATCCTCGAGACCGACCGGCTGCTCGATATCGTCCGGCAGGTCCGCGAGATCGATCATGTCGGGATCATCCGGATCGGGACGAAGATGCCTGCATACAATCCGTTCCGGATCATCAACGATCCGGCGCTGCTCGACATGATCCGGGACTACAGTATGGACGAGAAGCGTATCTATATCATGGCACAGTTCAACCACCCGAGGGAACTGACCGATGCCGCATGCCGGGCGGTCGCTCTCCTGCAGGAGGCCGGAGCGGTCGTCATGAATCAGACGCCCCTGATCCGCGGCATCAACGACGACCCGGAGGTGCTTGCCGCGCTCTTCGATAAACTCTCGTTCATCGGCGCGAACCCTTACTACGTCTTCCAGTGCCGCCCGGCAATCGGCAACAAGACGTTCGCGGTGCCGGTGGAGGAGTCCTACCGGATATTCGAGCAGGCCCGCACGATCTGCTCGGGGCTTGCGAAGCGGGCCCGGTTCGTGATATCCCATGCGACGGGGAAGATCGAGGTTCTCGGGAAGACGGACAGGTACACCTACTTCAAGTACAACCAGGCGGCAAACCCGGAGGATCTCGGGCGGTTCATGGTCTATAAGAGCAACCCGGAGGCCTACTGGTTCGACGACTACACGGAACTGGTGGATGAAGGAAGGGTGAGGGAGCCACAGGATCTGGCGTAGGTAGAGTTCTGGGGCGACCCTGTCCTTCCCCGCTACCGCCTGCCCGGCATCCCTTCTCTTTACGGCGGATCCTGCAATCTCTCCTGCTGCTATCTGCACCTCTTCCCGTCCCCGGCGTCACCATCAAACCTTTTCACTTCCGCCATCCCATAAATACTACAACTATGTCGCAAGAGTCGGGAGTATCCCCCGGCGGGCCGTTCCTCTCTCCGGGATGCGTCCTCTGCCACCAGGGAGCAAAGATGGTCCTTTTCGTGACCGGTCGGTGTCGCCGCACCTGCTGGTACTGCCCGCTCTCGCGTGAGCGAAAAGGTCGGGACGTGGTGTTTGCAAACGAACGGCAGGTTTCGTCGCCTTCCGAAGCCATCGAGGTTGCGGAGAGCATGAGCGCTCTCGGGACCGGCGTCACCGGCGGCGAACCGCTGCTCGAGATCGAGCGGGTGGTGGACTACTGCCGGGCTCTCAAGGAGCACTTCGGCCCGGATCACCAGATCCACCTCTACACCGGCCTTGCGCCGGACGAAACCATGCTCCGGCGCCTGCAGGGGCTGGTTGACGAGCTCCGGCTGCACCCGCCTCATGAGGTCTGGCCGCAGATCCTCGAGACCGACTTCGCCGGATCAGCCGTCCTCGCCCGGCGGATGGGGTTTCTGATCGGCATCGAGGTGCCGTCGCTCCCGGGAATCGAGGACCTTGCCGCCGCCCTCCCGCTCCTCGACTTCCTCAACATCAACGAGCTGGAGTGGGGCGAGACCTGCGCCGCTGCCATGCGCGAACGTGGGTTCGAGCTCGATGACGGGCTGCACAATGCGGTGAAGGGTGCCCGCCAGTGGGCGGAGAAACTCGTCGGCGACCCGAAAGTCCACTTCTGCTCATCGGTCTTCAAGGACTCGGTCCAGTTACGGGAACGGTTAAAGCGGATCGCTGCCAATACTGCGCGTCCGTTCGAGGAGGTGACGGATGACGGAACCGTCGTATACGGGGTCCTCGAGCCGGAGGGTGCCGTCGACGGATTCCTGGAGGGTTTTGATGAAGATGAGTATGCAGTCTGTGAGGGGCGGATCGAGATGGCGTGGTGGGTGCTTGCCGAGCACGGTGCCGGGCTGCCGGGCAGGAAGTACGTTGTCGAGCGTTACCCGAACGGCGGCATGGTGGTCGAGGTGACACCGCTCTGATGCTGCGATCGGGGATTGAGCCTCTCTACGAGCGTTACCTGAAGTGGCAGGTGAAACACGTTCCCCGGCACGTTGCGGTGATCCAGGATGGAAACCGCCGGTATGCCCGGGAGCAGGGGCTCGATACGGCGGTCGGCCACCGGCTCGGGGCGGACGCGACGGAGCAGGTTCTCGATTGGGCGTGCGAGCTCGGCGTGCAGCACGTCACGCTCTACACCTTCTCCACCGAGAATTTCCGCAGGGACAGCGCCGAGCTTGAGTCGCTCTTTCGCCTCTTCCGGGAGAAGTTCGCCGCGATCCTCAAAGACGAGCGGGTGCATAGAAACCACATCCGGGTGCAGATGATCGGCGATCGATCCCTCCTCCCTGCCGACCTCCTCGCGACCATCGATGCGGCGGAGGAGGCGACCCGGGACTACAGCGATTACTTCATCAACATCGCGCTCGCCTACGGCGGCCGAAACGAGATCGTGCACGCCGCCCGGTCGATCCTCGGCGAGGTCAGGCAGGGTGTCATCGACCCGGCGGCCATCGACCCGGAGGCCGTTGAGGCCCACCTCAACCGGGGGGCGCCCATACCCCCCGTCGACCTGATCATCCGTACCGGCAACGATTACCGGACCTCGAACTTCCTTCCCTGGCTTGCGAACGGTCACGAGTCGGCCGTCTACTTCTGCGCCCCCTTCTGGCCGGCGTTCAGGAAGATCGATCTGTTGCGGGCGATGCGGGTCTACGACCAGCGCATGCGCCTGAAAGAGCGCGTGGCCCGGGGTTCGTGAGGGTTACCGTCCGAACCGCCGGGCTCTCGACTGGAAGTCCCTGAGCGCCCGGAGGAAATCCACTTTCCTGAGCAGCGCCCAGTTGACGTCGAGGAAGAAGAGCTCGGAGTAGACCGATTGCCAGATGAGGAAGTCGGTCAGGTGGTCGCCGCCGGTCTTGATGACGAGATCGGGCTCGTAGTTGAAGGTGAGGTACGATTCCAGCAGGTCTTCGTCGACCGATGCCGGATCCACACCGTCTTCGGCCATCCTTCGCACGCAGCCGGCGATCTCCTCCCGGCCGCTTTTGCCTATCGCCACCGTCACGTCCATGCCTTCGCCGCTGACCTCCTTTTCGTCGCGGTAGTGCAGGGTCAGGCGCGCGATCGAGGATACCTCGCGAATCCGCGGGAGGCACCGCTCCAGCCGGGCGGGGTCGCCGGTGCTGATGTGGAACATGGCGCTTTCGATCCCGAGGTCGCGGCACCACTGGGCGGCAAGGTAGAGGTTGCCGGGAGCATCGAGCATATCCTGCTCGGTGATCATGAAGCAGATGTGCTCCGGAAGCATCCTGAGATCGCGGAGGAGGATCTTCTCGTAGAACCGGTAGATCATGACGTCCACTCCAGCAGTGCGGATAGAGGGAGGGTGTTCAGGACGTCGTCCGGAGCGCACCAGCCCCGGCGCGCCAGTAGAATTCCGTAGCGCATGTTTGCAAATTCGCCGATTCTATGGGCATCCGTTCCTGCAGCCAGTTTCACTCCTTCCTTCTTGGCATGCCAGATATAAATATCCTCAAGGTCGAGCCTGTGGGGCGATGCGTTGATCTCGAGGGCCGTCCCCGTATCCGCCGCGTGCGCTATAACGCGCTCCAGGTCGACGGCATACGCCGGTCTGCGGCCGAGCAGGCGGCCGGTGGGATGGCCGATGATATCGACGTGCTCGTTCTCCATCGCGGTGAGGATGCGCCGGGTCATGACGTCCAGGTCCTGGGAAAACCCCGAGTGGACCGAGGCGATCACCAGGTCGAGGTCGGCGAGGATCCTGTTCCCGTACCCGAGAGTGCCGTCGCTTTTGATGTCCACCTCGCTCCCGGCAAGGAGCCGGCAGTCGTGCCGCTGGTTGACACGCTCGATCTCGGCCCGCTGCTTTGCAAGGGCCTCAGGCCGCACCCTTGAAGAGTGGTCGGTGATCACGATGTACTCGTAGCCCCTTGCATCCCCCGCCTCCGCCACATCATCGAGCGACTGGCGGCCATCGCTCCATGTGGTGTGGGCATGGAGATCGCCCCTGATGTCGGATAGATCGACGAGACCGGGGAGGGCGTGCCGGAGGGCGAGTTCGATCTCGCCCCTGTTCTCGCGCAGTTCCGGCGGAATCGTCTCCATATCGAGGAACGAAAAGACTTCCTCCTCGCTTGCGAACTCATGCAGCCGCCCGCCCGCAGAGTCCGTGAGGCCGTCGGGCGTGAGCCGGTAGCCGCGCGCGGCCGCCACCTGCCCAAGCCTTTCCAGGAACCCGGCCGAGCCGGTGGCGCAGAGGAGCGCCGTGCCGTACCGGTCTTCCCCGGCGAACCGGACGTTCACTCCGGCGTCGGTGGGTATGCGGTCTGCGGCTTCGCTTCCATCCCCGGCAACGACGATCTCAAGCCTCCCCACGGTGCTCGACCCCCGCCGGTAACTCCCCGCAACCGTATACCGGCCGTCCGGCAGGACGGCCGCCACGTGCGCGAGCACGGCTTCCGCCTGCGGGCGGGTCATCCGGTTCGACCTCTGCCGGAACTGCTCGATGCCTCTCTTGATCGCCTCCTCCGTCTTTGCTCCGAACCCGGAGAGCGCCCTGAGCCGGTGCCCCTTCACCGCCTGCTCCAGGTCGTCCAGGGTCCGGATGCCGAGCCTCTTGTAGAGGACGTGCAGCGTCCTGGGCCCCACCCCGGCAACGCCGAGCAGCTCGACGACCGATCCGGGTATGGCTGCCTCGAGGTCTTCTAATTCCCCGAACGTTCCGGTGGCGGCGATTTCTCTGATCTGTCCGGCAATCCGGTCTCCTACCCCCGGGATGCGGGTGAGTTCCTCCTCGTCGAGCCCGGCGACCGGGAAGGAGAGGTGGTCGATCTGCCGTGCCGCCCGTTCGTAAGCGGCGATCCGGTATCGATCCTCCCCTGCGATCCCGAGCAGGCGGGCCATGAACGCGAGCCGTTCGGCAACATCCCTGTTCGTGACCTGCCTCTCCGGGGATCCCATGATCACCGATCTCCCCCGAAACCATATAGGCGTTGACACCCGGCGGGTGCAGGCTCCGGCAAACACGCACGGACAGTATATTCTCTACCCGGCATCTTCCGGAAAGAGCTCCTTCCCCTTTTTTGTGTATTCGATGACGCCCAGTTGTTTGAGGAAATCCAGTTCCTCATCGACCTCCCATCCCTCTGCAAGTTTGCCGCCGGCTATGCGCCAGATGAAGACCATCGTCATCGTCACCTTCCTGCCGGTAGGAGGCATTGAAACTCCGGAAAGATTCCATTCACCGGTATGCGTCCCCGTAGCGGTAACACGAACCCACACCCTATCCCCTTCGGCGATGATATCCTCGATACGTTCGTGCCAATCGGGAAAGGCAGTGAAAGCCAGCGTAAAGAGCTGTTTGAAGCTGTCTCTGCCCTGCTGTTGATGAGTGTGGTCAACGTAGTCCGGCACTACCAGTTCGTCGAACAGATCCAGGTTTCGGCCGTTATAGGCTTCGATAAAACTGCGAACAATTGCTTTATTCCCTTCCAGCGACATGGAGCATCACTCCTCCCTGAACCCGTTCCCGGCACTTAACGGTTGCTCTCGTCGTGCGACCGTTTGTTTTCAGAACAGTATCCCTGTCGGTTTGCTCAGGATTCCGGATTGGGCGGCTTTTAACCCGTTGGTCTTTCGGCCGGCAGAGAGCTCGATCACTGCCACGACGTGGCATGGCTCTCCCCGTATCGCACCCGATCCCGATAGCGCGACCCAAATCCATAAACTTGTAGAAGTAAAAGAGATTGTAGCATGCTTCCTTCCACGTTTGAGGATTATCTCGAAGCGATCCTCACGATCACGGAAAACAGCGGGCAGTCGGCGACGCTGGACGAAATAGCGGCAGTCCTCGATACCGGGAAGGAGACCGCCGGGACGACCGTCGCCTCTCTGGTCGAGGAAGGATACCTGGAGCGGGCGGGCGGCGACGCCGTCCGGTTGACCGGGAAGGGATCGGCGGTGGCATCAAAGGTGGCGCGGAAACACCGTGTTCTCCAGTGTTTTTTGACGGAGATGCTCGGCGTCGACGAGGACGCCGCGAACAAAGAGGCCTGTACCCTCGAGCACGGCATCTCCGACGAGACCATCGAGCGGCTCTCCTCCTACATGGACGGCGCCCAGTCTCCGCCGGGGCGCATGGGGCGCTGCCGGGGGCGGGACTGCACGCTGCTCGACTGCAAGGAAGGCGATACCGTCCGGGTGGCGATGATGCGCGGCCAGCGGCGGCACAGGCGGCTGCTCGATCTCGGCATCTTCCCCGGCGAGATCGTGCAGATCCGGCGCAAACTCCCGAATAAGTCCGTCGTCGTCAGGGTGAAAGGCTGCGATATCGCCATCAGCCCCGAGATCGCGAGATCCATCGTCGTGGAGTCGTGTCCATGAGGTTCGCGCTGATCGGCAACCCCAGCGTGGGCAAATCCCTGATCTTCAACCAGCTCACCGGCCTCGGGGTGGAGGTGAGCAACTACCCCGGAACCACCGTCGAGCTGCAACGGGGCAACACCTGTTTCCAGCGCGAGATCTTCGAACTCGTGGACCTGCCCGGCGTCTACTCTCTGGAGGGGAACTCTGACGAGGAAGGCCTGGTCCGCCGGTTCCTGGAGCAGCAGGACGTCGATGCGGTCATCGTGGTGGTGAACGTCACCCGCCTTGAACGCAACCTCTACCTTCTCCTCCAGGTGGCGGAATACGGTCTCCCGATGGTCGTCGTGCTGAACATGGCCGACGAAGCCGCAAAACGGGGGCTTGAGATCGATCCCGGCCCGATCCAGGATCTTCTCGGCGTCGAGGTGATCCTGACGGCGGCGTCGCAGGGGAAGAACATCGACCGGATCATCCCGGCGGCCCTTGCCGCCTCGAGCCCGTCGATGGTCGAGATCCCGTACGACCACCACATCGAGGCGGCCGTCCGGAGCCTCGGGAAGATGTTCGATGCCGACCGGAAGGAGAGCGTCCGCGCGCTTCTCGGGTTCGGCGACAACCCGGAACAGCTCGAAGCGGCGCGGACGATCTCCGACGAGATCGAGTCCCGGCACCGGATGACGGTCGCCCAGATCATCGCGGCCAACCGGCACAACTTCGCGCACAAGATCGCCGACCTCACCATAAAAGAGGAGACGGAACTCCCCCAGACCGATCCGGACAGCATCCTGACGCGGCTCATTCCCGGGATGCCGATCCTCATCGGTATCCTCGTCGGGATGCTCCTCTTCGTCTTCGTCGCGGGATCGTTCCTCGAGGAGATGATCGTGGAGTTCTTCGAAGTCTACGCGATGCAGCCGTTCGTCGCGCTCGGGCTGCCCCCGCTCGCCGAAGAACTGGGGGTATCCGTCCTGCTCGCACTCCAGGCGGGTCTCGGGATAGCGTTCCCGTACGTCTTCCTCTTCTACATCATCATCTCCGTCCTCGAGGACTCCGGGTACATGACCCGGGCGGCATTCCTCGCCGACAACGCGATGCACCGGGTCGGGATGCACGGCGGTGCGGTCATCCCCCTCACCCTGGCGTTCGGGTGCAACGTGCCGGCCATTATGAGCATCCGGCTCCTGCGCTCCCGGCGTGAGCGGATCATCGCCTCGTTCCTGGTCACGATGGTTCCCTGCTCGGCCCGGACGGTCATCATCGCCGGGATCGTTGCCAGTTTCGTCGGCATCGCGGCAGCGTTCAGCGTGTACGCCATCGTATTTGTCCTGATCCTCGCGACGGGGCTCGTCCTCTCCCGGGTGGCGCCCGGCGAGCGGTTCGGGATGATCATGGAGATGGTGCCGCTGCGCTGGCCGGACCCGAAGCTGGTGATGAAGAAGGCCTGGTCGCGCCTCTCCGAGTTCCTCTTCATCGCGATGCCCCTGCTCCTCGTAGGAAGCGTCGTCCTCGGGCTGCTCGAATTCTTCGGCGTCATGGCGTTCGTCCAGGGGCTTGTGGAGCCGTACACCATGGCTCTCCTCGGCCTTCCCGGCTACTCGGCGACGGCGCTCATCTTCGGGATCCTCCGAAAAGAGATGGCGTTCGAGACCCTTGCCATCCTCGCGGGCACCGCCGACCTCGGATCGGTGCTCTCGTCGCTGCAACTCTACATATTCGCGGTCGTGACTGTCCTCTTCGTCCCCTGCCTTGCGACGATAACGGTTCTCCTGCGCGAGGTCGGGTCACGGATCACGCTCGCGATCACGGTCTACACGGTCACCCTCGGGCTCCTGGTCGGGGCTCTTCTCTTCTATCTTCTGGGATAGGCCCCCGCCCGGGAGGGGGCGGCGCCTCTCCCTTCCATCCGTTACCTCTACGAGGGTGGAGCACCGATAGTTGAGAGATGACGATGCGACTTCTGCAGGTGTATCGCGGCTGCACCGTGCCCCCCGTCTCCGGAGTGGGTACCCCATGCTGACGTTCGTTGGCCTCGGTCTCTACGATCTCGGGGACATATCGGTTAAAGGCCTCGAATACGTCGGAAACGCCGACGCCGTCTTTTTAGAGGCGTACACATCCCGGCTGATGGGAACGGACGTCGCCGCGATGGAAGCGTTCTTTGGAAAGGAGATCCGGGTGCTCGGCCGGGAGGACGTCGAGCAGAACCCCCGCGAGATCCTCGATTGCGCCGCTGCCGGCCGGGTGGCGTTCCTGACCGGGGGAGACCCCATGGTCTCGACGACGCATGCCGACCTGCGGATGCGGGCGGCCGCCGCCGGGATCGAGACCTCAATCATCCACGCCTCGTCGATATCGAGCGCGGTCTCGGGCCTCTCGGGCCTGCAGAACTACCGGTTCGGGAAGTCCTGTTCGGTGCCGTTCCCCGCGAAAGGCTGGTTCCCGACGGCTCCCATCGAGACGATCGCGGCGAATCTTGCGCTCAACCTCCATACGCTCGTCTACCTGGATATCCAGAACGATCGCTACATGCGTGTCCCGGAGGCGATCGCCGTTCTCGAGGAGATGGCGGCGAAGCGCGGCATCGAACCCCCTGCGCTTTACGTGGGGATCGCCCGGGCGGGTTCGGAGCACCCGGTGGTTGCCGCCGGATCCGGCGCGAACCTCAAAGAGACGGATTTCGGCCCTCCGCTCCATATCCTCGCCGTGCCGGCGGACCTCCACCCGATGGAGCGCGAGTACCTGGAGACCTTCGCCGGCCTATGAACCTCGACGACTACGCCGCTCTCTATGGAGAGGCCCTTTCCCCGGTCAGGACCGCCGTCCCGGAAGGCACCCTCCTCTGCCGGGCGGCCGGGGAGGTGCTCGAGATGGCTATCGCCTACCACAGCGACGGGCTCGCGTTTCTCCGGGGGGGCGACCGGGTGAATGCCCTCGCTGCGTTTGCCTACGGGTTCGGCTGGCTTGACGCAGGCTCGCGCCTCGGGCTGCTCGCGCCTTCCAGCGCTCACCCTCCGGACACGGTGGCCGCGTGCATACCGGAATCGCAGGCTGCCCGCCTCGAGGAGAAAACGCACCGCTACCGGCGGATGCTCGATGCGGCCCTCGGAGCGGTCGAAGCGGCGGCGGACGAGGCGAGCCCGCTTCACGCAGGAGCCGGGGAGTTCTATTCGACGGCACGCACCCGGTATGCGGAAGGCGTGGAATACCTCGATGCGGGCGACCTTGCCGCCGCCCTCGCCCGATTCAGTTACGGCTATGCCTGGCTCGATGCCGGCATCCGCGCGGGGCTGTTTCGGATAACCGGGGAACGGGGTCTCTTCACCGTCTAGGATCCGGTTATCCCGCTTTCCTGGCCTGTATCCCTCGGATTCCCGCTTCTATCGATTTTTCGATAAAACCATCGTTAAATAGTAGCCGCACGATATTTTATTAATCCAAATTCGGGTGTTTCCCCCTGGTGTTGCCCGGGAGTGTAGAGGATGAAGAGGTCTCAGTGGAAGTGGCTGCTCGTCTCGTTCAGTTTTAGCGCTCTTGTCATGGCGGGCGTTCTTTACTTCACCGTCGACGAGTCGACGATCGAGTACCTCAGCCGGATAAACCCGCTCTATCTGGTTCTTGCCGTCCTCTTTCACATCCTCTCGCTCGGGTTCTGGGCGCTCCGCATCCAGAAGATGTCGGCGTCGCTCGGCTACCGGGTACACCTGCAGCACTGCCTGAACCTGGTACTGGCGAACATGCTCGTTGCGGCGGTAACCCCGTCCCAGGCGGGCGGGGAGCCGGTCAGAGTCCACGAACTCTACCGGGCGGGCGTTCCGGTCGGAGACGCCACCGCCGTCGTCATCATGGAGCGGATCCTGGATGGGATCGTTCTCGGGGCACTCGGGGCCTTCGCCATGCTCTTCCTCGGCAGTTACTGGAGCAGCCTCGCCTCGGGGTTCAGCGGGTTGAGCGCCATGATGTACGCCGCCTGGATCTTCGTCACCTTCTTCGTGCTGGTCTTCGTCTACTCCGTCAAGAACCCGGACTACCTCAAGCGGGCGCTCAAAGGGATCTCGCGGTGGGTCGACCGCCGCTGGCACTTAAAGCGGCTCGAGAACCTGCTGGAGACGATCGACCGCGAGGTGGACAACTTCAACCGGGGGCTCGTCAAGTTCGTGAACCACGGCAAGAGCGGCCTCGTGTGGGGGATGCTCTTCACCCTGCTCTTCTGGATCTCGGAGTTCGTCATCGCGTCGCTGCTTCTCATAGGTCTCGGGCAGCCCGCGTATCTCATCGAGTCGTTCGTCGTCCAGCTCGTCATCGCCATCATCATGATGATCCCGCTCACCCCCGGCGGCTCGGGCGTTGCGGAGATCGGCGCCACGTCGCTCTACAGCCTCTTCGTCCCGTCGGCGATCGTGGGCGTCTTCGTCCTCCTCTGGCGGTTGATCTTCTACTACCTGAACATCCTCCTCGGTCTCCTTTCGAGTCTCGTCATTGTCCGGCGCGAGTTTCTCGCCCGCGCCAAAAAACAGCGGTGATTGACCCCAAGGTTTAAAAATCAGAAGACTGATGTCAGGTGATCACATGACGGCGCAAAGTTGCAGGGTGCAGGGTGTGTTCATGTCGGTGAGCGAGATGGGAGCGGCACCGACTGTTGTCCTGGATGCCGGGGGCGACAGCACAATACCCATCTATGTCGGACTCTGGGAAGCGATCTCGATCAGCAACGCGCTCAACAGCGAGATGCTTCCCCGTCCCATCACCCACGATCTCATCGTCGAGGTGTTTCGGAACTTTGAGATCGCACTCGATTCCCTGCACATCGATTCCCTGGAGGAGGGAGTTTTCTACGCCAAACTCCTTCTCCGGCAGGGATCGCGCACCGAGATAATGGACTGCCGGCCGAGCGACGGGATAGCCATCGCTCTGCGCTACCGTGCGCCGATCATGATCGAGGATACGGTCGTGGAGACGGCGGCGGTAAAGAAGGATGATCTCCCGAGGATGGTCGACCTGAAGGAGTATCTCTGATTACTTCCGGCGTGCTGCGAGTTCGTCGAGCACGTCCCCGACATCGGTGCCCGATGCCCGGAGCGCCACCAGAAGGTGGAAGAGGAGATCGGCGGCTTCGGAGACCGTCCTCTCCGGCACCTGGTTCTTTGCGGCGAGGATGAACTCGACCGCTTCTTCGCCGACCTTTTCGAGGGATTTGTCGATTCCTTTCCGGTGGGTCAGGACGGAACTGACGTAGCTTTCAGCAGACGGGTGCTCCGCGCGGTCCTGGATAACCTGCCAGACTTCTTCGAGGATGTTCCAATCATTCATGGGCGTCACCTCCTGCGAGCACTTCGCCGAGTTCGGTCTCGAAGTACCGGGCAAGCAGGAGCCGTGCCTTCTCGATGGTGCACCCGCCTTTTCCTATGGCGATGCCGAGGTCGTTTTGGCTGATATACACCGAGAGTTTCCTGTCATCTCCTTTCGCGACGCCGACGACGCTGGCAGGCTTGAAGACGTTCTTCGTGAACTGCTCGATCTGGGGGGAATATTCGACCATCTCGATACGTTTTCCGAGAACCCTCTGCATCTTCCGGATATTACTTCCCTTCCGACCGATGGCGAGACCCATGTCTCCTTCTTTTATGAGGTATACTATGCGGTCGAAGCGCTCGTCGATGATACAGTCCAGCGCGGTCGCCCGGGTAAGAATTCTCAACTCTTCGATATATCTTCGTTCTTTAAAGCATATGGTTCGTATCATTGAAGCGGTCCCCAATGGGAATGATGCGGTATGATATAGTCGCTCGCGGGATATATACCTGAGTACCCCGGGCGTTGGGGAGAGGGGCCTGGTGGAGAGGAGTGCCGCCCGGTTTTTCACCCGGACGGTGCCTCTTGTGGTGCTGTGAGGGTCCGGGGCCGGGAGATAGATATCCGGCTGGATTGGGGTTAGTAGAGACAGGGGAGGGGGCAAGCCCCCTCCCCGTCGGCCCCACCCCCGGTGGCGATGCCCCCACGGTCCACTGCATGGGAAGATGCTGGAGACGGATGGAGTCCCGGGAGAAAAACCGTGCACGGCTTCCCATCGGCTATCGTCATGCACTGCCCCCGCCCCCTCGGGGCGGGGTGCGACGGGCCATGGGGCCGGAGCATGAGCACCGAAGGTGCGGGGAACGGCTGCTGGAACGGCAGGAGTTTGAGCACCGTTAGGTGCGGGTGAGGAGGCCGAAGGCCGGGCTGGGTGGGGGCTACAGGGAGAAAGCGATAGGTTCTGCCGACAGGGAAAGCGAGCCGGATCCATCCTCCGAACCCCGTATCCTCCGGACGGCGGCCCGCACCCGTAGGCGCGAAAAATCCCACTAGCACTTCTGCAGGATGATCTTTATTGCGGCACCTTCCCCCGGCTTGCCGGGAACCCGGTCGGCCGCCCAGACGCGTCCGCCGTACCGGTTCACGAGGGTCTTGACGATGTGAAGACCTAGCCCCCTGCTCCCGGAAGCGGTTTTGCTCCCCTCACTGCTGAAACGGTCGAAAATGTTCGGCTTTAAGTGATCCGGTATGCCGATGCCGGTATCGGCTACGGAGAGCATCACGGTATCTGCGGTCTCCATGACGGATATGTCGATCCTGACCTTCATGCCGCCGAACTTGATGCAGTTGCTGATCAGGTTGGATATGATATGCTCGAGAAGGGGGTTCGCCCAGACCATGCAGGTTCCTCCTTCATACCCGATATCGATACCCGCGTACCGCTGCATCTGGTCGCGGATGGCGGCGGAGAGGTCGGCCGGTTCCAGGCGGATGCGGTGTTTGTTGAGCGTGGTCAGGAGTTCGACGTTCTTGATGACGTTGATCCCCTGCTCGATCGTGATCTTGACCCTCTGGGCGAGTTCCGCCTCCTCGCCGGAGAGGCGGTCGCGGAGCATCTCGATGATCGTTGCCGCAACCATGCTGGTGTTGTAGATGTCGGTGCCGAGCAGGTCGAGGTAGAGGCTGGAGAGCCGGCTGGCCTGTTCGCCGGCGATCTCCCGGGTGATCTCCCGGCTTACCCCGGTCGCGGCCACGGTCTCCCCGGAAGCGTTGTGCAGGGGGTGGATGGCGACCTGGAACGACCGCACTTCCCCGCGCCACGGAAACGATCGGGTCTCCGATACGGCCTCCCCTGTCTCGATAGCCCGGTGCGCTGCCCTGGCCAGGTAATCGGCCTCCTCCGGTGGGAACAGGGCGTGAGGTGTCCTGCCCACGACGTCTTCGGGGTTCACGCCCTGGTTCCAGCCGCCGGTCCAGAAGAACTGGGTGAAGATGCCGTCCCTGTTGAGCGTGAAGATCATGTCGGGCAGAGTGCTTGCCAGGATCCGCACCTGTTCTTCCGGTGCGCCGCGGGACTCGTCGACCGCCTTATCCTGTGGCCCCTCGCGGATGGTCTCGACCGCACCGATCTGCCGACCGCCGGTGTCGTAGAGGGGAGCGGCCATACAGACGACCACTCTCCCGGGTCGTGCGGGGATCTGCGACTCGGCAAGCAACTCTTCGCCTTCGTGATGCAGCAGGCAGTAGTGGCCGCTCCCGGCTTCGCCGTGAGTCAGGATGCAGTTTGGCCAGTGTAGGGCACACCTCGCCGAATAACGCTTTTCCATGAGCGTAATCCCCTTTTCCAACGATCTCTTCTGCCGGAACGCCGGTGTACCGCTCCATGCTGTCGTTCCAGACGATCACCCGCCCTTCGCAGTCGAGGACAAGCGCCGGCTGCTGGAGATGGTCGAAAATACTCACGGGTATCTGGCTGCGATTCATTGATTCTCTGACTCTTTTCTGTTCTGTCTTCAAACGCATCACCCGGGAACGGTTCTCATCCCGCAATGCCGCGAGGAGGTCTTCTTACCCGGATTTCCGGGTGAGTCCTCCGTGCCGGCCGATATGGCGCCCTCTGATTATTATTGTTTGGAGCAAACGCGCAGGAAAAGTGTCTGGAGCAGCCGGTTAAAAGAGTGTCCATTTATCCTCTGTGATATATACTGTCGAAAAGATTTATTATATATACTTTCTCAGTTTGTTCCCTTTTAAATCAGACTGGTTCCCCGCAACCACTCTATTTCGTTTGAGTATCTGCATAAATACCCGTATTGATTCGTCTTCCGGGATTGGGTGGCGTGACGCGACCCCGGCGGATCGCGTCTATCGCGTAGGTTAATATTTGAGTATTTGCAGATCATAGTTGATGTTCGGACGTTACAGGGGCACTTTTCGCCGCGAATGCGGTGATATTCTGGTGGAAGCCGAGAGTGTCGACGGTCTCCTGACCTACCGGCGCAGGTGCGAAGGCCAGACGTTCGAGCGGATTCTGGTCTCGAAGACGGGCGAGGTGGTCATCAATCCGGTCGAGCCGGTCAACCTCCCCAGGGAGATCACGGACTTCCTGCTGGTGGAGTTCTCACCGATGATGATCGAGCCCGGCGCCTCCCGGACGGTCTACCTGAAGTTTCCTGTTGAGATCGGTGTTTTCGTGGAGTCTGCGCGGGATATCGAGGTGCTGGACGTCTTTGCTTCCGGCACCCAGAAGTACACGCTCTACGGCTCGCCGACAAGCGGGATCATCGCCCGGTACTACGAGAGCGCGGTCTACCCGGAGATCCCTCAGGTCGATCCCTTCCGCGAGGGGGTGATGGAACTCTCCCTCCACAATTCCTGCCGCGAGTGGGTGGAGGTGTCCCGGGTTGTCTTTGAGAGTACCGATATGAAGATCTACTATGGTGACTTCGTGGCGGCCACCGCCACGATGAAAGTTCTCACCAAGACTATGGCGGAGACGGACTTCGTCGACGCACCGCTCCGGCCCGGGATGGTGAAGTCCGTCGAGCTCTACACGGCCCGCAAGATCCCGGCTATCGACCGCGGATACCTGATGGAGTGGGGTTTCTGATGGCGTTCAACGTGACGGAGGTTCTGGAGATACCCATCGGCGTCGGCGATATCACCGTCGAGAGCCTCCTGTATTTCGCCGTTATCCTCACGGTCGGCGTCATAATCGCGAGAATCGTCGCGATAAACGTCCGCAGGATCCTCGCCGAGCGGCTGCCCGTGAACGAGCGCGAACTGCTCGCGAAACTGGTCTACTACGGTATCATCGTCTGGGCGTTCGTCGTCGCTCTCCCGCAGCTCGAATTCGACCTCTCCGGCCTCCTGGTGGCCGGGGGTGTCGCCGGTATCGTCATTGGTTTTGCGAGCCAGAGTGTCGTTTCCAACCTGATCTCCGGTCTCTTCCTGATGTTCGAGCACCCGATCAGGATCGGCGACAACATCAATGTCGCCGATGTCGCCGGCAGTGTCGAGGATATCCGTGTCCTCTCGACCGTCATCAAGACCTACGACGGGATCTACATCCGGATCCCGAACGAGAAGGTCTTCACCTCGAACATCACGAACTACGTCCACAACGCGGCCCGGCGGTTCACATACGAGATCCGTATCCGGCATCAGGACGACGCGAACGAGGCGATCCGGATCGCAAAGGAGGTCATCGAGACCCACCCCTTCGCGCTGAAGAACCCGGCGCCGTCGGTCTTCGTCGATAACCTGGGAGACTACAGCGTGAACCTGACCGCCTACATCTGGGCGCCGGCCCGGAACTGGTGGGAGGTCCGGACGGATCTCCTCTGGAAGATCAAGGTTGCGCTCGAAGAGAACGGCATCGAGGTGCCCTTCCCGCAGCGCACCGTCTGGTTTGCGGACGGGCTCGAGGTGAAGGGCGGATCCGGAGAAAAGAACGAATAACTTTTTTAACCTTGTTGGAGGCCTCTCCCGGCCGCGCTCCGGTTCTCGCACCTTCGCACCTCCAGTGCTCGAACCCCGTTCCTGCAGAGCGTCGTTCCTGTCGGAACGTCGTTCTTCGGTGCACAAGCTCCTGCCGGGACGCCAGTCGCACTCACGAACCGTTGCGATTCTCGCCTGCGGTGCGCACGCGTGACTTTAAATTGCGTCCCAGACGTGGATTCCGAGGGGATATCGCCCCAGGGGAGGGGCTGACGGGGAGTGCGATGTTCCGATAGGAACGGAGCATGAGCACCAATAGGTGCGAGGGGGTCTCCCCCTCCCCTGTCTCGCGCGAAGAACCGCATATCTCAGGCCCCACCCCGCCCGCGCTTCGCGCTCCTCCCCCTTCCTGCGGGCGGGGGCAGTCATGGCGATAAGCGATGGTTCGGAGAACCTGAGCTAGAGCACCGAAGAACGACGTTCCTTCAGGATGCGACGGTTCGTCAGAATCGGAGCTGGAGAAACCCGGAAGGGTTTCGGGAACGGAGTTTAAGCACCGGAGGTGCGAAGGTGCGAACCCGGTGGAAAGCCGTACCCCGGAGTGCGGCCATCTGGAACAACCAGTGGGGTTCCAACGCCCCCTTTTTTTCAGAACCGGTGCACCTTCCCCACACCCCCCGGCTGGAACGAGCCCGGGTAGCACTCTTTGAGTTCCGCTATCTTATCGGTGCAGTGCGACGCCGAGAGGTACGCCACCCCCGCGAGTGCTTCGATGTCCTCGCCGGAGACACTATGGAACCCGCCGATGACGCCCAGGACTGGCCCGACCTCCGAGACCCTCGCGACGATCCGGGCGATGTGGGGGTGCGCGCACCCGGTGACGACCAGGTAGCCGTTCGGCACGGCGATCGCGAGCGACTGCTCCCGGATATCGGTCCCGAGCGGCCCGGTCACGGCGATGCCGTCCGCGATCTCCGTCCACTCGGCCACTATCCGCGGTTCGGTGTGCTCCCGGATCAGCGAAAGCGTCTTTTCGGAGAACGCGTCGTGGACATAGACCTCGATCGACGGGTTCGCGGCAAGAACCGCTTCGAGGCCGCCGATATGGTCCCAGTGGTCGTGGGAGAGCACGAGGCGCCGGATGCCTGCGGGATCGATGCCGAGCGCCTGCATGTTCGAGAGCAGCACGTCTCCTTTCGCGCCGGTGTCAAAGAGCAGTCCCGCCTCCTCTATCTGGCAGGAGAACCCCCAGTCCGTCGTGAGCCCTTCCCGGCAGGGGATGTTGTTGTAGACTTCGGTTATCGTGAACATAGATAGACCCGGTCTCTCCTCGCAAACGATTATGCTTCCCGATGGGGCAGGCCGTGAGATGGGGGAATGGCCCGGAGATCGGAGCCCGGGCCTACAGACGAAAAGAGGTGGTTGAGGTGCGGTCAGGAGATGATGTAGGAGATGGAGACGGTGGCGGTCACGTCGATCTCGCCGACTTCGAGCGGTGTCGAGGCCGCTCCGCTCGCCGCCTTCTCCATGCTGTCGTAGCGGGTATCGTAAACCAGGGGGATGTAGTTGTTCCCGACGTTGACCTCTTTGACGTCGACGATGGTCTTGCCGATGGCCGCGGCGACGGCATCGGCGTCGCCCCGCGCCTGTGCTACCGCGGCGGTCAGGGCCTGCGAGCGGAACTCCTGCTGCTTTGCGTCGCTCAAGGTGAACGAGAACCGGTTGACCTTGTTTGCGCCGTTCTCTACCGCGAGGTCGACAATCTCGCCGGCGCGGTCGACGTCGTTTAACGTGACCTCGAGGCTGTTGATGACCCGGTAGTACTTGACCCTGGCGGTTGTCAGGCCCCTGCTGTCGGTCTCGGTTATCGGGATGATGTTGTAGCCGGCGGTCCTGATGTCCTTCTCCGGAACGCCGCCCCTCTTCAGCGCGTTGACCACGGCGTCCATTCTTTCCGCATTCTGCTGCTGTGCTGTCTTGACGTCGGTGTTCTCGGTCTCGACCGCGAAGACGACGACGGCCTCATCAGGCGTGGTCGTCACCTTGCCCGTGCCGGACACGTGGATCAGCTTGTCCCTGGATTCCTCCGGCAACTGTGCGGTGACGTTGCCGATCACCGCGGCGCAGAGGACCATGAGAGCGATCCCCAGAAGTGCTGCTTTTCCTCGCATAGTATCAATCATCTCTTGATTCGGTCAAAATAAATATCTTGCTTTAACTACGAGATTTTTCGTAGTTTAAAACGGACGAATCGGGAAATCCGTCGTTTTGCTCTGAAATTTCTGCGCCGCTCACTCATCTGCGGCATCGGTTCGCCATCCGGCCGCCGCCACCAGGCGGGCGATCAGGACGGCGATGTAGAGTGTCCCGCTCACGGTCTCGAGCAGGGCGAGCGATCTGGCCTGATCGGTGACCGGCGTGATGTCGCCGTAACCGAGCGTCGCAAGGGTGACGAAACTGAAGTAGATGAACGCAGGAAAGGTGAAACCCGCTCCCGACTCTGCCGAGAACGATCCGGGGGCGATACCCTCGACAAGGTTGTAGGCCGTCGCCCAGGTGAGGCCCATGAGGAGGTAGACGGAGACTGCGCCGTAGATAGTGTCGGTGGTGATCCGGCGTGTCCCGAGCACCCTTGACAGGCCGACAAGCGCGGTGAAGGCGTAGAAGAGGAGCGTGAATATGCTCTCGGCGCTTCCGAGTGCCGGGTTCCCGGTGATGACGTGGAGCCAGCCGAGGCCGAAGGCGGGGACCGCGAAGAGGGCAGCGATCGCGACCTGCCGCCGCCGGTTGCTCACGGCGTAGACGCCGGTGATCAGGATGAAGGACGTGAGCACCTTCAGGGCGGCCGCCCCGCTCGGCCCTGCACTCACGTAGGGGTAGACGGCGAGCAGGAGGACGAGCGACGCGAGCAGGTAGTGGAACTGCATCGCCCTGGCGCGGGCAAGATACCGGGCGAGAAGGCTCTTCACGCTCTCCCCTCTTCCGCGTCGCCTAACACGGCCTCGATCGCCTCGAGCACTTCTCCGGCGGACCGGTAGCGGTCGGCAGGGTCTTTTGCAAGGCACCGGAGGATGATCGGGTCGAGTGCTGCAAGCGTGGGGTCTATCTCTGAGGGAGGGGGGGGCTGCTCGCGGATGACCGCTTCGGCCAGCCCGGCGAGACTCTCGCGGGCAAAGGGAGCCTTCCCCGTCACCAGTTCGTAGAAGACGGCGCCGAGCTGGTAGATGTCCGTCCGTGCATCGGGCCTGCCGAACCGTTCCGGCGCGACCTGCTCCGGGGCCGCGTAGGCGAGGGTGAATCCGGCGACACCGGTATCCCCGCTCGCCGCCACCGTCGTGCTCATCCCCCAGTCGGTGATCTTCGGTGTCAGGTCGTCGTCGAGAAGGATGTTCCTCGGCTTGATGTCCCGGTGAATCACGCCCATTCCGTGGGCGTAGGCGAGCCCGGCGGCGATGCCCGCGGCGATGCGGGCGGCGGTCTCCACCGGGAGGGGTTTTTCAAGGTCATCCAGCGTCCGGGGGAGGTACTCCATCTCGACGAACGGTACCGGGAGGATATTGACCGAGTGAACCGTCACGATGTTCGGGTGAGCCAGGTCTTCCCAGAACCGCATCTCCTTCATGAAGGTCTTCCCCGTCGCCTCGTCGTAGGCGGTCGGGATCTTCACCGCTACGGTTCGACGGTCATCGCGCCTGACCGCCGAAAAGACCTGCCCGAGCCCTCCTCTCCCGACAAAGGCAATCCGGTCGTAGCGCTCCGCAAGCTCGGGCGGGAACCCTGCCGGCCGGGAGAGCACTGTCTGGTATGCATCGGCAAGGATGGTCGCGGCGGGCTCCGCCTCCTTTCTGGGCGGTCCCGTCAGGTACCGGGCGCCGAAAACGACGGCCCCTGCGAGGAGGACGAGAACCAGGATGGCCCCGGCCCAGGGGAACGGGTCGGCGTCGGCCGCGTTGTTCTCTTCGGGCACAGCCCCGGCGGTCGGGGTTGCCGTTGCACCCGGCGTCGCCACCGTCGGGGTATTTTCGGGCGTGGCGGTCTCTTCCGGCGTAGCCTTGCCCTTGTTCTGACCTGGGCCGGCATCCTTATCCTCGTCCGGGTTCTTTCCGGCGGATTCGATGCCCTGAGGGGAGGCGTTTGCGTGCTCGGGCGGCCCTCCGGCGCCCGAGACGGCAGGAGCGGCGGCTGCGAGAAGGAGCGCGGCGACGAGGAGCAGGACGGCAGCCCGCCCGGCCCGGTCAGGCGGCATCCGGCACCGGCACCCCCCCGGGAACGACGAAGACGAGGGTTGCCCCCGGTGCGCCTTTCGCGAGTTCGATGAGGTCCCCGTCGTGAAGTTCCCGCCGCGTGCCCGCCTCAAGCGGCGTGCCGTTCACGAAGGTGCCGCCCGTGCTGCCGCAGTCCTCGATGAGCCAGGCGCCGTCCCCGCGGCGGCGGGTGAGCCGGGCGTGCGGCTTCGAGACGCGGGTGACCGCCGCGTACGCCTCGCCGAGGACGATTGCCTGCGCGCCCCGCTCGGGAGCTCCCGGGTCCGCCCGGCCTACGGCGATGCTGTCCTCGCCGAGCGCAAAGACCCTGCCGTCATCCGCACCCCCGAGGATGATGACGACCGGGGGCTGCCCGGAGAACTCTCCCGAGAACGTCTCCCGGACGCCGGCGAGTTTTTTCGCGAGCACGGAGTCCGTGAGGGTCAGTTTCAGGTTCGAGAAGAGCCCGAGGCTCCTCGTGATCGCTTCGAGTCCGCCGGGTACGAGCGAGTATTTCCAGACCGGGTGGACTCCCTTTGCGGTCGGACGCGAGAGACCGGCCTCTTTGCGGACGACCCCGATGCTCATCAGTTTGTCGAGGTGCTTTTTCGTGTTCTCGTAACTTGTCTCGATCGCGGCCGATATCTGCCGAACGTCTTTCGGGTTTCGTTCGATGACTTTCAGGATCTTCAAACGCGTGCTGCTGCTCAGCACGTCCAGGTATTCGGAGAGTTCCTGCAGGTCGTCGTTGTCGATATCGAGGATAAGCGTCCTTGAGTCTTCGTCGGTCATAGGCTTTCGTGCGGGATTCCGTTGCTGTATGTTTTAACGAGGTCTCTGATGAAGGTTGTGCCCCTCAACGGGCGGCGCACCGTGCCGGCACATCCGCAACGACACCGCCCGATGGGCGACCGTACCCCGGATCATGTTTTATACGAGGGGGGCGATCGAGGGCGGCATGCTTGGAGATATCGAGACTCTGCAACGGCAGGCCGTGATGGTGGAGATCGAGGAGATCATCCAGTCGACGCCCGATTATGCCGATGTCAGGGAGGCGCTCCGTTCGCGCAACTTCATACCGGAGCAGGACGATGCCGACGTCGCGATATGGGTGCAGCCCGATCTCAGGATCTTCGTCCTCCTGCAGATGAATCTCGGGGGCGGGTACGCGGGCTACCGGGTGGCCGCATACGACGACCTGGGAGGCCGCGAAGTGCGACTGCCAGAATGACAGGAGCTTGAGCACCGTTAGGTGCGAGGGGAGTCTGCCGGCTTCAACGCCCGGTAAAGGGCTTCTCTCTTCGGGATCCGCCGGCAGGCTCACTCTTCGATCGCCTCCGCCGGGTCAGATTTATCCGGGCGTACGCGGTATGGTTGGCGTATGCCGGAACAGGTACCCATCGACCGCGATGCGCAGGAGGCCATGAAGGCCCGGATCAGGGAGAAACTCGCCGCGAAGCCCACCTACGACGAGGTTCGGGAAGCCCTCGGGGCTCTCGGGTTCCAGGCAAAGGAGGACAGACCCGCCCTTGCTCTCTGGGAGAACGGTGAGCACGAACTCTTTGTGCTGGTTCACATGGACCCGAAGACCGGAAGGCTCCGGGACCACGTGGTGAGCACCTTCGAGGAGGCGGAAGGGTTCGAGTAGTCCCGGGTCATGCCCGATCCGTAAAGAGCCCGATATACCCCGCGATGAGCGCGATGATGAAGACGAGGAGATAGACCGGAAGCGAAAGCACCCTCTCAAAGACGAAGAAGAATCCGAGGCCGGTGATCTCGGCGAAGAACAGAAAGAACCTGGCGATGAAGATGACCAGGAGCACGGCGCCGAATGCGCCGAAGATCGGGCCGGGGAGGTTCAGGGGGAGTGGAATGGCCCCGAACAGGTCGCCGACGAGGAAGAGGACCGATATCAGGATGAGCAGCCCGAGGTTGGCGTTGAGAAACTCGACTACCTGAAGGAAGATCGGTATCCGGACGTAGGCGCCCGCGAGGATATTGAGTACCCCGAGCGCGATCAGGAAGACGACGATCCCGATAACTCTCGAGACGAGGACTTCGGCGACCGACTCCTTTTTGCGTTCGCCCATGCGATCCCTCCTGGAGATTGAAAGACCTTCCGACCATATGGATTTACCGGCCGGGACGTCTTCGGCCGCCGGCAGATCACAACCTTCAAGTAGGCGCCGGCGATGAATAAACTCGGAATCGCAGACCGCGTATCCTCTGCCTTCCGGTTCCCGGTGAGCGTCATGGAGAACCATTTGCGGGTGACGAATATCGAGGTCGCGGCGATCCTCTACGAGGTCGCCGATCTCCTGGAGATCAAGGGTGTCCGGTTCAAGCCGCAGGCGTACCGGCGGGCGGCGCTGGCGATCGAGACCCTGCCGGAGAATATCGCCGACGTCGCACGGGAAGGCGATCTCGACGAGATCCCCGGGGTGGGCAAGGGCATCGCCAAAAAGATCCGCGAGGTCATCGAGACCGGCAGCCTCGGGTACCTCTCCTCTCTCCGCGAAGAACTCCCGGAGGGCGTGCAGTACCTGACCCGGCTCGAGGGGATCGGGCCGAAGAAAGCGATCGCCCTCTCCCGTGAACTCGGCGTCCGGACCGTCGACGACCTGGAGGCGGCGGCGTTGGCCGGCCGGATCCGCGATCTGCCCGGCTTTGCAGAGAAGACCGAAGCGAACATCCTCGCGAGCATCCAATTGAGCCGGACGGCAAAGGAGCGACGCCTCCTCGGGCAGATCCTTCCCGTCGCCCGGGATATCGAGCGGCGGCTTGCCTCGCTTCCTTCGACCCGGCAGGTGAGCCTCGCCGGGTCGATCCGCCGGAGAAAAGAGACGATCGGGGACGTCGACATCCTCGCGACCTCGACGCTTCCAGAGGAGGTGATGGAGGTCTTCGTCGCCCTCCCCGGAGTCGAGCGTGTCCTCGTCCGGGGGACGACGAAGACCTCGGTGGTGCTCTCGACCGGCATCCAGGTCGATCTGCGGGTGGTGGAGGACGGGCATTTCGGGGCCGCTCTCCAGTACTTTACGGGCTCGAAGGAGCATAACATCGCCCTGCGGAAGCTCGCGATCGCCAGGGACTGGCGGCTGAACGAGTACGGGCTCGTCGATCTTGCGACCGGCCGGGCGGTCGCGGGAGAGGATGAGGCCGGGATCTACCGGGCCCTCGGTCTCGCCTGGATCGAGCCGGAACTCCGGGAGGATCGGGGGGAGATCGAGGCCGCCCGGGCCGGAACCCTGCCCGACCTCGTCGGCTACGACGCGATCAAGGGCGATCTGCACGTCCACACCACCTGGAGCGAGGGCGCTCATTCCATCGAGGAGATGGCAGAAACTGCCCGGGCGCTCGGCTACGAGTACATCGCCATCTGCGACCATGCGGAGGGACTCCGCATCGCCCGTGGCCTCTCCCCTGCGCGTCTTGCCGACCAGATGCGGGAGATCGAGCGGATCAACCGGGAGAACGACGGCGGATTCACCCTCCTCTCCGGCACCGAGTGCAACATCGGCATGGACGGCACGATCGATCTCCCGGACAGCGTTCTCGCCGACCTCGACGTGGTGGTGGCGAGCGTCCACTCGGGGTTCAAGCAGTCCGAGAAAGAGATGACCGAACGGGTGCTCACGGCGATGCACAACGATCACGTCGATATCATCGGCCACCCGACGGGACGGATACTTCTCTCCCGCGAACCCTACCGGATCGACCTCGCTGCGGTCTTCGATGCCGCGGCAGCGCTCGGGGTTCTTATGGAGATCAACGCGTTCCCCGGGAGGCTCGACCTCTCCGACGTCAACGCCCGTTCGGCCCGCGGGGCGGGCGTCCGGTTCTCGCTCGGCTCAGATGCCCATCGCCGTGAGAACCTTCGGTATATGGAGCTGGGTGTTGCGACCGCCCGCCGGGGATGGCTGACGGCCGGCGATATCGTCAACACTCGCCCGCTTTCGGAGTTAAAAGGGGTTTTACAATTGTAGGGATTATCCGGCTGCCTGCTCCTGAGCAGCGCTGACGATATCCACGAGTTCGATATCGAATGTCAGGGGTCGTCCGGCCAGCGGGTGGTTCGCGTCCAGCGTCACGGTCGATTCCGAGACGTCGCTGACGACGACGATGGCCGCCCTGCCGTCCGGCTGCTGAACCTGGAGTTGCTGGCCCGGTTCGGGGTTGATATCCTCGGGGAACTGTTCCCGGTCCACCGTAATGGTCATCTCCTCACGGTGGGGGCCGTATGCCTCTTCGGGCGGGATCGTGGCTGTCTTTGCCTCTCCCGGCTCCATGCCGACCACGGCGCGCTCGAACCCCGGGATGATCTGACCGCTGCCGATGATGAACTCCAGTGGGGCCCGCTCTTCGGAGGTATCAAAGACCGTCCCGTCTTCCAGTTTTCCGGTGTAGTGCACCTTTACGGTGTCGCCTTCTTTAGCCTGTGCCATACTGCATCACCACCGGGAGCGTTGTTGCCGGTCCCTATTTATGCATGCCGGTGGGTCGCGGTTAGCCGGATCTCAGGGAATTTACCTGCCGTTTTATCCCGGCTGGGATTACCGAAACCTTTCCGTCCCGCGACGGTCGCCGGATGTTCATCTGCCGTTCTTCCGGACGGCGTGCAGAACCCCTATCACGCCCTTCACGTCGTAGCCGGGCGTCCGCTCTATCTCAAAATCGTAGTGCTCCCCGATGTAGTCGAGAAGCGTCCTGTTCACCGGCCCCCCGATCGGGGGCATGTGGAGTTCCATCTCGATCCGGCGCACCGTATCGAGGTCTCGTGGCCTGATGAGCCATTCCGCTCCCTCGCAGTCGCACTTCAGGAAGTCGCATCCTCCGGCCATGGCGGCGAACTCACCGAGGGTGCGGGTTGCCACGGCGAGTGTTCTCTCCCCCCAGGCGATCCGGACTCTCTCCCCTGTGCCGAGCGCTCCGTCCACCACGGTGACACCTCCGCCGTTTCTCTCGACGTTCTCCCGGAGTGCCTCCGTGAGGATGGGTTCGACGGCCAGCACGTGCCTTGAGCGGCGGGCGGCCCGGATGCAGAAGGCGCCCACGTTGGCCCCGAGGTCCAGGACGATGTCGTCCGGCCGGATGTCGGCGAAGCGGTACTCGCCGACGACGTAGACGGCGTCGGCCCCGTGCGGCATCCTCCTGAAGGTTACGCCGTCGGAGGTGGTAAAGAGGGGCGTGTGCCCGGGTTCAATGCCGTTTTTTCCGGCGTGCTTTCGATACATCGCACCGTGAAGGATTTGGAATCCTCTCTATATGGGTATTTCTTCTTCTTTTTGGTGGCGCGCCGCTCCATCCGGTCCCCGCGCTCTTCAGATCCGCATCGCCCCCGGGCTCCGAATTTTTTCACCTTATTAACTTTTTTCGTCATAATCTTCGTTGTTTTGCTCCACGCAAATCCATATTATGTCACTATTATCCACTTTATGAGTAAAATCTGGCTGGAAACAAATTATTTTTACATGCATATATTTATTAATTCGAGGGCACAGATGCTGTGTGCAGTAAGTCTCTAGACTGTCTTTGAGGGGGAGATCTGCGATGGCCTATATGGACGGAATAACCTGCATATGCGACAACGGCCGGACGCTCGAGGACCACCGGCCCATCGTCGGCGACGATGTCATCTCCGGGATCTACCGCAAGGCGGAGGCCCTCCAGGGGAAGCGGGTCCTTCACGTGAACTCAACCTACCAGAGCGGCGGCGTAGCGGAGATGATCCTCTCGCTCGTTCCGCTCATGAACGACGTCGGGGTCAGGACGCAGTGGAATATCCTGAATGGCGAGGGTGATTTCTTCACCATCACCAAGAACTTCCACAACGCACTGCAGGGGCAGACGATATCGTTCTCGGACGACGAGAAAGGGCTCTATCTCCGGACGAACGAATGCTTCTCCGGGCAGATGAAGATCGACCACGACCTGGTGGTCATCCACGACCCGCAGCCCCTGCCCCTTATCCGGTTCTACGAAAAGACCCAGCCCTGGGTCTGGCGGTGCCACGTCGATCTCTCGAACCCTGATACGGAACTCTGGGAGTTCCTCAAGGACTTCATTCTTGATTACGACCGGATGGTTATCTCGCACGAGGAGTACCACCGCAAAGGGATGTCGATGGAGCAGTGGATCTGCCGTCCGGCGATCGATCCCCTCTCGGAGAAGAACCGCGATCTCACCGACGCGGAGATCGCAGGCCTTCTTGAGAAGTACGGTGTGCCGATCGACAAGCCGCTGATCACCCAGATTTCGCGGTTCGACAAGTGGAAGGACCCCGAAGGCGTCATCGACGTCTTTGCCCGGGTGCGCGAGCACGTCGACTGCAGACTGGTGCTCTGCGGGAGCATGGCCCCCGACGACCCAGAAGGCTGGGCGATCTACCGCCGTGTCGAGGAGAAGGCGCGGGAGTTCATCGATGCCGGTGACGTCATCCTGATCACCGCCGAAGACCACCTGCTGGTCAACGCCCTGCAACGGGTTTCATGCGTCATCCTCCAGAAGTCGCTCCGCGAAGGGTTTGGCCTGACCGTCACCGAAGGGCTCTGGAAGGGGCGGCCGGTCATCGCGTCCCGGATCGGGGGCATACCGCTCCAGATCGAGGACGGCGAGACCGGTTTCCTCCTCGACCCGACCGATACCGACGGGTTTGCCTGGCGGATCCGGCAGGTTCTCGAGAACCCGGACCTCGGGGAGCGGCTCGGCCGGGCCGGCAAGGAGCACGTCCGGCAGAACTTCCTGATCACCCGCCTCCTCTCCGACTATCTGGACATGCTGAACACGGAACTTGGCGTTCTGAATACCTGAAGGCAGAGGAACGCAAAAAAGAATTCAATCCCCCAATACACCTATGGGCGGGTGGGCCGTGAAAGCGGTTCCACGACCGCTCCCGTCCGTCAGATTCGTGTGGAATTGTCCGGGGATCCGATTTTTCCGGAGGGGGGTGCGACGGGCAACCCGGCCCGTTGCGCTCCCCGATGCAGGGCAGGTGGCAGAGATGGCCGGCCGAACCCGGGCAGGAGTTTGCAGCACACCATCTTGCAAATATGCTATTTACTAATATGCGGGTCTTAGGGCAGATAATTCTCGATTATTTCGATGGCGATGAGACTCCGGAAGATAAGAGATTGTACCGTACCTATTGACGCCACCACCCCCCAGACGGTGTAGAATACGCATCAGGATATATAATCGTTTCCCCGGACGGGACCGGTGCCGCTACCCCGGAGAATCCCCCCGCACCTCCGGGTTGCCATGCGGTGATCCCGCCGGTTCATACCGGACGATGCTTCGGCTTCGGGAAAAACGTTCCGGGTCGAGGACCATTCTGCTCTGCAGGTCTTCCGGTGCGCCTCAAGCATCCTGGCGTGCTGTGCCTGCCCGATAAAATATTTTTTTCTATATTCCGGCTCCGCACGCCGCCGGCCCATGCACTCTTACCGCCCGCTGGCCGCCTCGACGATCTCGATCGGCCGGGTCAGCCGGACCCGTGCGATGGTTTTTCCTTTCATCCCCTCGATGACCCGCTCGGCGGCGTCAAGGGGCACGTCGACGGTGGAGTAGGTGTCGTAGATGTTGATCGCGCCGATGGCGCTGCCGGGAATCCCGGTCTCGCCCGCGAGCGCTCCGACGATATCCTTCGGCCTGATCTGGTGCTCTCTTCCGACCGGGATCCTGAGAAGAGCCTGCCCCTGGGCAGGCCTGATATCCTGCGGCTGGCCCTGGCCGACCCCGCCGAGTTCCAGTTTCAGGAGGGCGGCGGCGACCTCGAGCGAGGTATAGTCCTCGGCGATGATCCGCTCGACGAGGTTCGCGTACTGGTCAAGATTGCCCTCGTCGATGGTCTGGTGTACCCGGTCGATGAGTTTGCGCGTCCGGCTCTCCTCGACGTCTCCCTGGGTCGGGAGCGGGATCCGGGCGATCTTAATTTTTGTATAGTTCTGGATCGTCCGGAGCTTGAAATACTCCTTGGGGCCCACGAACGTGACGGCCCGCCCGGTGCGCCCGGCCCGTGCCGTCCTGCCGATACGGTGGATGTAGTACTCGATATCCTGCGGGACGTCGTAATTGATGACCAGGTCGACGTCCTCGACATCGATGCCCCGTGCGGCGACGTCCGTCGCAACCAGGATATCGATCGACCCCGCCCGGAATTTCGCCATCACCCGGTCGCGCAGGGTCTGCTTCATGTCCCCGTGAAGCCCCTCGGCGAAGTAGCCGCGGGCCTGAAGGTGAGTGGTCAGGTCGTCGACACCCCTCTTGGTGTTCGAGAAGATCAGGGTCAGGTCGGGATCGTACATGTCGAGCAGCCGGGTGAGGATCTCGAGCCTGTCCCTGCTACGCACCTCGAGGTAGAGCTGCTCGATCTGCGGGACGGTCACTTCCTTGCGCGCGACCGAGATGAACTCGGGGTTTTTCTGGAACTTTTTCGAGATCTCGAGGATGGGTTTTGGGAGGGTTGCCGAGAAGAGAATCGTCTGGCGGTCCCGCGGGGTATCGTCGAGGATCTTTTCGATGTCTTCCCGGAATCCCATATCCAGCATCTGGTCGGCCTCATCGAGGACAACGACCTTTACCGCGCCAAACGAGAGCGTCCCCCGGTCGAGGTGGTCGAGCACCCGGCCGGGCGTCCCGACGACGATCTGGATGCCGCGTTGCAGCGCCCGGAACTGCCGGTCGATCGGCTGGCCGCCGTAGATCGGGAGGATATTGACGCCCTGGTGGTGTTTCGCCAGGCGGGAAAACTCTTCAGCAGTCTGGATGGCGAGTTCCCGGGTGGGGGAGAGGACGAGCACCTGCGTCTCCCGACTGCCGGTGTCGACGCGCTCGATCGCCGGGACGCCGAACGCCGCTGTCTTCCCTGTTCCTGTCTGTGCCTGGCCGGTCACGTCGCGTCCGTCGAGTATCGCCGGTATGGTGCTGATCTGGATGGGCGTGGGCTCTTCAAATCCCATATCTTCTATTGCGCGGAGTGTCTTTGGCGAGATATTGAGTTCCTGGAAGGTAATATTCTTCTCCATTCTTCCACTTCTTGGTTCTGAGACCTCTTTATATGTCGCATCTCATGCCGGGATCCGCCCGCGAAACATATCCGTCATCGCGGCGAACCTGCAGTGATGGATCCCCGACATTCTCCAGCGGCGATGCGGGAGACCTACCGGCGCTACGCGCTCGATCGCCCGGATCTGTGCGGCATCCTCCTGCCGGGGCTCCTGCCCCACGACGCCTGCGACGCCGCATCCCGGCGACCCGGCCGCGTGAAGGTGCTCTTCGTCGCCGAGTCCCCGCCCTGGGCCGCCGGGCGGCGGGAGGTCGCGGAACCGGCCGACTGCCGGAGCCCCGGCTACCCCTATTTCTGGAACGACCGCTACGACGCACCGTGCCGTCCCGGCGCCGCGCCCCTCTCCCGCGGGCTCGCGGAGAACCTCTTCTCGCTGCTCGGGTTCGACGGCAACTCGCGCCGGGAGAACCTCGACCTCTTCGCGGCGAAGGGTCTCTTCCTCGTCGATACGGTCAGGTGCGTCTTTCGGAAGAACCGCAAGCCGGTCATCCCGGCCGATCTCATCCGGATGAGCGCCAGAAAGATCCTCGCGCCCGAGCTCGCCGTCCTCGCCCCGGAATACGTCGTCGCCCTCGGGAATACGGCGCTTGCCGGCCTCCGCCATATCGAGCCCTACGCGAGCGTTCTTTCCGGTGCCGGAACGATCACCGGGCTCTCCCGGGAGGCGATCTTCGAAGAGAGCCGGCTTCTCTGTCTGCCCTACCCGGGCGGACGCAACCGGCGGTACCTGGATGTCATCGAGTCGGGGTTCGAGCTCCTCCGGGATCTTGCGGGATGACCGGTTTACTCCTCGAGTTTCCTCTTCCCCTCCTCGTAGAGTTTCTCCTTCTGCTTGCGGAGCTTCGCGGCCGTCTCCTGCTCTTTGGGGGTCCCCCGCTCCTCGAGTTCGATCCCCTCCGCCGCTTCCATCACGTCCCGGGATCGCGGGTAGCCGGATGGCTCCATCTTCTCCCGCGCCTCCCGGTATCCTTCCTCCACCTGTTCTCTGTGCTGCTTCGCGGCCTCTTCGCTCACCGAGATCTCTTTTCCGCGGGTCTCGGCCACCTTCTTCAGCCGCACCTCGAGGACGCCGTTCTTGAACGTGGCGGTCGCCCCCTCGTCGCGGACGTCGGTGGGGAGGGAGACCGTCCGGGAGATCGCGCCGAACCTCCGCTCCCGCACGTGGTAGCCGGCCTGCCTTTCCTCCTTCGCCTCCTCCCGCCGGGCGGTGATCCTGAGCGTTCTCGCATCAAGGAGCCGGACGGATATCCCCTCCCTCGCGACGCCGGGGAGGTCGGCAACGACCACGACGTCCGTATCGTGCTCCAGGACGTCGACCACCGTTCCGGTTCCCCCGAGCATGGGCACCTGCTGTGCGGCTCCCGAGAGCCGCTCCATCACCTCGGAAAACTGTTTCTGCATATCCCCTATCATCTGGTCGAATTCGCCCCAGATCTCGCGCGACGGTCTTCTCCATGCCATGGTTCCCACTTCCTGCCTCACGCTTCTGTCGGTATCGGCAGGCTCACAGGGTGCGAGCACATCATATAGGTTCCTGTGCGGGGCTCCGCCCTGCCGGAGTGACGGGTTTTTCCCTGTGTTTGGCTCTGTGGAGTGCACCGGGATTATGCCGGCCGATGCGCTGCACAGGCGAGTAAGGCGCGGTGGGGGGGGGACCGGGTTCGTTCCGGCAGTCCCCGGGTCAGCCTTGATACATGAAAGGTGGGTTCATGCAGGTGACGTTACGGGTTCCAGGACCGTAAAAAGCGGTTTTTTAGGGTGCGCCCGAACCCGGTGCGGTGCGCATTACCGGTGCCGTCCCCGGCACCCCGGCTCAGGCCGAACCGTCGGGTTTCTTCAGCACGTACCTGACTGTTCCTTCCTCGAATCCCTCACCTGCCCGGGTGAATCCGTTCTTTTCCAGCACCCGGATGGGTGCGCCAAGATCCGGATAGATCGCCGCCTCGATCTGCCGGATGCCCGGGAGGGAGAAGAGCGCGGGGATGAGGTGCCGGATCGCCTCGGTTGCGTAGCCCCTGCCCTGGAACTCGTCGAGCACCGAGTAGCCGATGAGCACCGCGTCCTCCGCCGTGGGCGACGTGGCGGTCCCCCCGGTGCCGATGAGGGTCCGCTCTCCAGCTGCGGGGTCGTCCAGCACCCAGTACCAGGCGCCGAAGAGCGGGTCGTCTTCCCCGGAGATCATCTGGATGAACGCCTCGCGTGTATCGTTGTCAAGCAGCGGCGGCGGCCACGAACCCGGGACGGCGGCATCGAGAAGGCGGGCAAGTTTTTGATGGTCGTCACGGTCTGCCTCAAGTATCTCGAGCGTTGCCGGGATCAGGTCGAGGCGTTCGGTGCGGATGTGGATAGGTTCCATTACAATCACAGCCTGGTTAAGGGTATTCATGGGTGGCCCTTATCTGTTGTGGGTTGGTCGCGGGAGGTGCCGTGTTTGGCAGAGAGATCTGATCAAACTCCCCTCAGTACTGTCTCTTCTCCCTGATCACCCGTCCGCCCCCGCCGCCCCGGCGCCCGTCCGCTCCCCGAAAAACGCCGCAGCCTCTCCCGAGAGGGTATACCGGACGTCTCCTCTCTCCTTCTCCCGGAGCACGACGCCGTCGCCCTTCAGCCTTTGGAGGTGCCACGAGACCGACGATGCGGTTATCCCGAGCCGTTCGGCAAGTTCCGGCCGCGACGCCCCCGGGCTCTCCAGCAGCGTGAAGAGGATCTCCCGGGTGTTCGGGTTTTTGAGGTGGATGAGCACCTTCTCTTCGAGAGTCGAGTACTTCTGCCGGTTCTCGAAGTATCCCGTCTGTCCTCCGACGGCGGTGCTGGCGATCATCGCGAACTCCTGCAGTTTCCCGAGGTGGTATCGCAACGTTCCCCGGTTTATCCCGAGGTCCTCGGCGAGGGTGCCGAGCCGGATGCCCGGGTGGGCGCGGATGTGGTCGTAGATCGCCGTCCGGGTCTCGTGTTCGAGTGCGGCGCGTTTTGCAATCCGGCGGTAGCCGAAGAAGAGCCAGACGTTTAAGAGAAAGAGGACGTTGACGACGACCAGGAGTTCGGGGGCGGTTCCGATGAGCAGGCTGGTAATCAGAACCTGGGGCGGGACCTGCCACCACTCGATGGGCGTCATATCCTGTGGCGGACGGTCGGGTACGTAGTTCCCGGCAGGGCTGACCGTATACCCCGTTGCGGCCGCAGAGGCGGGGAGAGCGGTGAGAAGGATGATCAGGAGTACGGCAGCCGTCCGGCGTCGCATGCTACAGGAATAGGGGTGCGGGCTCTTGACCTTTGCGCTTTGTCGGCGCCCCTCACCGCCGTTTTTCAGGGAAACCGGGGTTTGTGAATAGACGGCCGGCACAGAAACCGTATATAACTTCGTGTCCCAGATTCCATTATGATGGATCCGGGAGAAGAAACGCCTGCGCCGGTGTCGCGCCGCCGCATCACCGCCGTCTCGATTGGTATCGGGCTCCTTGCCGGGGCGGCCTCCCTCGGGGTGGTGGGGGGGCTCTCGCGCTGCTGGAGCGCCCCGTCCGCCTACAACCAGGGTCTCCTGGGGGTGGAGATCACGCAGACGTTCGTCTCGATCCTGCTGGTGCTCTTCTTCGCCGGGTATCTTACGGCATGCGCGAGCGGCACCGCCTCGCGACGCACCCGGCTCCTCTCCGCCGTCCTCGCCGGTGCGGTCGCCGGAATTGCCGCCCGGACGCTGCTGTTCGCGGGCAACCCCGCCTACCTCGTCCAGTCGCTCGTCGCGACCCGGGGGCAGGTTCTCCTCCTCGTCGGCGGCGCGATGCTGGTCGCCGGGCTCGGTGGGCTGGTCGCGTCGCTCCTCGACCCTGAGCGTTCGGGCGGGCACCGCGACCTTCTCCCGGTTGCGGCGGTCGCCGTCGCGTTCATCGTCGCCCCGCCGCTCCTCGCGACGGCCGGCATCGCCGCGGGCGTCATCCCGCCCGCGCCCTACTCCGGCGGCGAGCCCGCGCCGGAGACCGATATCCTGGTCGTCAAGGTCTCCGCCACAGGCGATATCGAGTGGGAGGCGCGGGCGGATATCGGTGCCTACGACCGTCCCGACGTCCTCGCCGAACTCCCGGGCGGCTACGCTCTCGCCGTCACGGATTACGGCCGGGAAGGGAGCACGGCGCATATCCTCACCTACGATGAAGACGGGGACGCCCGCGGCGGGGTGATCGCCGAAGCCGGATATGGGCGCGTGACCGCGCTCGTCCCGGCGTCCGGCGGGGAGTTCCTCGCGGCCACGGAGACCTCCGGGATTGTCCGCGTCGGTGCCGGGGGCGAGGCGGTCTGGGAGCGATCGTTCGTCGAAGACGATCAGGGGATGGTGCCCGTCTCCCTCCTCGCTCAGGACGGTCGCTACGTCGCGGCGTGGGAGGACAGGGTCGCCTGCTACAGCGATAACGGCACCCGGCTCTGGCAGACCTCGCTCGATTCCGCGGGCGGTATCGAGTACCACCCGATCTACCCGGCCCCTGAGGGCGGCGTTCTCGTCGTTGCAGAGGGGCAGCACGTCTTCTCCGGGGATCATTTCGAGACTTACCTGGAGGCCGTCCGCCTGGACGGGAACGGCACCGTCCTCTGGAAGCGGGACTTCGGCAGCGACGGGCTCGACGAACTCCTGGGTGTCCGGGAGACGGCTCCGGGACGGTTCGCCGTCCTCTACCGGTCGACGACCTTCCCCGAAAACTTCTGGGGCGGTGTCGAACGGGTCAACCACGGCTACCTCTTTACGCTCGACGAGAACGGGGAGGTGACGGACTACCATACCGTCGATGACGACGGCGGCGTCGTGGTCGCGTCGGAGAACGGTTACCTCTTGGTAGCCCCAGCAGATGAGGGTGTCACGCTCGTCGGCAGGGACATTGCGGGCAGCGAGGTCTGGCGGCAGGAGCAGCCGATCGACTTCTACTCGTTCCGGGGCATCGGGACGGCGGACGGCGGCTACCTCATCGCCGGGAGCACGATCGCATGAGAGACCGGTGGCTTATCCTCGGCATCGTTATCGTGGTGGTCTTCGTCCTCTGGCGAGCCTTCTACGTCCCGCCCGGCTACGAGACGATCAAGTACGAGACCGTCCCGGTCCTTCCGGCGGAACAGCACAACCCCCCGCTCCTCGAGATCTGGGAGGCGATGGAAGAGCAGATCCCGTTCGACAACCGGACGGCGAGGTTGATGCTGTTTGATATGCGCTTCGACGCAAATGGGTCGCTCAACGTGATCCAGTTCAGTTTCACCGCCGATATGGAGGGGGAACCCTGGGCTCACTCCGCGTTTGTCCTCAGAAACGGGAGCACCTACCTCTCCTCGCAGCGGATCGATTTCTCCGCTTCCGGCCCGCACCCGCTGGGGGCTCTCACTGCCGTCGACAGCATCCCGTTCGACGAGGTCCCCTACGGCAAGAGGGGGGTGAACCTGAATATCTTCTGTCACGAGGAGAACCGGACCTACGACGACACTTACGGGAACATCTACGCCGCCCTCGACGGCACGCTCCGCCCCTTGAAGGAGATCTCCTTTGCAACCCCCGAGGTCTGGCACACCGTCGAGATCTACCCGTTCCCCGAGCCTGCGGAGATCGATCCGAACGATAACCGGACTTCACGCCGGATCGACGAGATCCCGGAAGCGCTGGTCATCTTTGCCCCACGGGAGATCGCCCTGGCGGAGAGGGTTGTGTACGCGGAGACGAACGGCACAGAAAGGATATAAACCCCCCTCCCCAATCGCTCTTTCAAGGAGCCGGGCAATGAGACGAACCCTTCTGACGATATTTAGTATTCTCGTGCTGTTTTCTGCGGCTATAGCCCCGGCGAGCGCCGGGGAGGAACCGGTCGAGACCTCGACGTTCCTCTCGGTCATCTCACCGAAGCAGTACGAGACGGTATGGAGCGATCTCGTCCCGCCCAAGGTCACGGTCACCGGCAGGGCCGAGGCCTCGAACGGGATACGGGACGTGGTGGTCGAGAGCAGCGCCGGGAGGGTCTCGTGCGGGAACGCGACCAATTTCGCCTGCACCGTCCCGGTCGCGGAGGGCAACGAGACGATCACCGTGACCCTGATCGACAACCTGGGGGCGAGATCGAGTGCGGTGCTGCACGTCTACGTCAACGTCGATATCCCGCCGCCGCCCCGGATCTACGTGATCGGGACGGTGAGGGACATCGACGGCCGTCCGGTCCCGGACGCAACGGTGAGGTTCGAGTCAGTCCTCCCGCTCTTCGGCGCACCGTATCCCGTGACGACCGAAACCGGCGGCGACGGCGGCTACCTGATCGAGAACGCGTTCGGTTACGCCCAGAACATATCGGTCGAGAAGGAGGGCTACCTCTCCCTGCACCGGGATGTCGTCTTTGAGAACACCACCAACCGGCTCGACCTGGAACTGGAGCCGGAGCCGCCGCAGGCCCGGACCGCGCCCGGTTTCTCCGCCGGGATGGGCATCCTTGCGCTCGCGGGAGGGCTGCTCGCCGTTCGAGCGGGGAGGCGGGGATGAAACTCGCCCCGCTCATCGCCGCGAGCGCGGTCTTCTTCTTCCTCTGGGCAGTCATGCCGGTGACGCTCGCATCCCATGGATCCATCGGTACCGGGAGTGTGATCATCCTGCTCTCGCTCGTCTCGCTCGCCGGGTCGGTTCAGTTCCTGCGGGCGATGCGGCACGAGTCGCCCCGGTGGTTCTGGGGCATCCCGTTCGCGGCCGTCTGCACCGCTCTTGCGCTCTGGACGGGAATCACCAGGTGGGTCGTGACGGTTCCTGATATCGGGAACCATGTATTCCTATTCCTGCTTCCTCCGGCGGCAGCATTGTTCTTCTACTCTTTCCCGGATGACTGCCGGAACGGGGTAATGATGCCGATCGCCGTCTCCGCCTTTGTCAGCGTCCTGTCCCTCATCCTGGCCGCTAACGCGTTCTGCGCCCTTGTTCCCGGGACACCTGTGCCGGGTTTCATGGCGATTGCCATGGTCCTGTATACTCTTCTCCTCATGCCGCTCGTCGGACTGCTCTTTATCGTGACGGGGGCGGCCTGTAAATGAAGCATTTAGCACTCGCTCTCCTCCTCCTCGCCTGCACCGCCGGGTGCCTCGACACCGCTGCGGATCCGCCGCCGGCGGACGAGATTGCCGCCCGGTTCATCGCGACGGAGGAGCAGGCGACGGACTTCACCGCCACCGTGGCGGTAACGGCCGGTTCCGAGAACGTCACCCTCAGGCTGTTCCGGAAAGCCCCCGAGAACTACCGGCTGGAGTTCCTCGAGCCCGCGGACCTCGCGGGGACGGTCGTCGTCTCGAACGGCACCCGGAAGTGGCGCTACGACCCGGCGACCCGGACGGCGCTGACGGTCGCGGGGCCGTATATACAGGCCGCCTTCTCCGAACCTCCCTACCCCGGCTGGGCGGAGGAAGTCCGGGGGTATGCGGAGACGGTCGCCGGAGCGCTTTCCGAGCAGAACGCTTCGTACCGGGGCACCGAGTCCGTCTGCGGTCGCACCGCCTATATCCTTGAAGTCACGGGTGACTCGAAGACCTTCGAGGCGCCCACCCGCTACCGGGAGGCGGTTCACTGCTTCAGGGTATGGATCGACGCCGAAACCTGGCTCCTCCTCGGCGTGGAGATGTACGGCAACGAGGGGAACCTGATCCTCTCAGCCGAATACACCGATCCCTCGGCGAACACCGGGCTCCCGGACGACATCTTCGTCTTCGACCCGCCGGCAGGCGTCGAGGTCCGGCCGATGCCGACGGCCGCGATCACACCGCTCTTCCTCTGGAGCATCCAAGACGCCCGGCGCTATGGTGTGGAGATGCCGTCCTATCTCCCGGAAGGGTATGCCTTCGCTGACGGGGTGCACCTCCCCGGCGGCTATACGATGCTCCGGTTCACTGATGGCAGCAATGACCTGGAGGTCGTGAAACGGCTGCACGACCCCTACCGGGAGGAAGCGGTTCTTCCCGGGACGCCTGATGTGGTGCTCCTCTCCGGGGGCCGGGAGGCGGGGTATGTCTCTGCCGATGGGAGAGATCAGCTCCGCTGGCGTGACGGCGAATACTCCTACCACCTCACGGGCGGCATGCTCGGCAAAGATGAACTCGTACGGGTGGCGGAATCGGTGGCGATAGAGGCTGCGCCGGTTCCGGCATAACCCCGGCGGACGGTTCTCCTCAATCGCGGGAGAACGATCTATCCGGGCATGGCTGCTGCATACTTGAGATGTGAACTACCGCGTCCTGGAGGGCGTGGCTTCCTGCCCGGGCAAACCTGCGTCACAGAGATGTGTAGAGGACCGGTCTCCAGGGCACGGAAGATGCAAAGCATCTTCCTGTCAGGCACAACCTTTTGGGTTGTGCCGTGTCATCCCCCGCTCTGGAGACCGGTGACATCCTGTTCCACCCCCTTTGCCCCTGCAAGTTAAAATGGGGGTAATGTTGTGGATTGAACCGAATTGATAATTAGACACCAGTTATGTGTTGGAATGAGACGCAATCTGATATTGTTATCTGGTAAGTTTGTAACGATCGCCTGAAGGGCCGCGATGAGAATGTTGATGGGCGTTACCCAGTCTAACAGAGAACACCGTACCAACAGGCCAACAACACTTTGACTCACCTTATAATAATCTTTTCCATTTGCTATTTTTGCGATTTCGTCTTTTTTTGAGATAACAGTAAAATTACGGAGTTATTGGGGTCGGATGGCGTTTTGTCGACATCAACGGGGGCACCTCTGGAAACCACGACTCTTCAGCGGCAGAACTGGCCGTGCTCCCGGCGGCCGCTGCCGTCCGTATCGGCTTTGGCAGTCGTTTAGGATGGAGGTGGCGGGGCAGGCACCTCATCGAAAATGCGCTATATTCATACCCGCTAAACACGTTATTATCCATATCTCCGACCGGGTTCCCCCGGCGGCGAATGCGGTGATTTGTTGTATGCAGGTGATTTCATACGATTAAACCCGGAGTGTGTGCAATTGCCCGGCTGTCAATCCTGTAGGGAGACAACCAGAGCAGTATCGGAGAGAGTCCTGAGGATGAAACAATCGTGAGGGGGAGAGGGGTTGAGCACGCTTGAGTCGTATCTCGATGCACTGCATCAGGGGGTTTACCAGGTCGTCGTCCCGAAGGCCCTGGTGACCGAGCCGCTCGAGCCGGACTGGAAACGGTCGCCCATCAACGTCCCGAGCGCCGGGACCATCGCGAGTTACCGGAGGGGGCAGTACCATGCCCACGAGACGGTGTCGGATTACCGTGTTCACATGGACCGGTACGATCCCGAGAAGAACCCTCTTATGCACCTGATCGACGACGCCCCCCTGGTGCTCATGGTTTACGAGACTATGGATACCATTCTCGTAACCGGCAGGGATGCAACGCGGAAAGACCCCCTGCAACGTCTTGCGGATCAGCATATGAGCTGGAAGCTCCGGATGGGCTTTGGAGTGCTTCTGTGGGCGATAGCCACGATCCTTCTCATCCTGGCGTTCTCTGATGTTACGGCCTTCTTTGCCTTGATCCTGCCCTCTCTTGTTCTCTTTATTGGTCTTCTCACGATCGTCAGGGGCATCCGGCAGAGGGACCGGAAGGAGCATGCGGACAGGGATATCGTCCGGGGGAGCCTCGTGGCAGTTGCAGGCGTCGCTCTATTCGTCTTCTGGGAACTGTATCTCGTTCTCATCCTGCTGGTTCTCGTGATCTGGTTCTTTTCCAGCGCCGCCGTCACGCTGCTGCGGGTGATCCGGGAGCGGGGGAATTTACCGAACGGCTTCTGGTACACGCTCGGGCTGGGCGTGAGTTCGCTGGTTCTCGGGATTCTTGCCGTGACCCTGCCTGAGGAACTGGTCGATCTCCTCGTCATTCTGCTCGCCGGAATCGTGCTCATGGCAGGCGCGTTTCTGGTTCTGGACGCGTACGGGTTGAGGAATGCCGCCCGGCTGATGGAAGAGGGGGGTTTTGCTTAAAGATTGTCTTCTCCGGTCGGGGGGCCGTCCTGTTCCACCAGTCGATAGCATCGGTAATCGGAGGGTTTGAAGGCCTGCTACGCGGCGGGCCTTGGCCTCGTCAACGCCCCTCAGATCATCCCGGATGGGTTCGTTATAATAGGTCCCACCGGTTTTCAATACACCGATAACAGAAGTTGATCGTCGGTTTGAAGGTGGTATCTATTTGTGTATAGTACTCGATATCCCATTGGTACTCCTTTTCGGCAATCAGTCCTTTGCACACGTTTCCGGCGCTCCCTGCGATGCAGTCCATAAGCCATTATGGACAAGAAGCATGACATCCTGATGGTCTTTTATTCTATGGTCCATGAGAGCGGTGAGTCGTTCCAGTTCCATTGAGACGGATTGTATCAGGTTAGCCGGTTCGCTGTCCCCGGGCATTGCAAGGACGAAGACATGAGCCACACTCCGATCGATCAGTTGTACGCTCAAGTGACGATCATAGATGGGGTCAGGTGGATCTCGCGCTTCTTGAGGTCTGTCGTCTAAGTCTTCCGATATGCATGCATTGTGGTAACCATACTGCCTGACGGCATCCCTCAGCCTGATCAGGTCGTTCTTTCTCTCCAGGTAAAACGAGCCGTAAATGCCGATGGGGAACTCTCGCTTCAATCTCTCGAAGCGAATGCGAGGTGTATATTCTCTATTC